>CAJFNY010000073.1 GCA_904395865.1 uncultured Oscillospiraceae bacterium
CACGCCCAAGTACTCGGTGTCGCTGATCATCCCGAAGTCCGATACCCGGACGGTGGCAAAAATCAAGGCCGCCATTGAAGCCGCCTAGCCGTACTTGCCGACGTAGGACTCATAGGGCGTGGCCACGGCACCGGTCGCAACCTCCAGCGGATAGATGTCCGTGTGCAGCTCGCCGTTGGTGTCGGTGTACTCGGTGAAGGACTTCGTGGCGGCCTCCATGTCGGCACCGGTGTAGATGGGCATGTAGTTGGCGGCCTCCTCGGGGCACTCGTCGCAGATGAACTTGGCGAACTCATACGCCTCGGCGGGATGCGCGGCGCTCTTGGGGATGTAGAACGCGCCGGCGACGGTGTTGTAGGAAACATCCTTGCCGTCCTCGTCGATGTACGGGATGTTCGTCACGCCCAGCTCGAAGTCCAGCGCGCCCTCGCCCGGATCGTCAAACATGTACGTCTGCAGCCAGACCAGGGTGAACGGGCCGTCGATCAGCATGGCAGCCTGCTGCTCCGCCAGAACCTGGCGGCGGTTCAGGGACTCGGCCTGCATGGTGGCCAGGTCGGGGCTCAGGCCCTCATCGGCCAGACCCTTGGCCCAGGACAGGGCCGTGCGCAGCCGCTCGTCGTCGAAGTTCGGAACGATGGTGCCGTCGTCCTGCTTCACGACGCTCGTCCAGCCGGACAGCTCCGCGGACGCGTAGAGGATGGCGTCCCAGGTGAAGGGGAAGCAGCAGCCGTAGACGCCGTTGTCCGGGTCATTCAGCTGGCGGGCCACCTCGGTGAACTCCTCGATGGACCACTGCTCGGGGATGGTGATGCCGGCAGCATCGGTCATGGTCTTGTTGTAGAACACCTTGTAGGTGTTGCCGGCGTACGGGATGCCGTACAGCTCGCCGTTGTAGGAGAGCATCTCCTTGGACATGGAGCCGTACATACCCTCGTAGTCGTCGCCGTTGGCCTCGACGTACTCGTCGATGGGCAGGGCGCCGCCGTTGATGACGCGGTTATACACCTCGGCGTACGTCAGATACGTCAGATCGACGACCTCGCCGCCGCTGACCATGGTGTCCAGATTGGCCAGGTAGCTGGTATCGACGGTCGTACCAGGCTCGATGTACTCAATCTGGATTTCCGGGTGGATCGCATTCCACTTCTCGATGATCTTGTCGGCCTTCTGGTTGAGGGACCAGCCGGCGCCGACCCAGCGAAGGGTGATCTCCTCGCCGTCGGTGGATTCCGTGGTGGAGTCGGTGTTTTCGGTGTCGGTGCTTCCGGTGTCGGTGCTTCCGGTGTCAGCGGTCGTTTCGTCGCTGGCACAGCCGGCAAAGATGCCGACCAGCAGAAGCGTTGCCAGAAGCAGACAAAGCAGTTTCTTTTTCATATTTCGCGCCTCCTATTTTGATGATGGTTCATATCTTTCATGCGGCCGTCGTCCGCAATGAAATACGGGTGAAATGCCGAAAACGCGGATCAGAGATCCTTGTTGGGCATGCCGCACGTCCAGGTGCCGAAGGGGCGGGCGATGGTCTCGCTGACGAAGCAGGTGCCCTTGCCCAGCCGAACGATGGAGGAGGGGCACTCCTTCGTGATGGGGCCGTACAGCTCCAGGCGGGAGATCATCCGCTGCCAGGAGTCGCCGCCCGGGTTGGTGATGTTGTGCATCACGAAGCGCTCCCGGGCGTGGACCACGTCCCGCGGGCCGATGGTGACGGCTCTGGGCGGCACGGCCCAGACGTCGCCGGAGGCACCCATGGGGGCGAACAGCGCATTTTCGCAGATGGTCATGTAGTGCTGCGTGACGACCCGGGAATCCAGCTTCAGGAAATCCGCAAGGCTGTCCGCGGCGAATTCCTCCGTGTCCGGATCGATGAAGGCGATGTGGCCGGGCCAGCCGGTGGCCGAGTAGATGACGTCGGCGCCGCCGTTGCCGACCTCTTCGATGATGGAGGAGTAGACGCCGTTGGCCTTGTTCTCATTGGTGAACACGTGCCAGTGCTCCACATCGGGGCGCAGATCCTCGCGGATGTTGCCGTAGAAGTGGGTGCGGAAGGAGTAGCCCAGGCTGGCGCCGTACGTCAGGGGCGCCACATTGCCGTCCTCGTCGGCCCACTCGTCCATGGCGAAGGCGTGGACGTTGCGGCAGGAGACGTTGTAGCGGTTGATCATGTTGGCGATGGCCGAGTAGGCACCGGGCCACTGGTTGGGGAAGATCATCGTCAGCGGCGTATCCTGCACATCACTCAGATAGATCCGGTGAAAAACGTCCATCACCATGTGCAGCAGCGGATCCAGCACCACCTGGACGGAGAAGCCGTTTTCGTTGGTGTATTCCATATCCTCACGGCGGATGGCTCGGACGCGCTCGAGCGTCTCGGCGTCGTGACACGGCAGCCAGGCGGCCGGACGAAAAGCGAACTGATTCATAAGTGACCCCTTTCCTGCCCGCGATTCGGTCATATTACACAGATGCCCGTTGGATTGCGCGGGTTTTCTTATCATTTATGCTATAATAAAAATGGCGTTTTGTATTTACAAGATAGGCCAGGGAACTTCCGGAATGCGCCACGGTTTTCCGAAAGAGGCGTTTTTTCCGAAACTGCCGGCCAAAACTGTAATCGTGAAAAATATTCGAAAAGATCCGGAAAACCAAAGGAATTCAGAACTTTTTCAGAGAAAAAGGCGGCGGGAAAATGAAGGGCTGCATGTGGAAAAATCTCGGGTTCGCGAAGCGCTTTCCGCAAAACCGCCGGGAGAAAATGAAAATTCCACGGAAAAACGGATTTTTCGGTGTAAAATTTACAAGTGTCCGTGCGTTTGCTATCATGCAGGTAAAGCCGCCGGCAAAATCGACCGGCGGCCATTCCAAAGACGCACGGGCACTCCACTGCTTGCCCCTGCGGACTGACAAGAAGGGGGTTCCACCGCAGCAGCCCGCGGTGCGGCAGTGTGGAGACCTGCCGTAAGGGCCTGCCGGCTTCGCCCGGCCGGCCGAGCGCACACCCGGCGGAGGCCGTGTGCGCAGGGCTGGAAACCATGGCCAGTCTGTCCTTGCAGAACGTCAAAAAAATCTATCCGTACCGTAATAATGAGAAGAAGTCCAGCCGCCGGAAGAAGAAAAAGGATGAACACGTGTCGGATGAGCCGAAGGCGAATCTGCAGATCACGGAGCAGGGCGTCGTGGCGGTGCAGGAATTCAGCCTGGACATTGCCGATCAGGAGTTCATCGTGCTGGTGGGCCCG
>CAJFNY010000074.1 GCA_904395865.1 uncultured Oscillospiraceae bacterium
CGCGCAGCTGTACGTCCACAAGAAGTCCAAGTCCACGCTGGAGTCGTCCCTGGACGCGCTGCGCGCGGCGCTCCCGGTGCTGGAGGGCGTCGCCGACTGGACGAACGACGCCCTGTTCGCCGTCCTGGCCGGCCTGGCCGCGGAGAAGGGCGTGAAGAATTCGGTGATTCTCTGGCCGGTGCGGGTAGCCGTGTCCGGCAAGGCCTCCACGCCCGGCGGCGCCACGGAGCTGTGCGCCCTGCTGGGCCGGGACGAGTCCCTCCGCCGCCTGCGGGCCGCTGTGGACAAGCTGGCCGCCGCGGTCAATTGACGGAAAACGCAAAACCTCCTCATGGTATCATGAGGGTGCAGCAAGGCTGCACCCTCATGATTTTTTTGGAAGAAGGGAGCGCATCAACATGAATGGATCCACCCTGTTTGCCGCCGTGCTGCTGGCCAGCGCCCTGGCGCTGCCGTACACGCAGACGGCCCCGCCGGAGGAGCCCGCCGAGACGCCGGAAACCGTGACGGAGGTGACACCGGAGGCCCTGGGCATGCGGGCCTTCCTGCAGGAGACGGACGACGGCGCCGGCGGCACGTACATCCTGGCAGTCTCTGCAGACGCGCCGCCCTACACAGGGTACGACGGCAACGGCCCCTACGGCGACACGGTGCTGCACGTGCTGGCCGACGGCACCGTCGTCACGGCCCTGCCCGGGAAGTACGGCATGGAAATCTCCGGCATCTGTCTGCAGGAAAACGGCCTGCTGGGCCTGTCGTACGTCCGCTACGACGGGAAGCAGACGGCGGCCTTCTGCACCTCGTACCACTACCAGCTGGAGCGGGAGGGCGATCCACCGTCCATCCGTGTGACGGAGTTCAGCCCCAGCGACACCTTCTACTGGCAGTTCTCTACCGAGGAGGAATACGAGGCGGCCCGCCAGTCCGAGGTGGAGAATCACCAGCAGCAGCTCAATGACCGGGGCATCGGCGTCCGGTGAGGCCGCTCGCCTCTGCGCAGAACGCGCAGGGAGCCGGCCGCCGCAGCCCGGCGATTTTGTGCAAAAACGCCTTTGCCGTCCCGGGGGAAATTTGATAAAATAACGATGCAACGTGCTGCCTGTGTGCGTAACTCCAGTTGCGTGCACGGGCAGCACGCAATTTTTTTCAGAAAGTGGGGCCTACACATGAAACGGATTCAGGCGGCGTGCATCTGCCAGACGCTCCGCTTCGCCCTGCCGGACGGCACGGAGGCCGGCAACGCGGCGGAGATCACGCGGCAGGAGGTGGCACAGTACAAGAAGGGGCTGGAAGAGAAGCGCATCCGCCACAAAATCGTCTCGGAGCAGGAGCAGCCCGACGGCTCCGTCGTGCTGAAAATCATCAAGCAGTACAACGCCAGCCCTGTGGGCGACTATCTCAACTGAATCCAGGAAACCGAACAGCGTGTGGCCCCACGGCGTAAATCCAGCAGCGTGTGGCCGCACGCTTTCTTGCAGAAAAGGGGCAGATACCATCCATGGAAACCGGAAATCAACACCTGGAAACGCAGCCCGTCGGGAAGCTGATGGCCCAGTACGCGGTGCCCTGCATCGTCTCGCTGCTGGTGGGCGCACTGTACAACATCGTCGACCAGATCTTCATCGCCAACGCCAGCTATCTGGGTTCCTACGGCAACGCCGCCACCACCGTCGTCTTCCCCCTGACGGTGGTGGCGCTGGCCATCGCCGTCATGATCGGCGACGGCTGCTGCGCATTCGTCAGCATCAGCCTAGGGAAGAATGAGCCGGCCGCCGCGCGCCGGGCGGTTGCGCTCCGGCACGCTCTGCGGAGCAGCCCTGCACACATCCCCTCCCTCCGAACCCTTCGGCTGGAGCGGTTTTTGGACAGTCTCACGCGGGCCGGGACGCAAAAAGCGTCCCGGCCCGCGTTTCCCATTCATACGGCCCGGCTTGTCAGCATATCCATGATTCAGAACAAGGCAGAGCGCGGCCTGCGGTGCGGTCTCTGCCGGCAAGGAGGGATTTCCGCGTGGAACAGACGAGCATTTACGAGCAAATCCGGCAGCGCACCGACGGAAACGTGTATCTCTGCGTGGTCGGGCCGGTGCGGACCGGCAAGTCGACCTTTATCAAACGGTTCATGGAGGAGCTGGTGCTCCCCAACATCGACAATGTCTACCGCCGGGAGCGGGCCCGGGATGAGCTGCCCCAGAGCGGCTCCGGCAAGACGATCATGACCTCGGAGCCGAAATTCGTCCCGGAGGACGCTGTGGAGATCAGCCCCGACGGCACGGCGAAGCTGTCGGTCCGGCTCATCGACTCGGTGGGCTACATGGTCGCCGGCGCCATCGGCGCTGAGGAGGACGGCCAGCCGCGCATGGTCACGACGCCGTGGTACGACCACGAGATCCCCATGCCCGAGGCCGCCGAGCTGGGCACGAAGAAGGTCATGGAGGACCACGGCACCATCGGCATCGTCATGACCACCGACGGCACCGTCACCGACATCCCCCGCGCCGACTACGAGGAGGCCGAGGACCGGGCCATCCGCGACATGCAGGCCACCGGCAAGCCGTTCCTCGTGATCGTCAACTCCCAGGAGCCGGACGGCGAGGCGGCCCGGGAGCTGCAGGCGCACATTGCCGAGACGTACGGCGTCACGTGCCTCACCGCCAACTGCCTGACCATGGAGGAGCCTCAGATCACCGCGCTGCTCCAGGCGCTGCTGCGGCAGTTCCCGGTGACGGAGATGCGCTTCTTCCTGCCCAGCTGGATGGACGCGCTGGAGGTGGAGCACCCGCTGAAGCAGGCGCTGTACGATGCCATGCGCAGCTGCGCCGGCCGGGTCTCGGCCGTGTGCCAGGCGGAGCCGGCCATCGAGTGCATCTGCCAGCTGGAGTCGGTGGAGGACTACCACATCCGCTCCATCGACCTGGGCACCGGCGTCGTCAGCTGTACGCTGGACTTCCCCCAGGGGCTGTTCTACCAGATCCTCAGCGACAAGAGCGGCTTCTCCATCGCCAACGACGGCGAGCTGCTGACGCTCCTGGGCCAGCTGGCCGCCACCCAGAAGAAGTACGACAAGGTGGCCAACGCCCTGGACCAGGTCTGGGCCACGGGCTACGGCGTCGTCATGCCCGGCGCCGAGGACCTGAAAATGGAGGTGCCGGAGATCGTCCGCCGCGGCGGCAGCTACGGCATCAAGCTCAAGGCCAGCGCCCCGTCCATCCACATGATCCGGGCCGACATCAAGACGGAGATCAGCCCCATCGTCGGCGACGAGAAGCAGTCGGAGGACCTGGTGCACTACCTGCTGGGCGAGTACGAGGGCAACACCGAGAAGCTCTGGGAGAGCAACATCTTCGGGAAGTCCCTGTTCGAGCTGGTCAACGACGGGCTGGGCAGCAAGCTGCGGAAGCTGCCCGAGGAGTCCCGCTACAAGTTCCGCGACGCCCTCCAGCGCATCATCAACGAGGGCGGCAACGGACTGATCTGCATCATCCTGTAGTGACGCGGGAAGGACGTACGGTGCAAACGTCTCCGTACGTCCTTCCCGGCAGTTCACCGAGGGACCGGCAGAGGTGCCGCCGTATTCCACAAAGCAGGCGGCCGGTCTTTGGGCAAAACAGAGAAATCCGAAAAAAGGCCTTGACTTTATATATATATATATATATATGATTAGTTGTGCGGAATTCCGGGCTGCAATGCCGGAATACGCACATTTTTTCGTGAAGGAGCGAATTTCCATGAAGAAACGCGCTTTCCTGCCGGCCGCTGTGCTGCTGCTTGCCCTGCTGACCGCCTGCGGCGGCGATACCTCACCGGAGTCCGATCTGCCCGCTGAGGAAACCACAACGGAAGAAACCGTGGCTGAGGAATCCGCGGAACCGGAAGCGACCCTGACCGACGAGATGATGATCGGCACCTGGCAGGGTACCTTTACGGCAGACGGCACCGTCATCACCCGCACGCTGAAGCTCTACCAGGGCGGCACCGGCGAGATGACGAGCGTCTCCGAGGGCGACCCCAGTGACCACCACTTCAGCGGCACCTGGGAGCTGGTAGACGGCGCGCTGAACTTCTCCTACCTTTCCACCACCCAGGGCTACCTGGTTGCCGCCGACGCCGATCCGCTCACCATGGTCCTCCTCAGCGACGACCGGATCGTCCTGGAGAAGCAGTCTGAATCATAGAAAAACCGGGGACGCTGCCTGCGCAGCGTCCCCGGTATCCGTTTCCGGGAGATTACAGCTTCTTTGCCTCCTCCGGTGATGGCTGCGCCGCCTGCCCGGAGCTCCGATTTCGTATTGCGTTTTTCCCGCCGATGCAGTAAACTATTTTTTGATTGATCGATTACACAGAAGACGAATTGAAGAAAAGGAGGTGGTTCCCATGGCCCCGACGGAGGCCTCTGCGCTGCAGATTGTGCAGGAGTTTTTGGACCAGTACGGACACGACCGTCCCAAGGCCTTTGCCGCTCAGATCCCGCTTCGCGTCACGGGCTGCGATCCGGAAGCCATGACGATGGATTTTGCCGTGTCGATCGGGCCGGAGCTGGAGAACATTTGGGGCGTGGCACACGGCGGGCTGCTGGCAACCATCTTTGATACCTGCATGGGCAGCACCATCCGCGGCCTGTTTGCGCTCCAGGTGGTCAAGACCGTTTCGCTCCAGGTGCAGTATCTGCGGCCGGTCCCCATCGGCGCGGAGCTGCTGCTGCGGACGCGGGTCCTCTCATCCGGCCGGACGTTAAAGACGCTGACGGCCGAGTGCTGGCTGCCCGGCGAGGAACGCAGGCCCACCAATCAGGCCACGGCCGCATTTTATATCTAGCTGAATCAGCCGCCATAAACCAAGGGCGTGCCGCAAGAGGAAATCTCTGCGGCACGCCCTTTTGCGCCGGCCAGCAAAGCTGGCGTCAGAGCAGGCGCACGATCACGAACGCCACCAGATCCACGGCGAACACCGCAGCGCAGATGGTGAACACGAGCTTCCGGCTCCGGTCCGGGATGGCCGCCACCAGCTTCTCGAACAGCGGCTGCAGCACGTACAGGAACAGCACGCCCCCCAGGCCGAAGCGGATGGACGGGGACAGGGCGATGCGGCCCTGGAAGTTCACGGCGTAGTCCACGTACGTCTGCCACGGCCACGAGCCCATGGTCCACTCACAGAGGTACGATGCGGCCAGCTCAATGGCCGTGGCCACCAGGCCGCACCCCAGAAACACCACCGGCAGCAGGGCCAGCCGGCGCTTCACCGACCTGCCGCGGATCAGCGGATCGATCAGCAGCAGGAACGTCAGCGCGCCGACGCCGTAGACCGGGCAGTACGGCCCGAAGAGCACGCCCCGGTCGGAGTATCCCCAGCGGTAGACCACCACCTCCAGGAACACCTCATAGCACCAGCCAATGATCGAATACAGCAGGAAATACAGGAACAGGCGGCGGAGCCGCTCTGCGCGGGAGAGGGCGACGGTCTGCATGGGCACACGTCCTTTCTCGGTTTTCGGGATGCGCCTCCGGCGCACCGCGTTTTACGGGGCAAACTGGCTGTTGTATAACTGGGCGTAGAAGCCGTTTTTCTCCAGCAGCTCGGCGTGGCGCCCCTGCTCCACCAGCTTCCCGTCCCGCATGACGAGGATGCAGTCGGCCTCCCGGATGGTGGACAGCCGGTGCGCCACGATGAAGCTGGTGCGCCCCTCCATGAGCCGCAGCAGGGCCGACTGGATCTTCAGCTCAGTGCGGGTGTCGATGGAGGAGGTGGCCTCGTCAAGGATGAGCATGGGCGGCCGGCAGAGCATAACCCGGGCGATGCACAACAGCTGCCGCTGCCCCTGGGACAGGCTCTCTCCCCCGCCCTGCAGCACCGTGCCGTATCCCTGGGGCAGGCGGGTGATGAAGCTGTGGGCGTGGGCCAGGCGGGCGGCGGCCTCCACCTCCTCGTCGGTGGCGTCTGGCCTGCCCATGGCGATGTTGTCCCGGATGGTGGCCGTCTCCAGCCACGTGTCCTGGAGCACCATGCCGAAGCCCGACCGGAGGCTCCGGCGGGTCAGGGTGCGGATGTCGGCGCCGTCCACGGTGATCCCGCCGCCGCAGACGTCGTAAAACCGCATGAGCAGGTTGATGAGCGTCGTCTTGCCGCAGCCGGTGGGGCCGACGATGGCGATGCGCTGGCCCGGCGCGGCCTGCAGGCTCAGGCCCTCGATGAGCCGCTGCTCCGGCGTGTAGGAGAAGTCCACGTCCCGCAGCTCCACGCGGCCCTGGAAGGTTTCCGGAGACGCGGCATCGGGGGCGTCGGGCGTCTCCGCCGGCACGTCCAGCAGCTCGAACACCCGGGCAGCGCAGGCCAGGGCGTTCTGCAGCTCGGTGACGACGCCGGAGATCTCGTTGAAGGGCTTCGTGTACTGGTTGGCGTAGCTGAGGAAGATCGTCAGCTCGCCGACGGTGATGCCGTCGGCCACGGCGCTCAGGGAGCCGGCCAGGCCCACGCCGGCGTACACCAGGGCGTTGACGAAGCGGGTGGCCGGGTTGGTGATGGACGAGAAGAAGATGGCCCGCAGGGAGAAGCGCGTCAGCCGGCCGTTGATCTCATCGAAGCGGTCCTGGACGGCCCGCTCCCGGCCGAAGGCGCGGACGACCTTCTGGCCGCCGACCATCTCGTCGATGAGCGCCGTCTGCTCGCCGCGGGTCTCCGACTGGAGGCGGAACATCTCGTACGTCCGCTTGGCGATGAACGACGCCACCAGCAGCGACACCGGCGTCACCAGCACCACCACCAGCGTAATGGGCACGCTGACCGACAGCATGAAGCCGATGGTCCCCACGATGGTGATGACGCCGGTAAACAGCTGCGTAAAGCCCAGCAGCAGCCCGTCGGACAGCTGCTCCACGTCGGCAATCAGGCGGCTGACCGTCTCGCCGCTGGACCGGCCGTCCAGGTACGCCATGGGCAGCACCTGCAGGTGCCGGAAGGCCGCGGCGCGGATGTCCCGGACCGTGGCGTACGTGATGCGGTTGTTGCACAGATTCATGAGCCACTGGCTCAGGCCGGTGCAGGCGGCGGCTGCAGCGATCTGCGTCAGCAGCGGCCAGAGGGCCGCGAAGTCCACCTCTCCCGGCCCCAGCAGCAGGTCCACGGCCGCGCCGGTGAGGATGGGCAGGTACAACGTCAGCGCCACGGTGGCGACGGCCAGCAGCAGCGACGCCGCCAGCAGCGGCCAGCGGGGCCGCAGGAAGCCCAGGACGCGGCGCAGGGTCTCTCCGTTCTTCATGCCCCCGCCTCCTTCCGGTACTGGGACTCGTGGATCTCCCGGTACACCGGGCACGATTCCAGCAGCTGCTCGTGGGTGCCGAGGCCCGCGGCGCGGCCGTCGTCCAGGACGAGGATCTGGTCGGCGTGGCGGATGGAGGCCGTCCGCTGGGAGACGAGGATCACCGTCGTCCCCTCCAGCTCCCGCAGGGCCCGGCGCAGCCGGGCCTCGGTGGCGAAGTCCAGGGCCGAGGCCGCGTCGTCCAGGATCAGCAGCTCCGGCTGCCGGGCCACGGCCCGGGCGATGGTCAGCCGCTGGCGCTGGCCGCCGGACAGGTTCCGGCCCCCCTGCTCCACCGGCGCGTCCAGCCCGCCCTCCCGGGCCTCCACAAAGTCCCGGGCCTGGGCCACGTCCAGGGCACGGAGCAGGGCCGCGTCACCGGCCCCGGGGCTGCCCCAGAGGAGGTTGGAGCGGATCGTGCCGCGGAAGAGCTGCGCCCGCTGGGGCACCAGGCCCACCCGGGCCCGCAGGGCCGCCCCCTGCCACGCCGTCGTCTCCAGGCCGTCCACCAGAACGGCGCCCTCCGTGGGCCGGTAGAAGCCGGGGATCAGCTGCACCACCGACGACTTGCCCGCGCCGGTGCCGCCGATGATGCCGAACACCGAGCCGCGGGGGATCGAAAAGCTGATGTCCGTCAGGGACGGGCCGCCGGCCCCCTCGTACGTCAGCGACACGTGGTCGAACACCACGGCCGGGTCGCTGCCGGCCGGGGCCGTCTCCGTCCCGTCGGGGGCCGGCGCAACCTCCAGCAGCTGGGCCACCCGGTTGCCGCAGGCCCAGGCGCGGGTGATGGTGATGATGAGGTTGGCCATCTTGATGAGCTCCACGAGGATCTGGGACATGTAGTTGACGAGGGCCACCACCTGCCCCTGGGTCAGGCTGCCGGCGTCCACGCGGACGGCGCCGGTGCGCAGCAGCACCACCAGCGCCAGGTTGATGAGCACGTACGTCACCGGGTTCATCAGCGACGTGACGCGGCCCACGAACAGGCCGAACTTCGTCAGCCGGTCGTTCTGCCCGTCGAAGCGGGCCACCTCGCCCGCCTGCTTGTTGAAGGCCCGCAGGACGCGGACGCCCTCCAGGTTTTCCCGGGTAATGGACAGCAGGCCGTCCAGATTCTGCTGGACCGTACGGTACCGGGGGATACCCCAGAGCATCAGCCCGAACACCACGGCGCACAGCACCGCAATGGCCACGGCAAAGATGGACGCCGCCTGCAGGTCGATGGTAAAGGCCATGACCATGGCGCCGAACACGATGAACGGCGAGCGCAGCAGCAGCCGCAGCGCCAGATTGACGCCGGTCTGCACCTGGTTGATGTCGCTGGTCATCCGGGTGATGAGCGTGGGGCCGCCGATGGCGTCCAGCTGGGTGTACGACAGCTGCTGGATCCGGGCGAACACCTGGCTGCGCAGGCCGCCGGCGAAGTGGACGGCGGCCTTGGCCGCGAAGTACTGGGCCGTGATGGAGCTGGCCAGCCCCACCAGGGCCAGGCCCACCAGCAGCAGCCCCAGCCGCACCAGCAGCCCCCGGTCCCCGTGGGCAATGCCGTCGTCGATCATCGCCGCCACCACCAGAGGCACCAGCAGCTCGAAGGCCGCCTCCAGCAGCTTGAACAGCGGTCCGAGGATGCATTCCTTCCGGTATGCCCGCAGTCCGCGAAACAGTTTCCGCATTGATACAAACCTTCCAATCCGCCCCGCCGGGCACCGTTTTCCAGAATACAGTATACCCGCTTTTTCCCCCCGGCGCAAGGGCAAAGAGGCGGCAGCGCCCGGGAGCGCTGCCGCCAAACACTCTCTCTTTCCAAAAATGGGTCACGCAGGGGCTGCCTCCAGCAGCGCCGCGCGCAGCAGGGACAGCGCGGCTTCCAGCTGCCGGCGGGGGCAGGCCAGGTTCAGGCGCAGGTGGCCGGCGCCGCCGGTCCCGTAGGCGCCGCCGCCGGAGGGCACGACGCCGCGGGACGCCGCGGTCCGCAGCAGCGTCCGGTCGTCCAGGCCCAGGGCCCGGCAGTCCAGCCACGCCAGGTACGTCCCCTCCAGGGGGCTCATCACCAGCGGCGTGCCGGCAAAGCACGCGGCGGCCAGGGCGGCGTTCTCCGCCAGGTAGGCCGTCAGCTCGTCCACCCACGGCAGGCTCTCGGGCGCGTACGCAGCCCGGAAGGCCGTCAGCCCCAGGGTGTTCTTGCCCTCCAGGGACAGCGACGCCTGCACCGCCTGGAAGCGGCGGCGCAGCTCCGGGTCGGGAATCAGGGCGTACGCCGTCTTGAGGCCGGGCATGTTGAACGTCTTGCCAGGGGACGACAGCTGCAGCCACGGCGCGTCGGGCCAAAGGGACAGCAGCGGCGTGTGGCGGCGGGACCCGTAGACCAAGTCGGCGTGGATCTCGTCGGACACGACGGCCACGCCGTGCCGCCGGCAGACGCCCCCCAGCGCCTCCAGCTCCGCCCGCGTCCACACGCGGCCCACCGGGTTGTGGGGCGAGCAGAGCACCAGCAGGCGGTTGGACGGGTCCTGCAGCAGCGCCTCCAGGCCGTCCAGGTCCATCCGGTACGCCCCGTCCCGGCACAGCAGCGGATTCTCCGCCACCCGCCGGCCGGACTGGGTGACGGCGGAGAAGAAGTGGTCGTACACCGGCGTCTGCAGGACGACGCCCTCTCCCGGCTCCGTGAACAGGCGGATTGCGATGTGGAGCCCGGCGATGACGCCGGGAGTCAGGACGGCCCATTCCGGCTCCGCGTGCCAGCCGAAGCGCCGCTCCATCCAGAAGGCCGCGGAGGCCCCGAAGTCCCGGGGCATGGCCGGATAGCCGAAGATCTCCCGGTCCACCCGGGCATGGAGCGCGGAAAGGACGTGGGGCGGGCAGGCAAAGTCGCCGTCGGCGATCCACATGGGATAGACCGTCTCCGGCAGCTGCGCGCCGGTCATGGCGGCCATGATGTGCCGGTTCCACTTCAAATCGCCGGAGGTCGTGCGGTCCACCAGGCGGTCAAACTGGGACATGAGGATGCTCCTTTCTGCAGTCGGGCGGCAGCCGCGGCGGTTCCCCGCGGCTGCCGGAAGGCCGGGGCGTGCGCGTCAGCCGCCGACGTCGATCACCGTGTCGTCCGGGAGGGGCTGCACCCAGTTCTCCTCCGGCGTGGCGGGGATGACGGGCAGCAGCAGGTACGACGGATGGTCCCGGTCGCGGTAGATCTTGTAGGAGATGGTGGCGTTGCTGGGCACCACGTTCATGTTGCCCACCTTGCCGGTCCAGCCCTCGATATGGCGCGGGTTGGGGCACTGGCTCGTGATCTCCAGCTCCAGCCAGTGGCCGGCGGGGATGACGATGGCGGTGGGGTTGATCTCGATGACGTACTCCCGGATCTCGCCGGGGGTGACGGGGATGGAGACGGAGTTGTCGTGGACCGGGCGGCCGATCTGGCTCTTCTCCGGATCCAGCGGGTGGGAGGCCCGCAGGGCGCCGTAGCGGATCAGCGGCATCCGCGTGCCGTCGGGCAGCACGTCGCAGAGCTTGACGATGAAGTTGGCGTCGGCAGCGTCGATGGAGGCCCAGAGGTGCAGCTCGATGGGGCCGGTGATCTCCATAGGGGCCGGGAAGCGGGACGTCTTGTAGACGAGGCAGTTGACCTCCGTGGAGATGGACGGCGGCATGTGGGTAAAGCCGTCGGGCGGCAGATTGCCGTCAGGCTCCCGGTCCCAGCGCAGGCGGCCGAAGGAGCGGAGGTACAGCTTCCGCCAGTCGGTCCGGGCCAGAGGCCACTCGTGCTCATACCGGGTGCCGCTGTTGAGGACGGAGAACTTGTAGAGCGGCTCGTCCATGATGCCGGTGTCGATGCCCTTGAGCCAGTGGTCGTACCACCGGAGGCACTCCTCGTTGAGCGCCCGGTACGGCAGCTCCAGGCCGTCGTACCCCTCCAGCACGCCCAGACGCTTGGGGCAGGCCAGGCGCTCGTCGTTCATGGCCGTGAAGATCGGCGCGCTCCAGCGGCCCTGGGGGCTCCAGGCACAGTGGAGGTACACGGGGACCTTGACCTTGTCGTAGATCTGGTTGGCCGAGCGCTGCTGCCAGTACTCGTCGTCCAGCGGGTGGAGCAGGTAGTCCAGGTAGAAGGTGTGGTACTTGGGCGGCCAGGTGTTGAGGATCTTCTGGAAGTAGCTGTTGACGGCGATGTCCGGATCCTTGAGCCGCTCGGCCATGAGCTGTTTCGTCTTTTCCTCGCCGTACATCTTCAGCGTCCACGACACCGGATTGTTGGCCGGACTCAGTTCCCAGTAGATCGTCATGTACGTGCCGGGGACGCCGCCGTAGTAGCCGTGCTGGTAATAGTCATCCACGTAGGAGCAGGGCATGATGCACTTCAGGTGCGGCGGCTGGTGGGCCGCGGCCAGGATCTGGCAGATGCCGAAGTACGAGTAGCCGATCATGCCCACGTTGGAGTCGCACCAGGGCTGCTCGGCGGCCCACTCGATGACGTCGTAGATGTCCCGGTTCTCCACGGGGTTGTAGACGCCGTACCACTCGCCCTCGCTCTTGCCGATGCCGCGGGGGTCGGGGATGATGTAGGCGTAGCCGCGGGAGACGAAGTAATTGATGTCGCCGGCCTCCAGACTGTGGTCGAACAGCAGCGACTCGGGCGGGATGGAGCCGCGCTCGATGGCCTGCATCTCCTTGCTGTAGGCCGACCAGCTGACCAGGGCCGGCACCGGGCCGGCGCCCTTGGGCAGGTACACGTCCACGCACAGGCGGACGCCGTCGCGCAGGGTCATCCAGACGTCGTCGTGGCGCTCCACCTCGTACTGGGGCCTGGAGAGCTTGTCCAGGTTCTTGGTGTAGCGGCGGTCCCAGTAATTTGGCAGCCTGTCGATGCCCAGGACCTCTGTCAGTTTCTTCTTCATGGTGTGCCTCCTTCTCATTGCTGTCTGTTTTTGGGTATGGTTTGCCGCTGACCCCTTTGGTCGGTGAGCAAAGGGGATCAGCGGCAATGCGGGGGTACATATGGAGTTGGGTGTGAGAGCACCCGCAGGGAGCTTACTTCTTCTTGTTGGTCTCCAGGATGATGGCCTTGTCGCCCAGGTGGCGGATGCCGGCCTCCTCCAGCTCCATCCACGGCTCATACGGCATGCGCATTCTGGCGAACAGGCCGGAGCCGGTCTTTTGCTTCAGGTACCGGTCGCGGAGGATGGCGTAAATCAGGGCGATGATGTAGAAGCCGACCATCAGCAGGTAGTTCTTGGCACTCATCTGTCCCAGGACGGACACGCCCATGACGAGCGACAGCACCGTCGCCACCACCACCAGCGCGCAGTTGACCCAGTGGGGGATCTTCAGGAACGAGGTCTTGTAGGCATTGGGGTACCGCCGGGGCAGCATGAACACCGAGAAGAACACGATGGGGTTCAGCAGCAGGCCGGGGATGGAGGTGATGTTGATGACGTCCTCCAGGTTGTAGCCGGTCAGCATGGCCAGCATGGCAATGATGGAGTTCAGCCAGATGGAGTTGACGGGCACGCCGTGCTTGTTGATCTTCACGAGGCCCTGGGGATACAGGCCGTCGCGGGCGGCGGCGAAGTTGGCCCGGGAGAACATCAGGATGCAGGCGTTGATGCTGGTGATGACGGCCAGGAGCGCACCGCCGGAGATGAAGAACGCGCGCATGCCGGGGCCCATGAACGTCTCGGCCACAGTGGCCAGATTGTCCAGCTCGTAGGGGTTGCGGATGATGCCGACCGTGACGAAGGCGATGGCCGCGTAGATCACGGCGGTGGCGACGGTGGAGATGAAGAAGGACAGCGGCACGTTCTTGCCGGGATTCTCGATCTCATCGGCGGCGTACATCAGGGCGTTGGCGCCGATCAGGGAGCCGTGCATGATGCCCATGGCCGCCCACAGCTTCGTGATATCGTACGTGGTGCTCAGGACCTCACCGAGGGTGACCGTCGTGTGGCCCCAGCCGCCGAAGATGTAGCAGCCCAGCGCCACCAGCAGGACCAGCACCGAGATGTTCTGGACCCACGCGGAGGCCTTGATGCCGTAGCAGGAGATGATCGTGAAGATCACGGTCACGGCACATGCCACGATGACCTCGGGAATCTGCGGAAACAGCATGGCAAAGTAGGTGGAGAACGTCAGCGACATGGTGGCGATCTTCATGGGTCCTATGACCAGCTGGTTGAAGGCGTGCAGGATGCCTGCAGCCGGGTGGACCAGGCGGGTCAAATGCATGTAGGAGGCACCATTGGCCGGCAGCGCGGAGATCATCACCATTTCCGGCATCGTCTTCAGAAAGACGAAGACGGACGCCAGAATGAATCCAAGAACCACACCGTCGCCGCCGACAATCTTGGCTGCGATGGGGGTCGTGGAGAAGATGCTGGCGCCGATGATGCTTCCGATGCCCATGAAAATGCAGGAGAACAGGGACATTTTCTCTTTCTTCATTCGGCTCACCTCACCAAAGATTCACGCAGACCCGGCCGCGCCGACGGGAGACCGCCATCTTTCCGGCTGGAGCTCCGTGTGTTTCCCATTATATCAGTTCGTCACTTTGCCGTCTGTCGCCGAGGCGACACAGGGTCGTTTTGGTGCAAACTGCCCAAAAGTCCTGGTGCTTGACGGGAGGCCGCCGGCTGTGCTATTCTGTAGAAAATTGGGAGATTTCCCGCAGAATGGAAGGAGGAACCGCCGTGCGGCAGAACGTTTCCCTCTCCCACGACGCCGTGATCTCGTTCTATCGACGGATCCCGCTGCTGCACGGCATCCGGGACGACGACCTGGAGCTCCTGGCGCAGAAGACCCGCCCCTACTGCTACGACCAGGGCGAAACGATCTTCCGCATGGGCGATCCGCCCAACCGGATCTACTTCGTCTATGAGGGCGTCGTGGCCGAGCTCGTCAGCTACGGCATCAGTGAAGAGATCATCATCCGCCACCGGAAGCCGTACGACTACATCGGCGAAATGGGCGTCCTGCTGGAGCGGAGCTACCCGAACACCGCCATGGCCGGCTCCGCCCTCACGCTGCTGGGCATTCCGCGGCAGACCTTCTGCCCCATCGCCCGGAACAATCCGGACATCCTCCTGCACGTCATCGGCCAGCTCAGCGACCGGCTGCAGAGCTCCTCCCAGAAGCGCGCCAGCGACCTGAGCCTCGACGCCCGGGGCCGGCTGGCCTCCACCCTCCTCCAGCTGACGGCCCACGCCGAGGGCCGCGAGATCAGCATCGCCATCACCCAGGCCCAGCTGGCCACCGCCGCCGGCACCGTCCGGCAGACCGTGGCGCGGATCCTCGGCGAGTGGCGCCGGGCCGGATACCTCTCCACCCAGCGCGGGCGCATCGTGGTGGAGGACCTGAACGCCCTGCTGGACATCGTCTCGGAGGAGGCATCCCGCTAGGTGGGTGCGGCGTGCCGCACCCACCGTTTTTGTGCACCCTCCACAAAAAATTGCTGTGTCTCATACGAGACAGACAGCAATTTTTTTTGTGATATCATAAATCCGCAAAGAAAAATGCACAGCCGAAACCGTCGCACACGAAGATGAATCGTAAATTTGAGGAGGAATTTCGCGATGAAATCCAAAGAGTTTCTGGAGATGACCGGCCTGAACAAGTGCCCCGTCTACTGGGATCGGCGGTACACCAAGAACATCGATCAGTACTCCAAGCCGCAGTACACCGTGGCGCTGGAGACCGACGTGGAGATCGTCCTGCGGGACGGCTGCAAGATCTACTGCGACGTGTACCACCCGGCAGAGCTGGACAAGGCCCCCGCCCTCATCGCCTGGTCGGCCTACGGCAAGGAGATGCAGGCCATGCGCCACGGCTCCCTGCCCGGCAAGTCCAACTACTTTGACCACTCCCTGGAAGCCGGCGACATGGACTTCTACGTCACCCGCGGCTACACCTTCATCATCCCCAACCCCCGCGGCATCGGCAACAGCGAGGGCGAGTTCTACGGCATCTACAACCCCCAGGAGCAGCTGGACGTCTACGACACCATTGAGTGGGCCGGCACCGAGTGCCCGTGGGGCAACGGCAAGGTGGCCCTCCACGGCTACAGCTACTTCGGCATCATCCAGGCCCTGGTGGCTGCGCTGCAGCCGCCGCACCTGACGTGCATCATGCCCCTGAGCTACACCGACGACTACTACCAGCACGGCCGGTACGGCGGCGTGGCCAACACGTACATGAACATGTACTGGGAGCTGTGCCCGTCCAACAACCCGGTGCCGTGGACGTACCATGCCGAGGGTCCGGAAAAGACGAAGGAGCGCATCGCCGAGGCCCAGAAGGATCCGGACATCGCCATCAACACCTTCTTCAACAAGATCTTCACCACCTGGCCGCCGAGATACCACACCTTCTACCTGGACTACCTGATCCACCCCAACGAGGACGAGTTCTGGCAGCAGCGCTCGGCCAAGTACCTGTACGACAAGATCAAGGTGCCCGTCTACTTCAAGTGCGGCTGGGCCCCCACGGGCCGCTGGAGCGCCCCGGTGTTCAACGCCATGAACTCCAAGGAGCTGACGGCCTACAAGCGCTGCGGCGTCATGGAGGGCTACAACGGCATGGAGCTGCCGTACCGCTTCATGGACGAGGAGTGCCTGCGCTGGTACGACCACTGGATGAAGGGCGTCGACACCGGCATCACCGAGGAGCCGCCCATGAAGCTGAACATCATCGGTCAGGGCTACCGGTATGAGTACGAGTATCCCCTGGCCCGGACCGAGTGGAAGAAGCTTTACCTGCGGACGTTCCACCAGCTGCGCTGGGAGCCGGACGTGGAGGGCAACCTGCCGCCCGACAGCTTCACCCATCGCCCGCCGCACATCACCACCGAGGTGGAGACGCTGTGCTACCGCACCGAGCGCCTGAGCCGCCCCACCGAGTTCACCGGCCCCATCGAGCTGCACCTGTTCGCCTCCATCGACGCCCCCGACGCCAACTTCATCGTAAAGCTCTGGCAGATCACCGCCGGCGGCACCCGGATGCCCGTCTGCCGCACCGGCTCGCTGAAGGCCTCCTATCCGCTGGATCCTGAAAAGAGCCAGATCGGCCGCCCGGTCCACGACTACACGAAGCGCGTCCCCGTGACGCCCGGCGAGATCCGCGAGTACGTCATCGAGATCAACCCCATCGGCATGGTCTTTGGCCCCGGCAGCTGCATCGAGCTGGAGATCAAGGCCATGGACAACTACGAGGGCCAGGCCGGCGCGTGGCAGGGCAAGATGGGCCACCTGGGTCCCATCCCCAGCTGCGACACCGTCAACTACAAGATCTACCGCGACAAGGACCATCCGTCCTACATCCTGATGCCCTACATCCCCTACACGCCTGCGGAAAACTGGCTGCAGCCCGTCTGCGACGACGACATCGTCCTCTCCGGCAGCGGCAAGGGCGCGACGCACTGATCCGCGTTTTCCGCTCCATCCCGACTGACTTCTGTGCGGCCCCCGCCCCCCGGCGGGCGGCCGCACAGAAATTCAGAATCCAGAAGGGAGCCTCTACCGTATGGAGTACACCTGGACCTTTGGCCAGAGCTTTCTCGTCTTTCTGCTGATCGTCTTTCTCTCCCAGGCCCTGGCCACCCGGCTGCGGTCGCTGATCCCCATGCCGCTGATCTACGGTCTGCTGTTTGCCGTCGGCTTCGCCGCGGGCTTTCTGCCGCGGGATCTGCTGCTCTCATCCAACATGGTGACGGTGGGCACCATCGCCTTCAACATGCTCGTCATCCACTCTGGCACCATGATCGACCTGCGCCTGCTGTGGCGCCGGCGGAAGGAGACGGCCCTCTGCCTGCTGTGCACGGCGGCGATGGTGGCAGGTGTCCTGCTGGTCATGGGCCTGGTGATGGGCTGGGACCTGGCCCTGCTGTCGCCGGGCGTCGTCGTGGGCGGAGGCGCAGCCTGCGCCATCGCCTCCCGCGCCGTCATGGCTGCCCATCCGGAGATCTCGGTGTTCCCGTGGATGGTGTTCATGTTCCAGGGGCTGTTCGCCGTGCCGGTGGTGACGGCGGCGCTGAAGAAGGAGTCGGCCGCCTTCCTGCGCGAAGCCGGCCCGGCCGCGGCGCCCGCCGGCGGCCCGCCCCAGGCCGCGGCCTTCGGGCCCTGCGCCCGGCTGCCCCAGAAGTACAAGACGCCCGCCTACTACATGGGCATCATCATGGTGGTGGCCGTGGCCAATCAGGCGCTCCATGCGACGCTTCTGGCCCCGCTGGGCCTGAATCTGAATGTGACGGCGCTGCCGCTGGGCATTCTGCTGGGCCATTTCGGCATTCTCGACCGCGGCCCGCTGTTCCGCTCCAATTCCTACGGGCTGCTGATCCTCAGCCTCATGGGCCTCATGGCCAACACCCTGGCCAACACCGCCGCGGCTGCCATGCTGCAGCTGGTGGCTCCGGTGCTGCTGGCCCTGGCTGTGGGCACGGTGCTGCTGGCCGGCTGCGGCTGGCTGCTATCCCTTCCCCTGGGCCTGCGCCCGTGGCAGGGCGTGGCCATGGCCGTTAACGCCGTCATGGGCTTCGACGTCAACCGGATGCTGGTGGAAAACGCCAGCGCCGCCGCGCCGGAGGCGCAGCGGCAGGCCCTGGCCGGGCACCTGTCCTCCGTTCTGGGCATCAGCACTACGCTGGTCTCCAGCGGCGTCTCGATTTTCCTCGCCAGTATCCTGGCAAACTTCGTATAATCCCGCACCGCTCCGCGGAGAGCGGACGATTACAAGGAGGTTTCATTCGCCATGAATCCCTACGTCAACAGCGTCATTGAGAACGTCAGGAAGAAGTACGCCAACGAGCCGGAATTCGTGCAGACGGTGGAGGAAGTGTTTTCGTCCATCGCGCCGGTGATCGACGCGCACCCGGAGTACGAGAAGGCGGACCTGCTGAGCCGGATGGTGGAGCCGGAACGGATGTTCACGTTCCGGGTCTGCTGGATGGACGACAGCGGGGTGTGGCACACGAACACCGGCTACCGCTGCCAGTTCAACGGCGCCATCGGGCCGTACAAGGGCGGC
>CAJFNY010000075.1 GCA_904395865.1 uncultured Oscillospiraceae bacterium
CTCCTAAGCGGAATGTAGTGCGTTCGAGTCGCGCCGGGGGTGCCACGTCGGAGCAAAGTCCGCTTTGCTCCGACGTCTTTTTATGCCTGCGGCAAAAAAGACGGATGCGGCTGCTCCGCGGCCTCCCGAATTGCCGGCACACAGAGCCAGTGCCTTATTGCATCCTGATTCACGATGACCTTGGAAAAAACGGCCTCGGTGAGAAAGCCGACGAGCTGACGGTAGTCGAAGATCCGCATCCCATCGATGATCGGGAGCCACTTATCGGCCCGGGGACCTTCTCCATCCGATTCATTGACGATCAGAAAGCGCCGCCCGGCCGCAAGGTACAGTACACCTCCCGGAAGCTATCCGTGGGCCCGGGCCAGAAATATGCGGTTTCAAATGCGGTCACCAGATCAAATGCACCATCCCCAAAGGGGAGGCGGGACACATTCCCCTGCAAAATCCGGCAGCGGCCTGTCTGGAGCCCCTCGCGGTTCACACGCCTGGCCTGTTCCACGGCTATTTCTGAACCGTCCAGAGCAGTAATAGCCGCAGCCGGATACGTTCGCAGAAGTGCCCGAATGTTCCGTCCGCCGCCGCAGCCAGCTCCGCAATTTCAGCCGGACCCGTTTCCGGCAAATGACCAAGATCCCAATCCGCCTGCCAAATGGAAATGCAACATGCAGGAGTGCTTTCCGACCATTTTGCACGATGGAAATGAGGCAAACGGCTGGCCGGCTGCATGGAGAAAACAGAAGAAAAAGAGCGATTGCGAGGGGTGCCGCGTCGGGGCGGCTGCGGTGCCCGGCCGCTATGGAATGAGCCTTGTGAAAAATGGCAAAGAGCCGTTGGCAGTTTTGGATAGTTTTCACATTCTTTGCCGCAGGAAGAAATCGCTATTGCGCTATCGATATCAGATGTATTAAAATAGGCCGTGTACGGAATAAATCCGCGCGTCCTGAGCAACCCACGGCGCGTACGAGAAAGGTACATGTCCTATTTTATTTTATTTGGAGGAAACGTATGAGCAGACTGGAGTTCTATTCTGCCAGCGGCTCCCAGGCTGTGGTGGAGACCCTCTACCGGGATCTGGAGCACCGCATCGTCGCCAGCCCGCCGGGTCTCTGCCCTGTGGATTTGGCGGCGGCTTTCTTGAAGCTCTGCCATGCGCAGACGTGCGGCAAGTGTGTGCCCTGCCGCGTGGGCCTGCGCCAGCTGGAGCTGCTGATTGATGACGTCCTCAACGGGGACGCCACGCTGGAAACCCTGGATTTCATCGAATCCACGGCGCAGGTCATCGCCGACTCGGCCGACTGCGCCATCGGGTACGAGGCTGCGGAGATGGTCCTCAAGGGCATCCGCGGCTTCCGGGATGACTATGAGTCCCACGTTCTCACCGGGCGCTGTACCTGCAATCTCGATCAGCCCGTGCCCTGTGTGGCCCAATGTCCCGCAGGCGTGGACATTCCCGGCTACGTGGCCCTGGTGGGCGCCGGCCGGTATGCCGACGCCGTCCGGCTGATCCGCAAGGACAACCCGTTCCCCGGCGCATGCGGCCGCGTCTGCGAGCACCCGTGCGAGTCCCGCTGCCGCCGGAATATGATCGAAGGTGCCGTCAACATCCGCGGGCTCAAGCGGTACGCCGTGGACCATGCCGGCGTCGTGCCGCCGCCGCCCTGCGCGCCGGCCACCGGCAAGACCGTGGCCATCGTCGGCGGCGGGCCCAGCGGCCTCTCTGCTGCCTACTACCTCTCCCTGATGGGCCATAAGGTGACGGTTTTCGAGTCCCGCCGCCAGCTGGGCGGCATGCTCCGCTACGGCATCCCCAGCTATCGGCTGCCCCGGGAGGAGCTGCAGAAGGACATCGACGCGATCCTCGCCACCGGCGTGGAGGTGCACCTGGACACTCAGGTGGGCCACGACATCACCCTGGGCGAGCTCAGCCGCACATACGACGCGGTGTACATCTCCATCGGCGCCCAGACCGACAAGAAGGTCGGCATTGAGGGCGAGTCGGCCCGCGGTGTCATCTCCGCCGTGGAGATGCTCCGGGCCATCGGCGACGGTACCATGCCGGACTTCACCGGCAAGCACGTGGCCGTCATCGGCGGCGGCAACGTGGCCATGGACTGCTGCCGCAGCGCCGTCCGGCTGGGGGCAAAGTCCGTCAGCGTGGCCTACCGCCGCCGCCAGCAGGACATGACCGCCCTGGCCGAAGAGGTGGAGGGCGCCATGGCCGAGGGCGTGGAGCTGCTGACCATGATGGCCCCCGTGCGCATCGAGGCCGACGGGGACGACAACGCCGTCGCCCTGTGGGTGCAGCCCCAGCGGGCCGGCGCCATCGACCGGGCGGGCCGCCCGCGGCCTGAGCCGGCGGCCGAGCCGGAGCGCCGGATCCCGGCGGACATCGTCATCGTGGCCATCGGCCAGAACATCGAGCTCAAGGAGTTCGAGGACGAGGGCGTGCCCATCCACCGCGGCACCATCGCCGCGCTGCCCTCGGGCGACGTGGACGTGGCCGACAAGCCCGGCATCTTCGCCGGCGGCGACTGCGTCACCGGCCCTGCCACGGCCATCAAGGCCATTGCCGCCGGCAAGGTGGCTGCGGCCAACATCGACGAATACCTGGGCTTCGAGCACGAAATCACCGTGGACGTCCAGATTCCCATGGCCTACCTGGGTGAGCGGCCCTCCTGCGGCCGCAGTGAGCTGCCCATGGAGAAGGCCAACGAGCGCCGGAGCAACTTCGAGTGCATCGAGTGCGGCTTCACCGAGGAAGTGGCCTGCCAGGAGGCCGGCCGCTGCCTGCGGTGCGACCACTTCGGCTTCGGCGTATTCAAGGGAGGGAGGGCGAAAAAATGGTAAAGATGGCCACCATCACCATCGACGGCGTGTCCGTCACGGTGCCGCAGAACACCACGATTCTGGACGCCGCCCACAGCGTGGGCATCCAGATTCCCAGCCTGTGCTATCTCCGGAAGATCAATGAGATCGCCGCCTGCCGCGTCTGCCTGGTGGAGATCGAGGGGATTCACAAGCTGGTGGCCGCCTGCAACAACCACGTCTGGGACGGCATGGTGGTCTACACCAACTCGCCCCGGGTGCGCAACGCCCGCCGTACGAATGTAGAGCTGATCCTCTCGCAGCACAACTGCGACTGTCCCTACTGCATCCGCAGCGGAAACTGTGAGCTGCAGCGCCTGGCCAACGACCTGGGCCTGAGCCATCTGGACTACCACAAGGAGCTGGCCACGGACCGCTGGGACAAGACGTTCCCGCTGATCCGCGATGCCGCCAAGTGCATCAAGTGCATGCGCTGCGTCCAGATCTGCGACAAGGTGCAGACGCTGAACGTCTGGGACGTCTGCAACACCGGCTCCCGGACCACGGTGGACGTCTCCGGCGCGCGGACCATCCGGGAGGCCGACTGCTCCCTCTGCGGCCAGTGCATCACCCACTGTCCCGTCAGCGCGCTCCGGGCCCGGGACGACACCCAGCGCGCCTTTGCGGCCCTGAACAACAAGGACAAGATCACCGTCGTCCAGATCGCGCCTGCCGTCCGGGTGGCCTGGGGCGAGAGCCTGGGGCTGACCCGGGAGGAGGCCACGGTGGGCCGCCTGGTGGCTGCCCTGCGCCGCATGGGCTTCGACTACATCTTCGACACCGACTTCTCCGCCGACCTGACCATCATGGAGGAGGGCAGCGAGTTCATCGAGCATCTGCAGCACCGGGACGAGCACCCGTGGCCGCTGTTCACGTCCTGCTGCCCCGGCTGGGTGCGGTTCGTGAAGTCCCAGTATCCCGATATGGTCAAGAACCTCTCCACGGCCAAGTCGCCCATGCAGATGTTCGGCGCCGTCACCAAGACGTACTTTGCCGACCTGCTGGGCGTCCCGGCGGAGAAGATCTTCTGCATGGCCATCATGCCCTGCGTGGCCAAGAAGCACGAGGTGGACATCCCGGTTATGAACGATGCCGGCGCCGGGCAGGACGTGGACCTGAGCCTGACCGTCCGCGAGATCGACCGGATGATCCGTGCGGAGCACATCGATGTCAAGGCGCTGGGCGAGGAGGAATTCGATTCCCCGCTGGGCATCGGCACCGGCGCAGGCGTCATCTTCGGCGCCACCGGCGGCGTCATGGAGGCGGCGCTCCGCTCCGCCCACTACCTCGTCACCGGCAAGAACCCGAAGCCCGACGCCTTCGTGGATGTCCGCGGCCTGGACGGCTGGAAGGAGGCTACCTTCCACATTGCCGACACGCCCGTCCGCGTGGCCGTTGCCAGCGGCCTGGGCAACACCCGCCGCCTGATCGAGGCGCTGCGGGCCGGCAAGGTGCAGTACGACTTCGTGGAGATCATGGCCTGCCCCGGCGGCTGTGCCGGCGGCGGCGGCCAGCCCATCCACGCCAATCAGGAGCTGGCCGGCGTCCGCGGTGAGATGCTGTACGGCCTCGACTCGGTCAACCAGCTGCGCTTCTCCCACGAGAATCCGTCGGTTCAGGCGCTGTACCGGGACTACCTGGGCGCGCCGCTGTCGGAGAAGGCTCACCACCTGCTCCACACGGACCACGAGGCGTGGCAGATGCCGCAGTCGCCGAAGCTGAAAAAATAACGGAAACCAGCAGACGCCGCAGGCAATCGCCTGCGGCGTCTCGGTTGTATTGCGGGGCATTTTGTGATATGATAATGAGAACTGTCCCGCAGAGCGGGGCGTATGCCGGGCGGCCATCCGGCACCGTATCGACGTTACCCTGAGCAGAGGAGGGGGAAACCCTTGCAGAGAAAAACCTTCCCGGCCTGCGGCCCGCTGGTGCTGGCGCCCATGGCCGGCGTGACGGACCTGGCCTTCCGCACGGTCTGCGCCGAGCTGGGGGCTGATGTGACCGTTACGGAAATGGTCTCCTCCCGGGCGCTGGTCTACCAGGACCGCAAGAGCGTCGGCCTGCTGAAGCGGACGCCCGGCGCGGGCCTCTGCGGCGCGCAGATCTTCGGCAACGACCCGGAGATCATGGCGCAGGCCGCGCAGCTGGTGCTGACCCACGGAGACTTTGACTTCATCGATTTGAACATGGGCTGCCCGGTCCCGAAGATCGCCGGCAACGGCGACGGCTCCGCCCTGATGAAGGACCCGGAGCTGGCGGCCCGGATCGTGGCCGCGGTGGATGCGGCCGTACCCGTGCCGGTGACGGTCAAATTCCGGAAGGGCTGGGACAAGGGCTCCGTCAACGCCGTGGAGTTTGCCCGGGCCGTGACGGAGGCCGGCGCGGCGGCGGTGGCTGTCCACGGCCGGACGAAGACCATGATGTACTCCGGCGCCGCCGACTGGGACATCATCGCGGCCGTACGGCGCGCCGTCTCCGTTCCGGTGGCGGCCAACGGCGACGTGGATTCGGCGGAGGCCGCCGTCCGCTGCCGGAAGCGCACCGGCGCAGACTTCGTGATGATCGGCCGCGCCGCCTTCGGCGACCCGTGGATTTTCCAGCAGGCTGCGGCGGCGCTGGCCGGCCGGCCGGTGCCGGAGCGGCCGCCGCTGGCGGCGCGGGTGGACACGGCGGTCCGGCAGCTGGAGCTGGCCAGGGACGACAAGGGCGAGCACATCGCCTGCCTGGAGGCGCGGAAGCACTTTGCGTGGTACCTGCGGGGCGTGGCCCACAGCGGATATTACAAGGAGAAGATCTCCGGAATTGCCTGCATGGACGACATCTACGCCATTGCCAGGGGCATCAAGCGGGATTTGAGGTGAGAACATGGCAGCGGAACAGGAGCTGGTGCGCCGGGCGGCGGCAGGGGATGCCGACGCATTCGAGCAGCTGGTGCGCGCGTACCAGAAGCAGGTTTACAATCTGACCCTGCGGATGAGCGGGAACCCGGAGGATGCGCTGGATCTGTCCCAGGAGGCATTCCTGCGGGCCTGGCGCGGCCTGGGGGCCTACCGGTTCGGCGCCAGTTTTTCGACGTGGCTCTACCGGCTGACGAGCAACGTGTGCATCGACTTCCTTCGGCGGCAGCAGCGGGAGAAGGTCGTCCCTCTGCAGTTCACTGACGATGAGGAGAAGGAGCGGGAGCTGGCCCTGCCGGATCCGGCGCCGGGGCCGGAGGAGCAGCTGATGGCCGGCTGGGACCGCCGGCAGGTGCAGGCGGCGCTGGAGGAGCTGGAGCCGGAATACCGGGCAGCCCTGACACTGCGGGTGCTGCAGGAGCGCAGCTACGCGGAGATCGCGGAGATCCTCGGGATCCGGGAGGGGACGGTCAAGTCCCGGATCGCCCGGGCCCGCGAAAAAATGCGCGCGGCGCTCCAGAAAACCGGGAACAAATCGGCCGGGAAACCGTCAAAAGAAACCAGGAAGGGGGGATTCCGTCATGAATTGTGAGGAAGCGATGGAACTGCTTTCCGGCAGCATTGACGGGGAAAACACCCCCGAGGAGGAGCGGCGCCTCCAGGCACATCTGGCGGAGTGCCCCGCGTGCAGGGCGCTGCTGGAGGCGTACCGCGCCGTGGATGCGGCGATGGTCCTGCCGGACGTGGAGCCGCCGGCGTCGCTCTGCGACGGCGTGATGGCGGCAGTTGCCCGGGAGCCGCGCCGGCGCGGGCATCGCCGCTGGTTCCGGTACGGCGCCGCGGCCGCCGCTGCAGCGCTGCTGCTGGTGGTGGGCCTGACGTATCTGCCCGGCCTGCCGGCGGAGACGACGGACCCGACGGCCAGAGTTGCGACGGTGGAGACTGCCGATGCGGCATCCAACGCGGTGGCTGCGGAGCCGGAGGACGCGCCCGCATCGGACGATGCCGGCATTCAGGTGCAAACTGCGGACGCCGGGGACGAGACGGACGCGGCCGTCAATCCGTCAGCCGCCCAGTTCTCCACGCCGGAGGCCCAGTTCCCGGCGGCCGACGCGGCCTTCCCCGACGCGGCGGACCGTCCGGCGCTGCTGGTGGAGCTGCTGGACGATCCGGAGGCGCCGGCCGCGGAGGCGACGGCGCTGGCCCAACTGACGGCGGAGCCCACGGCGATCGCCACGGCGGTGGTCTACGAGTCGGACGCCGCCACGGTGCGGCAGATCGTCACCGACTGTCAGGACCTCTACCGGCTGATCGTCCCCGACGACCTGACCGAGGCCGCAGCGGACGACCCCTGCGCCATTCTGGTCGTCACCCCGGAGGAATGAAGAAATAACGAAATCGGCGGCTGCCCTGCGGGGCAGCCGCCGATTGTACGTTACCGCATCCCCACCGGCACGTAGGGGGCGCACTTCTGCGGGATGGGGCGGCGCTCCAGGCGGGCGAAGCGCAGGAGGCCGTTCTCGAACTCCAGCGGCGCGATGCCGTCGCCGATCAGCGGCCGGGCGTAGCGCACGAAGTCGTCGGTCACGTCGATGCGGTTCTCGGCGATCCACGCCTGGGGCAGGGAACGCGCCGCGTTGGCCACCACCTGCAGCGGGGCCTCGCCGTAGCGCACGCGGTACGGCTCGCCGGGCTCCCGCAGGATCGTTGCCATGTAGCCGGACCGGCCGGCCGCGGCCAGGTCCGCTGCGTGGAGGCCCACCTCGTACGCCTCCTGCACGTCCACGGCCGAGCGCTGCACGGCCGTGCACCGCTGCAGCACGCCGGGCACCTGGCAGTTGGCGTAGCCGCGGGCGGCCAGCTTCACGCTGTTGAGATAGTTGACGACGCCCTGGCAGGCGCTGAGCTTGCTGGCGCCGTACTCAATGTGGCCGAAGCCGTCGATCTGCGCGCCGATGTCGCCCACGTCGAAGCCCTCGCCCACGACGACGATGCAGCGGCCACGCTCCTGCAGCGTCCGGTTGACGTTCTCCGCCAGGAATTCCAGGCTGTGGTGGCACTCGGCCAGGTACAGCTGCAGCGGCATCTCCCGGTCGGGATCGGCCAGGCGGGAGGCGGCGGTGATGAAGCCGGCGTCCCGGCCCATGGCCTGGTAGACCGTCACGCACTCGCTGACGCAGATGCCGCGGTTCTCCTCGTTGACCTCCCGGATCAGGTTGGCCCAGTACCGGGCGGCGCTGCCGTAGCCGGGGGTGTGGTCGATGATCGTGCCGGAATCGTCACCCAGGTCGTTGTCGATGGTCTTCGGCACGCCCACGGCCACCAGCTCCAGCCCCTGCTCCCGGGCCATGCGGCTGACCTTGTCGGCTGTGTCCATGGAGTCGTTGCCGCCGATGTAGAAGAAGTAGCCGATGTTGCGGGCCCGGAGCACCTCCAGGATCCGGGTGTAGTCCTCCGCCCGGTCGTCGCCCAGCTTGTAGCGGCAGGTGCCGATGGCGCCGGAGGCCGGCGTGTTGCGCAGGCGGCGCAGCTCCGCCGGGTCCTCGGTGCGCATGTCCACCAGCTCCTCACGGAGCACGCCCTCGATGCCGTGCAGGGCGCAGTAGACGTTGCCGAACGTCTCCGGATACTCGAAGCAGCGCTCCAGCACGCCCTGCAGCGAGGCGTTGATGACGGGAGACGGGCCGCCTCCCAGGCAGATCAGTGCGTTGTTGCATCCCATAGAGGAAATCCTCCCTTGTCTTTGGTTCTGCTGCCATTATAGAGGACGGCGGCCCCGCGGTCAACCATCAAAGCATCTCGTTGCCGTAGACGCCGAAGGAGGCGAACACCGCCTCGGCGCAGTCGGCGTACTGGCCACCCAGCCCCTCCCGCACGGAAAAGACCAGGGCGTAGTAGTAGCTGCCGTCCTCCACCAGCGCGGCCTGGGAGACGAAGGTGCCCTCGTCGCTCTCCGACGCCCAGGCGAACCGGTACTCCGGCAGGCCGAACCGCTCCGTCTCCAGCACGTCCAGCTCTGCGGCCTCGAAGCCGGAGAGCTGCTGAATGGCCTCATCACGGTTGCGGGCCGTAAAGACGTCGGAGAGGATCTCGTAGTCGCCGTCCTTCTGGACGTAAAGGCAGCGGCTTCCGTCCGTCACCGGAGGATCGTCCACATCGGAGGGGACACCGAACGTGATGATGTACGGCTCCTCCAGCGGGCCGGAGGCCTCGACGATCTCATCGTCCACGGTCTCCCATGCGGCCGGCGCGGCGCTGCACCCGGCCAGCAGCAGCGCCGCCGCCAGGGCCAGAATCCCTGCGCGCAGTTTCATAAGCAACACCTCCCGGAAACTGGGCGGCGGACGCCCGTCCGCCGCCTGTTCCAGTGGATGCGCCGGCCGCAGGATTTATGCCTGCGGCGTTCCGAAAATTTGCCACAGGCAGAGGACCAGATCGGCCAGCAGCGCCGCGGAGGCCGCGGCGGTGACGGCGGGGGAGGGGGGCTTCGGCTCCAGAAAGACCAGGTCGGTGTGGACGTCGCGGTAGAGCGTGACGGCGCTGCCAGGCTCCAGGCCGCGGACACGGCCCCAGTGGACGCCGTCGATCCGCTGCATGCCGCCGTTCCAGACGCACGCAAAGACGGGGCTGAGCACCACGTTCCCTTCGCCGTCCTCCCGGCGCTCATACTGCCGGAACACGGCGCGGACGGGCTGCAGCGCACCGTCACGCAGCCGCCGCCGGAAGCGCCGCCGGGCCTGCCAGGGGAGGACGGCGAGGCAGAAGAGGACAATGGCGGCGATCATGCCCACCATCGCCAGGGATGCAGAGGCCCCGCCGCCGTACAGCGCCGCGGCGCCGGCGGCAGCCGTCACCAGGATGGCGGCGGCCGCGGGCAGCAGCAGGCAGCCGCCGGGCGCCGGCGGGAGGCGCACCCGGTCCCGCCGCGGGTCGTACAGGATGGTGCGCCGCTGTCCCGGGGCCGGCGGCAGGATCCCGCGCCGGGGGCCCATCCGCCGCTCCAGCGTCCGCCCCTGCCACGGGAAGCCGTACGTCAGGTAGAACGCCGTGCCGCTGCTGTTCTCCGGCTCCGGGTCCTCGGTCTCGATCCGGAGCAGCGTCGCCGGCACCGGCACGCCGCCGCGCCGCCGGCGGATCCTCCAATACGTGATCAGCAGCACGGCTGCCGTCACAACCAGCGCCAGCAGCATCTCCATACCGCCCCGCCTCCTTCCGCAGATGGTATGCAACCATCATACCGCACGCCGCTGCCGGCGCGCCACCGCAGAAACGTTCAATTCCTGCGTGGTTTTCGTAAAATCGGCGTATGGCCGCAAAAAAAGGGGGGCGAAGCGTTTCGCTTCGCCCCCCGGGATGCGTCGTTATCCGAACAGCGAGAAGGCTACGAACAGAGAAGAGAGCAGCGAGGAAACCAGGGAGACGACGGTGATCTGCGTGTTGATGGACGGCCCGGCCGTGTCCTTGAACGGGTCGCCGACGGTGTCGCCGATGACGGCGGCCTTGTGGGCTTCGCTGCCCTTGCCGCCCTCATTGCCGGCCTCCACGTACTTTTTGGAGTTGTCCCAGAGGCCGCCGGCGTTGGACATGAACAGGGCAATCAGCAGCCCGCTGACGATGTCGCCCAGCAGGAAGCCGCCGATGGCCAGCGGCCCGCCGATGAAGCCGACGATCAGCGTCGCCACGATGGCCATGAGGCCGGCGGGAATCAGCTCCTTCAGTGCGCCGGTGGTGGCGATGTCGATGCACTTGTCGTACTCCGGCTGGGCCTTGCCCTCCCGGAGGCCGGCGATGGAGTTGAATTGCCGGTGGATCTCGGCCACCATCCGCTGGGCGTTTTTGTCCACGCCCAGGATCAGCATGGCTGAGAACACCGCCGGAATCGCGGCGCCGATCAGGATGCCGAAGAACACCGTCGGTTCCATGATGTCGAAGCCCGTCAGCAGCTCCTTGCCCGCGGCTGCCAGGGCGGCGTTTGCCTCCGACATGAACGCGCCCAGCAGGGAGATGACCGTCAGGCCGGCTGCGCCGATGGAGAAGCCCTTCGTCACGGCCTTGACCGTGTTGCCGGCGCTGTCCAGCTCGTCGGCGATGCGGATGGTCTCCTCGCCCAGTCCGCCCATTTCCGCCAGGCCGCGGGCGTTGTCGACGATGGGGCCGTAGGCGTCGTTGGAGATGATCATGCCCACGATGGACAGCATGCCCACCGCCGCCATGGAGATGCCGAAGATGGCGTAGCCGTCACCCATGGGGGCGCACAGCTGGTACGCCACCAGCGCCGAAACGGCGATGCCGACCATGGCCGGCATGGCGGAGATGAAGCCGTACGACACGCCGGAGAGAACCGTAAAGGCCGGGCCGGAGCCGGAGGCGTGGGCCACCTTGCGGACGATGGGCCGGGAGTCGTCAGTGAAGTAGTCGGTGGTGATGCCGATGATGACGCCCACCAGCAGGCCCACCGAGGAGGCGCCCCAGATCCGCCAGGAGAAGCCGTCCACCAGGGCCGTGGCCGCCGCCGTCAGCACCAGGAATACCACTGTCGTCACGTACGTGGAGGAGTTCAGAGCGCGGGTGGGGTTGCCGTGGGGGCCGATGCGGGCCGTGGCGATGCCGATGATGGAGGCCAGCAGGCCGAGAATCGCGTAGCAGAAGACCATGGGGACGTTTGCATAGCTGCCGCTGAGGGACTGGGCGATGACCAGGGCCGAGGCCATGGCCGCCACGTTGGAGTCGAACAGGTCGGCGCCCATGCCGGCCACATCGCCCACGTTGTCGCCCACGTTATCGGCGACGACGGCCGGGTTGCGGGGGTCGTCCTCCGGAATGCCCAGCTCCACCTTGCCGGTCAGATCGGCGGCGATGTCGGCCGTCTTGGTGAAGATGCCGCCGCCGGCCTTGGCGAACAGGGCCAGGGAGCTGGCGCCGAAGGAGAAGCCCAGAAGGATCGTCGCATCGCCGACGACCATCAGCACGGCCGCCACGCCCAGCAGCGAGCAGCCCACCACGATCAGACCCATGACGGCGCCGCCGCGGAAGCCGATCAGGAACGCCGGCTTGATTCCGTGCTGGGCGCCCTCGGCAGTCCGGGCATTGGAGAGGGTGGCCACCAGGGTGCCGATCTTGCCGGCCACGGCCGACAGCGCCGTGCCGATCAGGTAGGCGATGGCGATGGAGACGTTGTCGAGGATCCGCTCCGTCCGCCAGATGGGCGTCGGCAGCAGTACCAGGACGATCACCGCCACCACCAGGGCAAAGCGGGCCAGAATGCTGTACTCCCGGCGCATGAACGTGTTGGCGCCCTCCTTAATCAGGGCCGAGACCTCCTGAATCCGGGCATTGACGGTCCGCTGCTTCTTGACCCAGAGATAGAGGTAGGCGGCAAAGGCGAAGGCCAGCACCGCCGTGAGGAAGGACAATCCGTAGAACAATTTGAGAAGATCCATAGAGTTACTGCACGTCCTTTCCATGAGAGTTTCGGAAATCCGGCACACAGCCGCCCGGACCAAAGCAAAAGGGGACAGGAACCTTTGCTGAGGTCCTGTCCCGAACGATCCGAGATGCCGCCCCGCCGCGAATCCGGCAGGGCTACGCCCATATGAAAGACAACTCGAAATAACGCTTCTGCGCCGGGTACGCCGGGACGGACTCCACCATCTATTCCGATTATCTTCAGTTTACTGCAGTTCTCAGAGAATGTCAATGCGCAACGTGGGGGGATTCCTGCCGCAGTTTCCGGAAACGTGTCGCCCTCCGGATACCGTGGGCGCGCCCGCCGGATCTCCTCGTGTGCGCTGCCGGCCGTACACGGGGCGGACGAAAAGCGCACCGGATTCCGGGTCAGGCGGAATCGGATGCGCTTTCCGCAGCGCCGACCTGCCGGGCGGCAGCTTTCACGGCGTGAGGCTGCCCCACCGCATGGTGAGCTCCGGCTGCCCGGTTTCCGCGTCCGTGCCGGCAGCGGCCACCGTCAGGCCCTCCCGAAGGTAGAAGCGGACGGCGCCGCGGTTCTGCTGGTAGACCTGCAGCGTGAACGCCGGACGGCGCGCCTTGATGTGCGTCAGCAGGTCCCGGCCGATGCCGGCAGAGCGGAAGGGCGCGGCCACGAAGAGACCGGCCAGGTAGCCGCCCATCATGCCGGCAAAGCCGCGGATCACGCCGCCGTCCTCATCCACCCAGAGCTCCGCCCGGAGCAGCTGCTCCCGAACCGGGACCGCCATGGCACGCCAGTAGTCCGCCGGCACGAAGGCATGCGCATCCAGATTGCTCTGCAGCCAGATTTCCAGGACGCGCTCCGTGTCCCTCTGGCGATCGAACGGACGGATCATGTGCAGCCCTCCCTTCGACGAAGATCCTACCACAGCAGGCGCGGGAAATCAACCGACGGAAGGCTACACCAGCGTGCCGTACCGGCGGATGTACCACTTCTTCACGGCAGTCGCCAGCGCCAGGTACGCAAGCACCAGCACGGCCAGCCACAGGAAGTACACCGGCGGGAGGGCGGCCAAGCCCAGTGCCGCACCAGCCGCCGTGAAGGGAATGGCAGTGACGGCGGTGGCGCCCGCAAAGGTGAGCAGCGTCACCGGCGCAGAGGCGCGGCTCTGGACGAAGGGGAGCTTCGGCGTCCGGAGCGTATGGATGACCAGAGCCTGGCTCCACATGGACTCCACGAACCAGCCGGCCTGGAACAGCGCGACGTACCGGGCCTGCAGCGCCGGGTCGGTAAGCTCGCTGTAAAGCCTGCCGCCGGTGAGGGCGGGGCAGAGGACGAAGTACATCAGAAGGTACGTGGCGATGTCGAACAGCGAGCTGGTGGGGCCGAACCACACCATGAAGCGGCCGATGCCGGAGGCGTCCCACTTCCGGGGCTTCTTGAGGTATTCGGCGTCCACGCTGTCCCAGGACATGGCGGTGCAGGAGGCGTCGTAGATCAGATTCAGCAGGATCAGATGGAGCGACGCCATGGGCAGAAAGGGGAGAAATGCGCTGGCTGCCAGCACGGAGAGCATGTTCCCAAAGTTGGATGAGGCGGTGATCCTTTTGCTATCCATCTAAAGAAGTGCGTTGTGTTCTATTCGATTTCTTAGATTATCAATTTTTTCTTTGATAGACTGGATTATCTCCA
>CAJFNY010000076.1 GCA_904395865.1 uncultured Oscillospiraceae bacterium
AGCCTTCTGCGGGTTGCGGCCGGAAGCCTTCTGCGGGTTCTTGCTGATGTCGGCGCCGGCCTGCTTGACCTTGTTGTGCTTGACCGTGCTCTTGACATACACAAGACCGCCCTTGGGGCCGGGAATCGCGCCGCGGACGACGAGCATTCCCAGCTCGGCGTCCACCTTGACCACGTCCAGATTCTGGACCGTCACCTGCTCCGTACCCATCTGGCCGGCGCCGATGTGGCCCTTGAAGATGCGGGAAGGCGTGGAGGTGGAGCCCATGGAGCCGGCGTGCCGGTGCACAGGGCCGCCGCCGTGGGTCGTCGGGGTGCGCTGTGCGCCGTGGCGCTTAACGGCGCCCTGGTAGCCGTGGCCCTTGGAGATGCCGGTGACGTCGACCTTGTCGCCCTCGGCGAAGGCGTCGGCCTTGATGACATCGCCCACGTTGAGCTCCGCGGCGTTGTCCAGCTTGAACTCCTTCAGGTACTTGACCGGCTCCAGCTCGCCCTTCTTCAGGTGGCCCAGCTCCGGCTTCGTCAGCTTGGACGCCTTGACCTCGCCGTAGCCCAGCTGCACGGCAGAGTAGCCGTCGTGCTCCTCGGTCTTCTTCTGAGCGACGACGCAGGGACCGGCGGCGATGACGGTCACGGGGATGGCCCGGCCGCTCTCATCGAAGATCTGCGTCATGCCGACTTTCTTGCCGATGATTGCTTTTTGCATCTTGAGTTTCCTCCTAATTAAGGTTATTGGTTGACCGGCGCGGCCATTGGGCTGCCGCATCGGGCAACATGACCCGTCCGTCCCTTTGACGGACCGTGGCGGGCAGCTGCAGGCGGATGCCTTACAGCTTTATCTCAATCTCAACACCGGCCGGGAGATCCAGGCTCATCAGAGCCTCGACGGTCTTCTGGTTGGGGTTGAGGATATCGATCAGACGCTTGTGGGTTCTGCGCTCGAACTGCTCACGGCTGTCCTTGTACTTGTGGACGGCGCGGAGGATCGTGACGATCTCCTTCTTGGTGGGCAGCGGAATGGGGCCGGAGACGGAGGCGCCGTTGCGCTTGGCGGTCTCGACGATCTTCTCGGCGCTGGCATCGATGAGCTGATGGTCGTAAGCCTTCAGACGGATGCGGATCATTTCCTGGTTTGCCATGGTGTGGTTTCCTCCTCAATTGCGTACTCAGTGTTCAAAGTGCCTGGGTACGGTCGAAAATCTCCTATACGCTAAGCCGTGCGTATCATTCCAAGCGCATGAAAAAAGCCGACGAACGCCGGCTGCATCATGATTGGCGATATACGCTGTATCATGAGACTTTCAGCCGCCCGATGACCGGACATACTCCGCGGAAGTTACCGTCCAGGACGCAATCTCCCGCTTCATCGCATTCTGCGCGCACGTATCCCGCACGCGCTCAGCTATCATACAACAAAAACCCCCTTGTTGTCAAGGGGGTTTTGGGGGAATTTTCTATGAATTTCGGAGCGGCGGGTCTCAGTACGCCACGCCCCAGTAGATCATCTTGTCGGCAGGCTTGCCGCAGCAGACGCAGCGCTCGCCGACCCGCTCCTGCACCAGCGGCATGCACCGGGAAGAGACGCCGGCCTCCTCCTTCATCTTCAGCTCGCAGGCCAGGTCGCCGCACCACATGGTCCGGGCGAAGCCGCCGCCGTGCTCCATGAAGTCCTTGACCTCCTCCAGCGTCTGGCAGGTGCGGGTGTGGGCCTCCAGGTTCTCCTTGGCCCGGGCGAAGAGGCCGTCGTGGACGGCGTCCAGCAGCGCGGGGATCTGCGCTTCCAGCTCCGCCAGGGGCACCAGGATCTTCTCGCCGCTGTCGCGCCGGCAGACGCAGCACTTGCCCTGCTCCATGTCCCGCGGGCCGATCTCCACCCGCAGTGGCACGCCCTTCATCTCGTACTCGGCGGCCTTCCAGCCCACGGACTGGTCGGAGTCGTCCAGCTTCACGCGGATGCCGGCGGCCCTGAGCCGGTCGTAGAGGTCGTTGGCCGCCTCCAGGACGCCGGGCTTGTGCTGGGCCACGGGCACGACCACCGCCTGCACCGGCGCGATCCGCGGCGGGAGCACCAGGCCGTTATTGTCGCCGTGGGTCATGATGATGCCGCCGATGATCCGGGTGGACAGGCCCCAGGACGTCTGATGGGGGTTGTGCAGCTGATTGTCCCTGCCGGTGAAGGTGATGCCGAAGGCCTTGGCGAAGCCGTCGCCGAAGTAGTGGCTGGTGCCCGACTGGAGGGCCTTGCGGTCGTGCATCATGCACTCGATGGTGTACGTGGCCTCAGCGCCGGCGAACTTCTCCTTGTCCGTCTTGACGCCGCGGACCACGGGCATGGCCAGGACGTTCTCGCAGAAGTCGGCGTAGATCTCCAGCATCTGCTTCGTCTCGGCGATGGCCTCCTCGGCCGTGGCGTGCATGGTGTGGCCCTCCTGCCACAGGAACTCCCGGTGGCGCAGGAAGGGGCGGCTCGTCTTTTCCCAGCGGAGGACGCTGCACCACTGGTTGTAAAGCTTCGGCAGGTCGCGCCACGAGTGGATCACGTTGGCGTAGTGCTCACAGAACAGCGTCTCGGACGTGGGGCGGATGCAGTACCGCTCCTCCAGCTTCTCGCTGCCGCCCACCGTCACCCAGGCGCACTCGGGGGCGAAGCCCTCCACATGGTCCTTCTCCTTCTGCAGCAGCGACTCGGGAATCAGGACCGGCAGGTAGACGTTCTCATGGCCGGTGGCCTTGAAGCGGCGATCCAGCTCCTGCTGGATGTTCTCCCAGATGGCGTAGCCGTACGGTCGATAGACGAACATGCCCTTGATCGAGGAGTAGTCGATCAGCTCGGCTTTTTTGCAGACATCCGTATACCACTGGGCGAAATCCGCCTCCATGTCGGTGATCTGCTGTACGCGTTTCTCTTTCGCCATCTTGTTGCTCATCCTTTCGGCCCGGCCGTCTGGGCACACGGGCACATATTACCAGTACATTATATCACCTTTGTCAATCCCCCGCATAGGATGAACTGCCTCCCCTTCCGGGGATTTCCCAGATTCATCTGTCATAGGAGGTTCTGCCATGGGAAGCTGCCTGAGATGCTACATAAAAACCGTGCCCGGCGAACGGGTGGAGACGGAACTGACGCTGCCGGAGGAGGCCGGCGGCGTCATCGCCGGGACCGTGCTGCGCCGCAGCGGGGAGCCGGCGCCGGCCGCGGTGGTGCTGGCCGTGGACTGCGAGACCGGCACGCCGCTGCTCCACTGTGTCACCGACAGCGAGGGATTCTTCCTGCTGGGTCCCCTGCCGGCGAAGCTGTACGATCTGCACGTGTACGACGGCTGCCGGCCGGTGCGCGTGGTCCGTGTGGAGGGGTGAGCCATGACGTCTTTCACCATTTTGCTCGACGCCGCCACCGCGGAGCTGTACCGGCGCATTGCGGCCCGGGCCGGGCTGCCGGCGGAGCAGGTGCTGTCGGACGCGCTGTTCCAGCTGGCCGGCCAGCTGAGCATGGAGGCGCTGCGGCGGAAGGAATCGTAGCGCGGCCCTTGCGCTGCGGCCCGTTCTCTGGTATCATGGGACTATCGCATTTCCGCCGGCAGGGCCGGCTGAGGAGGACACGTTCCATGAAATCCATTCAGGATCTCTACAAGATCGGCAAGGGGCCGTCCAGCTCCCACACCATCGGCCCGGAGCGCGCAGCCCGGCTGTTTAAGGAAAAGTATCCCGACGCCGACCGGTACACCGTCATTCTGTACGGCTCGCTCTCCAAGACCGGCCGCGGCCACGGCACCGACCGGGTGCTCCGGGAGGTGCTCGCCCCCACGCCCACGGAGCTGGTGTTCTCCGATGCGGAGCCGGGCGTCTACACCCACCCCAACACCCTGGACTTCCACGCCTGGCACGGCACGGAAAAGCTGCCCCGGATGCGGGTGGAGAGCATCGGCGGCGGCGACATCCTGGTGGAGGGGCAGCCGGAGGCCCAGCCGCCGGAGGTCTACCCGGAGAATTCCTTCGCCGAGATCGTGGACTTCTGCCGCCTCCGGAGCCTGACGCTCTGGGAGTACGTGGAGGTCAACGAGGGCCCGGAAATCTGGGACTTCCTGGCGACCATCTGGGCGGCCATGCGGCGCTCCATCGACGAGGGTCTGGCCGCCGAGGGCATCCTGCCCGGCGGCCTGAAGGTGGAGCGGAAGGCCAAGTACCTCTACGAGCGGGAGGTGCCCGGCGAGTTCGCGGCGCTGCGGGAGTGCCGCATCGTCAGCGCCTACGCCTACGCCGTCAGCGAGCAGAACGCCGACTGCGGCACCATCGTCACGGCCCCCACCTGCGGCGCCAGCGGCGTGCTGCCGGCGGCGCTGCGGTATATGCAGGAGCGGCGGAAGTGCTCCGACGAGGACGTTCTCCACGCCCTGGCCGTGGCCGGGCTCATCGGCACGCTCATCAAGCGGAACGCCTCCATCTCCGGCGCCGAGTGCGGCTGCCAGGCGGAGATCGGCTCGGCCTGCGCCATGGCTTCGGCGGCCCTGTGCATCCTCTGCGGCCTCGGCATCGATCAGACCCAGTACGCCGCCGAGATCGCCCTGGAGCACCATCTGGGCCTCACCTGCGACCCCATCTGCGGGCTGGTGCAGATCCCGTGCATCGAGCGCAACGCCGTGGCGGCCATGCGGGCGCTCAACTGCCTGGACCTGGCCTTCCTGCTGGCGGACACGCAGCGGATCACGTTCGACATGGTCGTCAAGACCATGTACGACACGGGCATCCATCTGGCCCGCCAGTACCGCGAAACGAGCGAAGGCGGCCTGGCCAAGCTCTACGGCCGCCGCATGCACTGAGCAGTCATCCCGCCGGGGAACCGGCGGGATGGATTTTTCTTCCGGCAGAGGCTTGCTTTTCCGTCCGCAGTGTGGTATGCTCTGGTTAGATGTTTCTAACCAGAGTGCCGCCGGCGGCGGCACTTCTTTCGGCACTGCAGTTAGTGTCTGCTAATTTGAAAGGAGATGCCAGATGCTTGAGGCGTTGCTGCAGCGCGCGGCCGGCGATGCGCTCCCGTGGCAGGAGCCGCTGCCGGGCGTGCGCTTCTGCCGGTTCGACAGCATGCTCCCCGGCGGGGCGGCGTCGCCGCTGGCGGCAGGGCGGCTGGAGGTGTTCTTCTGCCTCAGCGGCCGGCTGCAGCTGACCGGCGGCGGTGCATCGGTACGGCTGGGCCGCCGGGAGGTGCTGCTGCTCTCGGACGGCGCCTGCTTCGATCGGATTCAGGCAGAGAGCCGGCGCTTCCAGGGCGTTCTGGTGGCCCTGGAGCTCGCGGCAGCCCAGCCCGGCCTGGACGCGCTCCACGGGCTGCTGGGTCCGCTGCGGCTGGACGTGCCGACGCTGTCGGCGCTGCTCCAAAAGCGCGGCGGCCACGCGGTGCTGGGCGAAACCCCGTTTTCCGACGGCGCCTTCGCGGAGCTGGAGCAGCTGCCGCAGGAGGCCCAGGGGCGCTACTGCATTCTCAAGACGCTGGAGCTGCTGTATCTGCTCAGCTGCCACAGTCCGCTGCTGGCGGAGCCGGTCGTCGCCGGATACTACGACGACCATCAGGTGCAGTCCGTCCGGGAGGTCCGGGCGTACATGCTGGCCCATCTGGCCGAGCCCATGACCATTCCGGCGCTCTGCCGGCGGTTCCACCTGTCCTCGACGCTGCTCAAGAGCTGCTTCCGCGCACTCTACGGCCGCCCCATCCACGGCTGGCTCCGGGAGCAGCGGCTGCAGCATGCGGCCGACCTGCTGGTGTCCACCAGCCAGCCGGTGGCCCAGGTGGCGGCCGCCGCCGGCTACAGCAGCACCAGCCAGTTCGGCGTGGCATTCAAGGACCGCTACCGGATGACGCCCTCCCAGTACCGCCGGTGCCGGAAGCTGAAAAATGTCTGAAACCGTCACTTCGCATCCGTTTTGGAGCCACAGGGCCGGGCGGCTGTGGTATGCTTATGAAATCCGAAAACCGAAGCCTTTCAGGAGGTGTCCAGTTTGAAGCACCATCGCTTTTGGGCCTGGGGGGCCGTGATCTGCATGGTCATGGTCATGATCACCGGGTATCGGCACAAATAAGTTCAGGAGGAATCCGTATGTTCAGTCACTACAAGCTCGCAATCTTCGCCGGCGGCGTCCTGTTCGGCACGGCCGGCATCAAGCTGCTCTCCAGCAGCGACGCCAAGAAGGCCTACACGCACGTCACGGCTGCGGCGCTGCGGGCCAGGGAGTCGGTGATGCGCACCGTGGCCACGGTCCAGGAGAACGCCGCCGACGTGCTGGCCGAGGCCAAGGCCATCAACGAGCAGCGCGCCGCCGCGGCGGAGACCGTGGAGGACGCGCCGGCAGAGAACGCCTGAGCCGGGCGCGCCGCGGCGTGTCAAAAAAATCTCGAGAGAGATTTTTGGACACACCGCAGCGCGCCTCGTATTTCGGGAGGAAACGAAACCATGAAATTTCAAGTAATGCATCGGTGCCCCGGCCGGCTGCGGGTCCGGGCCGTCCAGGGGCCCATGTCCCTGGAACAGGCCGACCTGCTGGAGGCGTACCTCAGCACCGTGCCGGGGGTGGAGCAGGCCGTCGTCCACGAGCGGACCGGCTGCGCCGTGATCCGCTGCCCCGGCGCTGAAACGAGTGTCCGGGCGGCGCTGGCCCGGTTCTCTTACGATGATCCGGCCGTCCGGGCGCTGGCGCCGCTCCACAGCGGCCGCGCACTGAACCGGCAGTACGAGGAACGGCTGGTGGCGGCTGTGGCATCGAAGCTGCTGCGCACCGTGTTCTTCCCGGCGCCGTGGAAGGCCGCCTACGCCGTCTGCCGCTCGGCGCCGTACGTGCTCCGCGGCCTGCGCTGCCTGCTGCGGCGCCGGCTGCACGTGGAGGTGCTGGACGGGCTCTCCATCGGCATCTCCCTGCTCCGCGGCGACTTCGGCACCGCCGGTTCCGTCCAGTTCCTGCTGGGCCTGGGCGAGCTGCTGGAGGAGTGGACCCACAAGAAGTCCGTGGACGACCTGGCCCGCTGCATGGCCCTGAACGTGGACCGGGTCTGGCTGCAGACCGACCAGGGCCAGGCCCTGGTGCCGCTGGCACAGATCCACAGCGGCGACCGGATCGCCCTCTACATGGGCGGCGTCATCCCCTGCGACGGCGTGCTGCTGTCCGGCGAGCTGACGGTCAACCAGGCCTCCCTGACCGGCGAGTCGGTGCCGGTGGCCAAGGGCCCCGGCGCCATGGTCTACGCCGGCACCGTGGTGGAGGAGGGCGAGGGCGTGCTCCAGGTGCGTCAGGCCTCCGGCGAGAGCCGGTACGACCGGATCGTCGCCATGATCGAGCAGTCCGAGAAGCTCAAATCCGCCGCCGAGGGCCGCGCTGCCCGCCTGGCTGACCGGCTGGTGCCGTACACGCTGGCCGGCAGCGTCCTGGCCTTCGCCCTGACGCGGAACGTAACCCGGGCCGTGTCCGTGCTGATGGTGGACTTCTCCTGCGCCCTGAAGCTGGCCATGCCGCTGGCCGTCCTGTCGGCCATGCGCGAGGCCGGCGGCTACCACATGACCGTCAAGGGCGGCAAGTCCCTGGAGGCCGTGGCCAATGCGGACACCATTGTCTTCGACAAGACGGGCACCCTGACCCACGCCTGTCCCACCGTGACCCAGGTCATTCCCTTCGGCGGCCGCAGTGAAGCGGACATGCTCCGGCTGGCCGCCTGCCTGGAGGAGCACTTCCCCCACTCCATGGCCAACGCCGTCGTCCGCGCCGCCCAGGCGCGCGGCCTGGACCACAAGGAGCTCCACTCCAGGGTGGAGTACCTGGTGGCCCACGGCATCGCCAGCACCGTCGGCGACGAGCGGGTGCTGGTGGGCAGCGCCCACTTCGTCTTTGAGGATGAGGGCTGCCGCGTGCCGGCCGGCGAGGAGGCCCGGTTCGCCCAGCTGCCCGGCCAGTGCTCGCATCTCTATCTGGCCATCGCCGGGGAGCTGGCCGCGGTGCTCTGCATCGAGGATCCGCTGCGGGAGGAGGCCGCCGAGGTCATCGCCCAGCTGCGCCGCCTCGGCGTCCGCCGGACCGTCATGCTCACCGGTGACAGCCGCCGGGCCGCCGAGGCCGTGGCCGCGCAGGTGGGCGCAGACGAATTCCGCGCAGAGGTCCTGCCCGAGGACAAGGCCTGCTTCGTGGCGGCCGAGCAGGCCGCCGGCCACACGGTGATGATGATCGGAGACGGCATCAACGACTCCCCTGCCCTCTCGGCCGCCGACGTGGGCATCGCCGTCAGCGACGGCGCCGCCATCGCCCGGGAGATCGCCGACATCACCGTGGCAGCCGACAGCCTCTGCCAGCTGGTGGCCCTGCGGCAGATCGCCGCCGGCCTGATGAAGCGCATCCGGGACAACTACCGCTTCGTCATCGGCTTCAACGGCTGCCTGATCGCCCTGGGCGTCGCAGGCCTCCTGCCTCCGGCCACCTCCGCCATGCTGCACAACGCCTCCACCCTGGCCATCAGCCTCCGCAGCATGACGCCCCTGGCGCCCGCCGGCTCCCTGGCGAAGGCGCCGTAAAATTCAAAGCTTGTTCAGAGTCCGTTCACAGGCCATTCAAACTTCGGCGGTACAGTAAGAGCATCCAAAAAACACCACGGCCCGCCATGGACGGGTCGTGTTGAAAATAGATGCTTTTCTGTCACGCTCAATCCTCTGGAAGTCCCCGGCGGTCCCCTTGCCGCCGGGGGCTTTCCACGTCCCCCGTTGACAGACGTCGGCAACCGTGGTATGCTTTGGTTAGATATTCCTAACCAAAACTTCAGAGAGGAGTGTGCGCACGATGGTGCAATACACCGTGGCGGTGGAGGGGATGGCCTGCGGCATGTGCGAGGCCCACGTCAACGATGCCGTACGCCGGGCCTTCCCGGTCCGGCAGGTGAAATCGTCCCGCAGCAGGAAGGAGACCGTCATCGTCTGCGACGCGCCGCTGGACGAGGCGCAGCTGCGGAAGGTTATTGACGACACCGGCTACGCCGTCGGCGAGATCCGCAGCGCCCCATATGAGCGGCGCGGCCTGTTCGGGCGGCGGTAAGCGGAAAAGCAATGGCGCTGCCCCCGCCCTGCAATTTGGAGGAAAGCGAAGAATCCGCCTCTCCCGCATGGAGAGACGGATTCTTCGGCCCCTGTGGGGCCTCAGAATGACACGACCAGTCCCCGGCGAACGAAACGGCCGCAAGCCTCCGATGCACCCCCGCAAAGGCTCCCTTGTGGAAAGAGAGCGGAGAGATTGCCGCGACAGGCCGCACCGGATCCGCCGCAGTCGCGGCGCGGGTGGATGGGGCAAAAACGGGCAGCGGCGTGCCGCTGCCCGTTTCCGGGTTACTTTGTTACTTTTCGTACGTGAACTCCAGGTCGTAGATGCTGACGGTGTCACCCTCCTCGATGCCCAGGGATTCCAGGCGGTCGAAGAGGCCGCTGCGGCGCAGCTGGCGGTCGAAGTACATCCGTGACTCGTAGTCCTCGAAGTTGATGTCGCCCAGGAGGCGCTCCATCCACGGGCCGGAGATGCTCCAGACGTCGTCGAACCGCTCGATCTTCAGGTCCTCGACGCTGCCGGCCTCGGCCAGCGGCTTGACGTAGTCCGCCTCGTAGACCCGCACCGGCGGCAGCTGGGCCAGTCGGCCGGCCACGGCCTTCATCAGGTCCCGGGTGCCGGCGGTGGTGGCGGCGGAGATCTCGTAGAAGTCGTACCCGCGGCGGGTGACGTACTCCCGCAGGCGGGCCAGATTGTCGCTGTCCGGCGGCAGCAGGTCCACCTTGTTGGCCGCCACCAGCATGGGCCGCTCCGCCAGCTCCGGCGAGTACGCCCGAAGCTCCTCGTTGATCTTCTCGAAGTCCTCCACCGGGTCCCGGTCCTCGCTGCCGGACACGTCCACCACGTGGACGATCAGGCGGCACCGGTCGATGTGCCGCAGGAAGTCGTGGCCCAGGCCGGCGCCCTCGGCAGCCCCTTCGATGATGCCGGGAATGTCGGCCATGACGAAGGAGACGCCCTCGTCCACGTAGATGACGCCCAGATTGGGGAAGAGCGTCGTGAAATGGTAGTTGGCGATCTTCGGCCGGGCGTTGGACGTGACGGAGAGCAGTGTGGACTTGCCCACGTTGGGGAAGCCCACCAGGCCCACGTCGGCCAGGAGCTTCAGCTCCAGGATCACGTCCCGGGCCTCGCCGGGCAGGCCCGCCTTGGCGAACCGCGGCACCTGGCGGGTGGGCGTGGCGAAGTGGCTGTTACCCCAGCCGCCGCGGCCGCCCTTGGCCAGGACGAAGTCGTCGTCGCCCGACATGTCACAGACGATGCCGCCGGTCTCGGCGTCCCGGACCACCGTGCCCCGCGGGACGCGGATCACCAGATTCTCGCCGGACTTGCCCTTCCGGCGGCCGCCTTCGCCGTTCATGCCGGCAGGGGCGGCGTATTTGCGCTTGTAGCGGAAGTCCATCAGGGTGGAGAGGTTGTCGTCCACCCGCAACACGACGCTGCCGCCGTTGCCGCCGTCGCCGCCGTCGGGACCGCCGGCCGCCACGTACTTCTCCCGGTGGAAGGCCACCGCGCCGCCGCCGCCGTCGCCGGCCTTGACGGTGATGCGCACTTTGTCGATGAATGCTGACACGGGAACGCTCCTTTCGTGCCGGAAAAAAGGCGCGCCGCAGAGACTGCGGCGCGTCCACTTTCAGCGGTGTGTTACTGCTCGACGGCGTACACCGACGCCATCTTGCGGTCCTTACCCATGCGCTCGAACTTCACTCTGCCGTCGATCAGGGCGAACAGGGTGTCGTCGCTGCCGATGCCCACATTGTTGCCGGGGTGGATGTGGGTGCCTCTCTGGCGGACCAGGATGTTGCCGGCCAGGACGAACTGACCGTCGGCGCGCTTCACGCCCAGGCGCTTGGACTCGGAGTCACGGCCGTTCTTGGTGGAACCGCCGCCCTTTTTGTGGGCGAAAAACTGAAAACCAATGCTCAGCATACTACTGCACCTCCAAAACTTCAAGATAATCCGGATATTCGTCCCGCAGCTCACACAGCGTGAGCATCAGCCCGGCGAGGACGGCCTGCACCGTCTCCTCCTCGTCGCACTGGGCGGGCAGACGCAGGGAAATCAGGGCCTCCTCCTCCCGGACCTTCGTCCGGGCGCGGGCGCCGCACACGTCGTTGATCGTGCACTCGGCCATCCGCACGGCGGTCGTCACGGCGGCGCAGACGATGTCGGCGCCGGCCTCGGCGTAGCCGCTGTGGCCCCGGCAGCAGAAACCGGTGATTCTGCCGCCCTGGTCATAGAACTCCACGGTCGTCATCCGGCGATGATCTTCTCGATCTGCACCTTGGTGTACGGCTGACGGTGGCCCTGGCAGCTCTTGGAGCCCTTCTTGGGGCGATACTTGAAGACGGTGATCTTCCGGCCCTTGCCGTTCTTGAGGACCTTGGCCTCCACGGAGGCACCGGCCACGACGGGCTTGCCGAACTTGGAGTTGGCGCCGTCCACCACGGCCAGAACCTGGTCGAAGGTGACGGTCTGCTCGGGCTCGGCGCTGAGCTTCTCGACGAACAGCACGTCGCCCTCCTGGACGTTGTACTGCTTGCCGCCGGTCACGATGATTGCCTGCATACGATTTGCACCTACCTTTGTTGTAGACTCGCTCTGGAGGCGCGGGGCGTGCCCCGGCTTACGGCCTCTTCAATGCGGCTTTCCCATTATAGCAGGCGGAAAGGCCGTTGTCAAAGGGTTTTTCGGGGAAAACGGCAGTTTTGTTCCCGGAGATGCGGCCCGAAACCGGAAACCGGGCAGTCGTTTTTTCCGCCCGACCGCCGGCCGGCTTCAAGGCCGCCGCTGGACGTTCTGGCAGATGTCGGCCAGGCAGGCCGAGGCCTCCATGCGCAGGCCCTCGTTGACCGTCAGGTCCCCCAGGGACAGCACGCCGGTCAGGCGTCCGTCCTCCACCACCGGCAGGCGGCGCACCTGCTCGGCCGCCATGCGCCGGGCGGCCGTCTCGGCGTCCTCATCCGGCGCGGCGGAGATGACGCGGGTGCTCATGATCTCCCGCACCGGCGTCTTGGCCGGCTCCCGCTCGGCGGCCACGCAGCGGAGCACAATGTCCCGGTCGGTGAGCAGGCCGTGGACCCGGCCCTTCCCGTCGCACACGGGCACGGCGCCCACGTTGCAGCGGGCCAGCACCCGGGCTGCCACGGAAGTCATCTCATCCGGCGCCACGGAGACCACGTCACGGCTCATCACATCGCGTACCTTCATGGAAATCCCTCCTTTTCGGAAGGAGTATGGCCGGGATCGGCGCGCTTTATACGGGGCTCACCAGCGGTAGACGCCGTCGGCCGCCGGCATGGCCCGGAAGGCGAAGAAGGCCGCGGCGGCGCGGGCCAGGTAGCCCGGGTCGGCGCTGCCGGCCGTCTCCACGGCGGCGTGCATGGCCAGCTGGGCCATGCCCACATCCACCATGGGGATGCTGACCTGCCGCGCCAGGAGGTTGCCCAGGGTGGCGCCGCCGGGCTCGTCGGCCCGGTTGGCAAAGACCTGCGTCGGCACGCCGGCCTCCCGGCACAGGGCCAGGAAGAGGCCGGCCGTCAGGCCGCCGGTGGTGTACTTCTGGCTGGCGGCGTACTTGACGACGACGCCGCCGTTGGGATAGACCCGGTGGGCCGGGTCGGCCTTGTCGGGGAAATTGGGATGGACAGCATGGCCGTTGTCGGCGCTGAGCAGCAGGCTGGATGCCAGGACCCGGCGGCGGTCGTCGGCCGACAGGCCCAGGGCCTCCCCTGCCCGGGCCAGCACGTCCGGCAGGAAGGTGCTCAGGGCGCCCTGGCGGGTGCCGCTGCCCACCTCCTCATTGTCGAACAGGCACCAGATCTGGCCGAGGCAGTCGCTGCCCGGGGCCGCCAGGAAGCCCTCCAGCGTGGCGTAGGCGCAGGCCAGGTCGTCGATGCGCGGGGACTGGAACAGCGCCCCCTCCGGGCCCAGGCGGACGGCCTTCTGCCGCGGGCAGAGAACGAGATCCCACGCCAGAATGGACTCCGGCGCCACGTCCAGCGTCCCGGCCACCACGTCCGCCAGGCGCTGGCCGCCGGCCAGGCCCCAGAGGGGCTGCATGTCCCGCTGGGCGTTGTAGTCGTGGCCGCGGTTCACGTCCCGCTGCTGGTGGATGGCCAGGCTGGGGATCGTCAGCAGATCCCGGTCCACGTACACCAGCCGCAGCTCCAGGCCGGCGTCCGTCCGGACGGCGGCGCGGCCGGCCACAGTCAGCGGCCGGTCCAGCCAGCTGGCGCAGTTCATGCCGCCGTACCCCTCGGCCGACAGGCGGACGTATGGGCCGGCACCGGACGGCGCTTCCCCCTTGACGGCGAACGTCGGCGCGTCGCTGTGGGCGGCCGCCATGCGCCAGCCGGCCAGAGGCCCCGACGGCAGGCGGAAGGCGATGAGGCTGCTCTGATTTCGGGTAACATAATATTCTTTTCCTGCAACCAGATTCCAGGCAGCGGCCTCCTCCAGCCGGGTGAAGCCGGCGCCGTCCAGCAGGGCGGCCGCGGCGGCCACGGCGTGGTACGGGCTGGGGCCGGCGTCGAGGAAGGGCAGCAGGCGGTCGATGGTCTCCATGAAAACGCTCCTTTGCAAAAAGCGGGGCCGCTGACGCGGCCCCGCAGAGATGAAAGCTTATTTGCCGGAGATGGCAGCGTCGATGGCCGCGGCGGCCTTCTTGCCGGCGCCCATGGCCAGGATGACCGTGGCCGCGCCGGTGACGGCGTCGCCGCCGGCGTAGACGTGCTCGCGGGTCGTCATGTTGTCCTCGTTGACGACCAGGCAGCCCTTCTTGTTCGTCTCCAGGCCGGGGGTGGTGGAGCGGATCAGCGGGTTGGGCGAGGTGCCCAGGCTCATGATGACCGTGTCCACCGGGATCTCGAACTCGGAGCCGGGAACCTCCACCGGACGGCGGCGGCCCGAGGCGTCGGGCTCGCCCAGCTCCATGCGGATGCAGCGGATGGCGCCCACGCGGCCGTTGCCGTCGTTCAGGATCTCCGTGGGGTTGCAGAGCAGGTGCAGCTCGATGCCCTCCTCCTTGGCGTGGTGCAGCTCCTCGGCGCGGGCGGGCATCTCGGCCTCGCTGCGGCGGTAGATGATGTAGACGTGCTCGGCGCCCAGGCGCTTGGCGCAGCGGGCGGCGTCCATGGCCACGTTGCCGCCGCCCAC
>CAJFNY010000077.1 GCA_904395865.1 uncultured Oscillospiraceae bacterium
ACCGGCTTCCCCAAGGGCGTCATGCTGACCCACTACAACGTCGTCAACAACGGCAAGTACATCGGCGACCACATGGACCTCTCCACCTCCGACCGGATGATGATTCAGGTGCCCATGTTCCACTGCTTCGGCATGGTGCTCTCCATGACGGCCGCCATGACCCACGGCGCGACCATGTGCCCCCTGCCGTACTTCTCCCCGCGGCCGGCCCTGGCCTGCATCAACCAGGAGAAAATCACCACCTTCAACGGCGTGCCCACGATGTTCATCGCCATGATGCAGCACGAGGACTTCGCCAAGACCGACTTCAGCCATATGCGCATCGGCATCATGGCCGGCTCCAACTGCCCCGCCGAGCTGATGCGCAAGGCCACCGAAGTCATGAACATGAAGGAGATTGTCAGCGTCTACGGCCAGACCGAGTCCAGCCCCGGCTGCACGATGAGCAGCTTCACCGACCCGCTGGAGGTCCGCGTCAACACCGTGGGCAGCGCCTTCGCCCACGTGGAGTGCCGCGTCGTCGACCCGGACACCAACGAGGAGGTGCCCGACGGCGTCAACGGCGAGTTCGTGGCCCGGGGGTACAACATCATGAAGGGCTACTACAAGATGCCCTCCGCCACCGCCGCGGCCATCGACGCCGACGGCTGGCTCCACACCGGCGACCTGGCCGCCCGGGACCCTGACGGCAACTACCGCATCACCGGCCGCCTGAAGGACATGATCATCCGCGGCGGCGAGAACATCTACCCCAAGGAGATCGAGGAGTTCATCTACACCCACCCGAAGGTCCGCGACGTGCAGGTCATCGGCGTGCCCGACAAGAAGTACGGCGAGGAGATCATGGCCTGCATCATCCTCAAGGACGGCGAGACCATGGAGGCCGGCGAGATGAAGGAGTACATCCAGTCCCACATGGCCCGCCACAAGGTGCCCCGCTACATCGAGTTCGTCGACGGCTTCCCCATGAACGCCGCCGGCAAGATCCAGAAGTTCAAGATGCGCGAGGAGTTCGCCAGGAAGCTCAATCTCAGCCAGGACGCCGGCTGACGCCGGCCGCCCCGGAGAAAGGAAGTCCGTTGCCATGCAAGAGATCACCGTCACCCGCACCACCCATCCCAAGTCCAAGCCCGACCAGAGCGCCCTGGGCTTCGGCAAGTACTACACCGACCACATGCTGCTCATGGACTACACGGCCGGCATCGGCTGGCATGAGCCGCGGATCGTCCCCTTCGCCGACCTGGAGCTGCACCCGGCCGCCGTGGTTCTCCACTACGGCACGGAGATCTTCGAGGGCCTCAAGGCGTACCGCCGGCCCGACGGCCGCGTCCAGCTGTTCCGGCCCATGGAGAACGTCCGCCGCATGAACAACTCCGCCCGCCGCATGGCCCTGCCCACCATGGACGAGGAGCTGGGCCTGGAGTGCCTCCGCAAGTTCGTGGAGGTGGAGCAGGACTGGGTGCCCTCGGCCCCCGGCACGTCGCTGTACCTGCGGCCGTTCATGATCGCCACCGGCGCCGACCTGGCCCTCCACGGCATCCGGGAGGCCCGGTACGTGCTGATCGCCTCCCCGGTGGCCAGCTACTTCCCCGACGGCCTCAAGCCCGTGAAGATCATGGTGGAGGACGAGGACGTCCGCGCCGTCCGCGGCGGCACCGGCGAGGCCAAGTGCGGCGGCAACTACGCCGCCTCCACCCGCGCCGGCGACCGGGCCGAGGCCAAGGGCTACTCCCAGGTCCTCTGGCTCGACGGCGTGGAGCGCAAGTACGTGGAAGAGGTCGGCAGCATGAACATCATGTTCAAGATCGCCGGCCGGGTCGTCACCCCGAAGCTCACCGGCTCCATCCTGCCGGGCATCACCCGCAAGAGCGCCATTGAGCTGCTGACCAGCCAGGGCGTCCCCGTGGACGAGCGGCTCATCAGCGTCGACGAGCTGCGCCAGGCCTGCGAGGACGGCACGCTGGAGGAGGCGTGGGGCATCGGCACCGCGGCCATCATCTCCCCCGTGGGCGCCCTGGCCTTCGGCGACCGGGAGTACACGATCCACGGCGGCGAGATCGGCCCCTTCTCCCAGAAGCTGTACGACGACCTGTCCGGCATCCAGTGGGGCCGGAAGCCCGACCCGTTCGGCTGGACCTTCCCCGTCGACCAGCCCGCCGGCGCCCCGGACTGCCAGAAGTAACCGAAACCCGCTGCGGCGCGCCGGACCCGGCGCGCCGCGTTTTCGATCAGGAGGAATGCCATGAAGCTTTTCATCTACGCCATGCGGCCCTTCGACGAGCTGCCGGCCGCCCAGAAGTGGAGCCGGGAGTACGGCATCGACTTCGGCTGGACCGAGGAGTACCCGACCCTGGAGAACGCCCAGCTGGCCCGCGGGGCCGACGCCGTCAGCGCCACCCCCTGCGACATGGGCGCGGCCATGCTGCAGCGGCTGCACAGCCTGGGCGTCCGGTACATCACCACCCGCTCCATCGGCTACGACCACGTGGACCTGGCGGCGGCCAGGGCCCTGGGCATGCGCGTCAGCAACACGGCGTACGAGCCGGACGGCGTGGCCAACTACGCCATCATGCTGATGCTCATGTGCCTGCGGAAGATGGCCCACATCCTCAAGCGCTCGGAGCTCCAGGACTACTCCCTGCGGGGCAAGCTGGGCCGGGACATCTCCGGCTGCACCGTCGGCGTCGTGGGCACCGGGAAGATCGGCGCCACGGTGGTGCGGAACCTGACGCCCTTCGGCTGCCGGCTGCTGGCCGCCGACCCGTACCCCCGGGACGGCCTGGCCTGCCGGTACACGGACCTGGAGACGCTCCTGCGGGAGAGCGACGTCGTCACGCTCCACGCCCCGGCCACGGCCGACAGCCACCACCTGATCGACGCCGCGGCCCTGGCGCGCATGAAGCCCGGGGCGGTGCTCGTCAACTGCGCCCGGGGCGCCCTGGTGGACACCGACGCCCTGATCGCGGCTCTGGAATCCGGCCACCTGGGCGCCGCGGCCCTGGACGTGCTGGAGGACGAGAACGGCCTGTACTACTACGACCGGGTCGGCGACGTGATCCCCAACCGGGCCATGGCGGTGCTGCGCTCGTTCCCCAACGTGATCCTCTCGCCCCACACGGCCTTCTACACCGACGCCGACGTGGACGACATGATGAAGTACAACTTCGACAGCCTCTACCGCTTCGAAAACGGCCTGGACAACCCCCGGGAGGTCCCGCTGTGACCGATCGAAAAAGCGCCTCCGGACGGCAAAGCCGTCCGGAGGCGCAGTTTCTTTCGGGGGATTACTTCTTCTTGGCGGCCAGCTCCTTCAGCGCGTCCTTGCGGCTGAGGTTGACGCGGCCCTTCTCGTCGATCTCCATGACCTTGA
>CAJFNY010000078.1 GCA_904395865.1 uncultured Oscillospiraceae bacterium
AGGTTCTTGCCGGTGTCGGTGCCCAGGGACCAGTTGTCGTGCTTGCCGGAGCCGTTGACGCCGGCGAAGGGCTTCTCATGGAGCAGGCAGACGAAGCCGTGGCGGTCGGCCACCCGCTGCATCGTCTCCATGGTCAGCTGGTTGTGGTCCAGGGCGGTGTTGGCGTCGGTGTAGATGGGGGCCATCTCGTGCTGGGAGGGGGCCACCTCGTTGTGCTTCGTCTTGGCCAGGACGCCCAGCTTCCACAGCTCCTCGTCCAGCTCCGCCATGTACGCGGCCACCCGCGGGCTGATGGCGCCGAAGTAGTGGTCCTCCAGCTCCTGGCCCTTGGGCGGCCTGGCGCCGAAGAGCGTCCGGCCGCAGAAGCGCAGGTCCTCCCGCTGCTGGAACAGGGCCTTGTCGATGAGGAAGTACTCCTGCTCGGGGCCGACGCTGGCCGTCACGTGGCGCGTCTCCGTGTCGCCGAACAGCCGCAGGATCCGGACGGCCTGCTGGTCCACGGCCTCCATGGACCGCAGCAGCGGCGTCTTTTTGTCCAGGGCCTCGCCGGAGTAGGAGCAGAAGATCGTCGGGATATACAGCGTGCCCTCCTTGAGGAACGCGAAGGAACTGGGATCCCAGGCCGTGTAGCCCCGGGCCTCGAAGGTGGCGCGGAGGCCGCCGGAGGGGAAGGACGACGCGTCCGGCTCGCCGCGGACCAGTTCCTTGCCGGAGAACTCCATGAGCACGCGGCCGCCGCCGGCGTCGGCGATGAAGGCGTCGTGCTTCTCGGCGGTGACGCCGGTCATGGGCTGGAACCAGTGGGAGAAGTGGGTGGCGCCCCGGTCGGTGGCCCACTCCTTCATGGCCTCGGCAATCTCATTGGCCACGGTCAGGGGCAGCGTCGTCCCGTCGTGGAGGCACTGCTTCCAGGCCCGGAACGTGCTGGGGGACATGTATTCCTGCATGGCGGCCTCGCTGAAGACCATGCTTCCGAACAGTTCGGGGATGCGCTTTGCGGCTGTTTTCATGATTCACACTTCTTTCTTGACGGGGATGGGTGGGCGGACGGGCTTGGGAAACGGCGTCAGACGCCGCTCTTGCCGTAGTTGGAGAGGACACGGGCCGACGGATCGTCCACGTCGCAGCCCTCCCACGAGCGGTTGGGCATCCAGTAGTCGGCGATCATGGGGGCCTGGCCGGGGTAGTACTTCTCGAAGATCTCGCGGTACAGCAGGCTCTCCTTCGTGAAGGGGGTGCAGTACGGGTACAGCTGGCAGCGCTGCCGGAATTCCTCGTCGGTGTACTTCTCCTCGGCGTACGCCTTCAGGTCGTCCACCATGGAGTGGCCCACGGCGTCGGAGAAGGCGGCCTTTTCCCGGTAGAGGATGTCGTACGGCAGCCAGCCGCCCTCGAAGGCGTGGCGCAGCAGGTACTTGCCCTTGCCGTACGTGTTCATCTTCAGCTGCGGGTCGATGGACAGGACGTACCGCACGAAGTCCAGGTCGCCGAAGGGCACCCGGGCCTCCAGGGAGTTGACGCTGATGCACCGGTCGGCCCGGAGCACATCGTACATGTGCAGCTCCCGCACGCGCTTGCAGCTCTCCTCCTGGAACGCCTCGGGGCTGGGGGCAAAGTCGGTGTACTTGTAGCCGAACAGCTCGTCGGAGATCTCGCCGGTCATCAGGACGCGGACGTCGGTGCGCTCGTGGATGGCCTTGCAGCAGAGGTACATGCCGATGCTGGCGCGGATCGTCGTGATGTCCCAGGTGCCCAGCAGAGCAATGACGGTTTCCAGCGAATCCAGAACGTCCTGCCGGGTCATATACACCTCCGTGTGGTCGGTGTGGAGATATTCGGCCACTTCCCGGGCGTACTTCAGGTCGATGGCGTCGGTGTCCATGCCGATGGCGAAGGTGCGGATGGGCTTGTCGGTGAGCCGGGCGGCGATGGCGCAGACGAGGCTGGAATCCAGGCCGCCGGAGAGCAGGAAGCCCAGGGGCGCGTCGGCGTCCATCCGCTTCTCCACGCCGGCCACCAGCTTCTGATGGATCTTGCTGCAGACGGTCTCCAGCCCGTCCCGGGAGACGGCATCCACGGCCGTGATGTCGCAGTAGCGGGTGAACTTCCCGTCCACGCAGTAGTATCCGGGCGGGAACGGGCGGATCTCGCGGCACAGGCCCACCAGGTTCTTGGCCTCGCTGGCGTAGACCAGGGAGCCGTCGTCCAGGGCGCCGTAGTACAGCGGGCGGATGCCGATGGGATCCCGGGCGGCGATCAGCGCGCCGGTCGTGTGGTCGTACAGCACCAGGGCGAACTCGGCGTCGAGCATCCGGAACATTCCCAGCCCGTACTCCCGGTACAGCGGCAGCAGCAGCTCGCAGTCGGAGTCGGAGCGGAACGTGTAGCCCCGGGCCTGGAGCTGCTCCTTCCACTTCCGGAAGCCGTACAGCTCACCGTTGCAGACCACGTAGTCGCCGTCCAGCTCGAAGGGCTGCATGCCCTCGTCGGTCAGGCCCATGATGGCCAGGCGGTGGAAGCAGAGCCAGCCCCTGCCGATGTCCGCGATCCGGCTGCAGTCGGGCCCGCGGGAGATGGTCCGGGAAAACTGCTGCCAGACGGTCTCCAGGGGCACGGATTTGGAGGAAAAGCCCATGATTGCACACATTTCTGACACCTCAATCCAAAAAATAAAATTGCAGCCAAAACGTCCTCTGATTAGGACGAATTGGCTGCAATCCGTGGTGCCACCTAATTTACTGCCGAAGCAGTCACTTTCTCGGGCTCTGACAAGCCCATGCGGCGTAACGTGCCGTCCACGGCGCCCCTACTGACCCTTCGGCGTTCAGCTTGCTGCTCCGGAGTGTTTTTCCCGTCGGCGCCCGATGCGGGGTTCGCACTGTCCCCCGCTCACTGGGATTGGCCTTCCGGCGGTACTCCTCTCCATCCACGCATTTGGGATGTTCACTTGATGGTCGCATTGTAGCACCGGGCCCCGGCCTTGTCAAGGGCATTTTTTCAATTTTGCCCAATAACAGAGCGCCTGTTTTGTATAACATCGATAGAAACCGTACGTTTCAGACGGAGTTTTTCCGGGTTCTTTTCAGAAATTCCAGGATCCTGCGTCCGAATTCTGAGAATCTAATTTTTTTCCAGGAGCGTCGCGGCCATGCGGCCGGCGAAGGCCGCCAGCCGCCGGGCGATCCCCGGGGACGCCAGGGCGCTGCCGGGGTCGTTGGCCGTCTCCAGCAGGCAGAAGCCCGGCGGCAGCAGCAGCCCCTTGTTCAGCGACAGGGCCCCCAGCACCTGCTGGGCCACCAGGTCGCTGCCGCTGTACCCGGAGACGACGACGGCAAAGAGGTACGTCTCCCGCAGGGAGTGGAACAGCTGCAGGCTCGTCAGCCGGTTGATGAAGGCCATGATGTTGGCGCTGACGGAGTCGTTGTAGTTGGGGCAGAGCAGCAGCAGCGCGTCGCTGCGCATCAGGGCCGGATAGACCTCCTCCACCATGGCGCCGCCGTAGAAGCAGCCCTGCTGCTGGGCGTAGTGGGCACAGACCGTGTACGTGCAGCCGCGGCAGTCGTGGACCGTGCCGTTGCGCAGGGAGACCTCCTCCCAGTCGCACCGGTCGGCCAGCAGCGCCTGGAGGCGGCCGCCCAGGGCCAGCGTGTTGGACGTGCTGCGGTCCGAGGCGTGGAGCATCAGCACCCGCGGGCGGGCGAACCGCGGCGGGTCGAAGTCCGCCAGCCGCTCCACCAGCTCCCGGGCCAGCACCCGGTACGTCTCCTCCCGCGTCAGGCCGCGCCGGCGGGACTGGACGTCCAGATTTCCCAGGGAGCCGGTGCCCTCCACCAGGGCCTTGCCCGGGAAGGCGCAGCCGGCGCCGTTGGCGGCCATGACCAGCAGATGGGCCGCCTGCTTCGTATACAGCTCCCCTGCCCCGTCCACCAGCACCACGGCGGCGGCGCCGTCCATGGGCGCCCGGCCGCCGCGCAGCGCCCGCAGCAGGCGGTCGAAGCCGCGGCTGAGCCCCGTCCCGTCCAGGGAGACGGCAAAGATCACCCGCCGTCCCGCCAAAGGCGGCAGCTGCTCCGGCCGCGCGGCCTCCCAGCGCCGCCCCGCCAGGGCGAAGTCCAGCACGGCCCGCAGCCGCCGGTGGCTCCCGGCGGAGATCACCAGCAGCGGCGCGTCCGCCGGCCCCGGCCCCTGTGGAACATGGGTTTGCATGGAAATGGCCTCCTTTTCTCCCGTGTGGGTACGGATTCTCCGGCCCCCTGGGGCCGAAGAATGACAGAGGCGGAGAAGCCGGCCCCGGCGAACGGAACCGGCAGCAATCCTCCGCCGCACCCCCCAGAGGCTCCCTTGTGGAAAGGGAGGCCCGGGGCGGTGCAAGCCCTTTGGCGGTGTGGTTTGCCGGGAGGCCCGGCAGGACGGATTCAGATCACATTCCCTTCTCCGCCGGTCTTTCAGGGCCGCTCCGAAGCGTGCTGCAGCCGGAAGCTCCGGTACGCGCCGGCCGTCCGGTGCAGCAGCACCAGCCGCAGCAGCGCCGTGATCACCACGACCGCTGCCACTGCCAGGAGCAGCAGCAGCCCCGGAAGCGGCATCCACAGGGCCAGCAGCGCCAGAAACGGCACCGCCGCGCCGGCCGCCGCGCTGCCCAGCGTCCAGTACCACAGCTGCCGCCACCGCCGGGTCAGCAGCGGCTGCAGCGGCTCTGCCGCGAGCCCGTGGGCGCGGCACTCCCGGTACTCGCCCAGGATGCTCAGAATCAGCGCCGGCAGCAGGGCAGCCGCACCGGCCAGCGGCGGCCAGCTCCGGGACACCAGCGTCGCAGCCGCATCGGCTGCCAGGGCCGCCAGCTGCAGCCATCCGGCTGATGCGTACGCCGCCTGGCGGCGGGCGAGCGCCAGCAGCAGGCCGCCGCGGACGGCAAGGGCGAGATACTGCAGAATCTCGCCGGCAAGCTCCATGCGGCTCCCGCCTGTGCCCGTCGCCAGGGCCGACGTCAGCAGTCCCCCGGCCATCGACAGAATTGCCGTCCAGAACAGCGCCCGGAGCAGCGCGTCCATTTCCGGGGCCGCCCGGAGCAGCTCCGCGCGCCGGGCTTCGGCCAGCCCCTGCCGTTCCAGCCGAAGCCGGGGCTGATCGTCGCGCTGCCGCCACCAGCGGCAGCCGGCGGACCGGGGGCACTGGCCGCGGGTCCAGTGGCGCCGGCGCCGGCAGCAGGACGCCGCCGGGCACGGGTCGTCCGCCACGGAAGCCCCCGGCCCCTTCCGGCAGCCCGGGCATTCCAGATGCGCCCGCAGGGCGCACGCTGCACAGTCCTTGCCGCACCATGCGTTCTCCATGGGATGCCTCCTTTCGCTTCTGCCGCGGCAGAGGGTCCGCGGCGGCTGCAGCGTCCGGCTCAGTCTCCGTCCCGCAGGGCCCGGTGGGCGGCTGCGATGCGGCGGAACAGCTGCGGGTGCAGCGGCCGGCGGTCCAGCTGGAGGCCGCGGGCCGTCATGCGGCTGCGGCAGCCGAAGTACGCCCCGTCCATGGGCACGGCGCCGGCGTGCCACCGGCCGGAGACGGTGGCCAGCACGCTGATGGCCGCCGACGAGAGCCCCGGGGCGATATACGGCTTGAAGCCCAGCTCCCGGACGGCCAGGTTGGCCGTAACGGTGTCCTCCGTGAGCGCACGGGAGACACCGTCGTCGTACCCGTCCCCCGGGTCGTTGGCCGCCACCAGCTGCTGCCCGTGGGGGCCGAACACGGCCACGGCCGCCTCGTCCAGCCCCCGCTTCCGGGCGAAGTACCGGGCCCGGGCCTCCATGACGCCCAGGCCGTACCCCTGGACCTGCTCCGGCAGCAGGCCGGCGCCGTCCCAGCGGCCGGACGCGTCCCGGTTGCTCTCCAGGAACGCGTGGCGGGCCAGCTGGTCCACCGGGTCGGAGATCTGGCAGAACAGGCCGGTGAAGCCGGCCTCCCGGGCCTGGCGGGCGTACGGCGCCAGCAGCGCCCGGTTGGCCTCCAGCTGGGCCATGCGCACGTCGCCCACCTGGCTGCCCACCGGCGGGACGCCCCTGGACGCCGTGAAGAGGAACACGTCACAGTCGAACAGCTCCTCCGGCCGGCGGATCACCACCCGCGGCATGGTCCGTCCGTCCTCTGTGGACAGCACCTGGTTCAGCTCCAGCTCGTACCGGCGGCAGAGGGGCTCGTAAAAGTCGTAGATCCCGATCTCGGCCACCTGCCGCCCCAGCAGCACCAGGGCCGTGGCCACGGTGCCGCCCACGTCGCCCAGGCCCGCCAGCGTCACCCGGAGGCCCCCGGTCTTCGGGCGCAGGACGGCCGGCAGCACGTCGAAGCAGCGGGCGAAGGCCGTGTTCACCACGCAGGCCCCGTGGGCCGCGATGACGGCGTCGGCCGCCGGATCCACGGAGCCCTCCGGCGGAGGCAGCAGCAGCGACGGCCCCTCCGGCTCGAACACCTCGCCGGGGCGCGACACGGCGAAGATGCCGCGGCTCGTCCGCGGGTCGCGGTTCACCAGCAGCACCAGCGGGTCGAACGGCCCGGCGGCCGGCACCGCGCCGGGCGGCAGGCGGCCGCCCAGGTCGCCGTAGCAGACGGCGTCTTTTTCGTAATACCTCGTCAACGGAACTCCTCCTCCTTGCAGATGCGCCGCATGGCGGCGATGTCGTCCTCCACGTAGGAGGAGGCCGGCATGGCCAGGTTGTACTGCAGGTGGCGTCCCTTGTCGGGGATACGCGGCTGGTACAGGGCCTCGGCCAGCCGCTTGAGGGTCAGGGACGTGGAGAACACCGCCTGATGGCGCGCCTCCAGGGCCAGCAGGATCTCCCGGGCGTTCTGCAGCGCCGTCATGGACATCACCCGCAGGTCGTGCTCCGTGACGCCCCGCAGGTACTCGGGGAACTCGTACGGCAGGATCAGGTTGATGGACGAGAGCATGCCCTCGGTCAGCCGCTGCCCCTCGGTGCTGTCGCCGCCCAGGAACGGGTAGAGCAGGCTCTCGGTGAACCAGTAGGCCAGGTTGGGGATGAAGTACTCGCACTCCACCTGCCGCCCCTGGAGCTGCATCAGGTCCTTGCCGCGGCCCGACATGATGCCGACGATGATCCGGTCGATCTCCACCGACTCCTCCTTGAAGATCGGGTCCAGCTTCTCCATGCGGTAGCCCTTGTGGAGCAGGTCGTCCACCAGCAGCACCGGCCGGCGGAAGGACTTGATGGTCCGGGCCTGGTTGCGGAGGCTGGAGTAGCCCGGGGACTCCAGGATGGAGAAGTGGCGCAGGTCCTCGCCGTAGACCTTGTCGGCGTGGAGCGTCTTGGTGACGGTGTTCGGCACGATCTCGCCGGAGAGGATCTTGCCGTACGGCACGCACATGTACGGCCCCAGCCGCCGGACGCCGGACGGCACGTCCAGCACGCCGTTGCACGCCTGGACCTTCATCAGCAGCGCCTGGTTGAGGATCTCGGCGTCGAAGCTCAGCACCAGCCGGCCGGGGAACAGCTTCGCCAGGGCGCGGCGCATCCGCGGCCGCGTGTCCAGGACGGCGCGGCGCAGCTCCGGGTCGTCGCAGTGGGGCTCCTTGATCCAGAGGAACACGTCCTGGATGAACGCCAGGGGCATCCGCATGTCCACCACGTGGATCTCCGGGCTGCCGGGCACCGGCAGGAAGCCCAGCTCCGGCAGCAGCGGCTCCAGCGGGTCGCCGTCGCCGCGGGACTGGTACAGGGCGTACGTGTGGTCGTCCAGCAGGCTGCGGACCAGCAGCTCGTTGACGAGGGCGCGGCAGAGGTCGGCGTTGCGCCCGCTGTCCCACGCGGCGTCCACCAGCAGCACGCGGCCGGAGGTGTGCTGCCGGACGTAGCTGGCCGACGCCAGGGAGCCCAGCGCGTCGTACAGCTCCGAGGCCCGGACCGTGTGGCCCAGGGCCCAGCCCCGCAGGCGGCCCGTGGCCCGGGAGAGGAGCATGACCGTGTACGTCTCGGCGTCCGGCGGCAGGCGGCGGCTGCGGAGCAGGTCCTCCGCCTCGGCCCGCAGCACCTGGGGAATCCCGCGGCACCACTCGAAGTACAGCTCCTGGGGCGTCAGCACGTTCTTGAACTGGGGCGCCCGCAGGTAGAGGCCGTTGGCGTAGATATAGCTCTGGACCATGGGGTCCACCAGCATGGAGATGTCCATGTTCTTGTCCACGTACTCGCGGATGCGCGTGGAGCTGACGGTCTCGTAGTACGCCGGCAGGCTCAGCAGCGTCAGCTTCCCGCGGATGATCTCGGAGATGGGCTGCAGGCTGCCCATCTCCCGCTCCGACTCATCCCGGCAGAAGATGATGTGGTTGTAGTCGGCGGCGGTGCCGGGGTCGGGCTTCTGGTAGGCCGAGGCGTTGCGGATCACGTCGCTGCCGGCCACCAGATACAGCTCCCGGCCCGGGAACAGCGACGCCAAGTGGCGCAGGTCGTCCGGCATGGCGATGTTCACCGGCACGTCGTCGGGGAACAGGTAGACGTCCAGCTGGTCGGCCGCCGACATGGAGGCGATCTGCCGCCGCTGGAGCTTCGGCAGCGTCCGCTTGCTCCAGGAGAACTCGTCGATGGCCAGGTAGACCTCGAAGCCCAGGGCGCGGATCTCCTGGACGATGCGCTTGTGGCCCGAGGAGAACGGGTCGAACGTCCCCGGGAAGAAGGCCACCGGCCGCAGCGCCGGGAACGGGAAGACCCCCAGCTCCACCTGGCACTGGACCAGGAAGCGGTACAGGTGGTTGAGGATGGCGGCCCGGGTGAAGAACGTCACCTGGCCCGTCCGCGGCTCGGAGAGGAGCGTCAGCAGCTTCTTGCCGATGCGCAGGAACAGGTCGCGCCGGGCCGCCAGCGGCAGCGCCTCCGCCCCCAGCAGGTCGCGGCAGAGGACCGAGAGGGCCGTCTGATGGATCGTGTTGTCGTAGTGGGCCACGCCCGTCAGCAGCAGGCCCACCACCTGGGCCGCCATGGAGCCGGCGCCCTGGCCGCGGGCCGTCAGGTCGGCCAGCAGGTAGCCCAGGGTCAGCAGGGCCGCCCGGGCCGGCGAGACGCTGCCGGAGCGGACGAAGTCCTCCAGGAACGTCATGCCCTCGGCCATCTCCTTGACCGGCAGGCTGCACAGCAGCGCCCCCAGGTACTGGGGGATGTAGCGGGAGACCTCCTCCTGCCCCGTCTCCAGCTCCCGGAGCAGGTCCACGACGATCTCGTTGCGCTGGTCGGTGGTCAGCAGGTCGGCGATGTTCAGCAGCCCCTGGCCGGCCTGCATCCGCACCGGCAGGTGCTCGCTGACCGACAGCAGGTTCGACAGGTGCATGGCCGTGTGGAAGGCGTTGCGGGGGTTGCGGTGGGCGTCGTCGCAGAGGAGCTCGATGTGGGTGATCTTGACGCTCCAGTGGACGGCGTTCTTCAGGTTCGCCAGGTACAGCTGGGACAGGGGCGTCGTCAGCTCCGGCGTCCGCGGGTAGCCCATGGCCGTCCACAGGCGGCAGACCAGGTACCGCACGCCGCTCTCGCCGCTGTCGCAGACGGCCGGCAGCACCTGCTGGATCCGCAGGGCCGCCTCCCGGCCGCCGGCAGGCAGCAGATGCTCCAGGCAGCGCAGCACGGCGATCTGCAGCCGCAGCTCCGGGTCCGGCAGCATGGCGCCCAGGGCGTCCACGGCCCGGAGCAGCTGCTCCGGCGTCAGCAGGTCCGGCGGCACGTGGATCATCGTGTCGGCCAGGATGAAGCGGTCGTTCCCGCCGGCGGCGTAGAGGTGGTCCAGCAGCGGGACCAGGTAGTGGGGCGCCTCGTCGGCGGCGCAGGCGGAAAAGAGGCTTTCGGCGATGATCTTCAGGGAGTTGGAGATGCGGATGGCGTGCTTGGCCGAGATCTTGTGGTCCGGGTGGAGGCACGCCTCCAGGTACGACTGCCACAGCTCCACCGACTCGCTCAGGAAGGCCAGCAGCGTCGGGGCCATGGCCTCCCGCGGCGCGGCGGCCGGCAGCTCCTTGCGGTACCGGGGGCCGCTGTTGGCCAGGATCTCACCCATGAGCCGGGCGGCCCGGCGGCGGACGTCGCCCTGCTGGTGCATCAGCAGCTCGTAGAGGAAGGCCAGGACGCGCCGCTTGTTGGCGCCGGTCATATACGTGTGGTACTCGGAGAACAGGTGCAGGTACGTGCGGATGCGGTTGAGGCTCTTCTCACTGCGGGCCGCCTCCAGCAGCTGCTCGAAGGAGGCGTCCACGGTGATGGTGTGCATCAGCGCGACGCTGTTGGCGAACGTCAGGTCGCACAGGGCCTCCAGCGTCCCGGGCATGTCCAGCAGGGCCGCGTCGGGCCGCGGGTCCGCGGCCCGGCGGCGGGGCTCGTCGGGCCGGATGCCCCGGGCCGCCAGGAAGCGCTCGAAGTCCCGCAGCTTGCAGTAGACGGTCTGGTACCGCTTCCGCTTGGCCTCGGTCATGTCGGCCAGCTTGGAGAAGATCATGTCGTACGAGTCGGCCAGGGAGTAGATGCGCACCGTCTCCTTCCCGTCGGCGCCGCGGGTGCCGCGGACGCGGAAGTCGGCGTAGATGAGGATCAGCGACTCCAGCGGCAGATTCTCGAACTCCAGGTCCCAGGTGGAGTGGTTGGCGGCCACGTGGGCGATGGACGGGCAGCCCTGGTCGGAGAGCCACTGCCACGTGAAGTAGTAGTGGAGGTACGGGATGCGCCGGGCGTCGGGGCCGCGGCAGCCGAACTTGCCGATGTCGTGGCTCAGGGCCGAGGCACTGACCAGCGCCACGTCCACCGGCAGCCCGGCGGATGCCGCCTGCCGGGCCGCCGACAGGGCCACGTGGTGGACGCCGATGGTGTGGGACGCCGGGTCGAAGGGCTGCGTCTCCCGCCCGATGCGCATGAGCGCCGCGAAGTGGGCGGCGCGGACGGCCGCGGAGAAGCGGCCGTACTCGGCGGCGATGCGGCTGCCGGCCAGCTCGTCGGCCGTCAGGGGCGGCACGTCGGTCAGCGGGTCGGGCGGGCAGCGGCCGGCCTCCTGCTCCAGCAGCAGCTCCAGCACCGCCAGCAGCAGCCACGCGCCCTGGCGGACGGCGCGGCCGTCGGCCGGGCGGCCGGCGTCGGGGAAGAGCCCGTCGGTCAGCAGCTCGTAGAGAAGCGGCAGCCAGCCGCCCGCGGGCTCCGGGCAGAGGTGGTCCAGCAGGGGCCGGCAGAGGGCGGCCACGTCGGCGCAGCAGACGCGCCCGGCCGGCCGGTACGCCTCCAGGGCCTCGGGGAAGCCGGTCTCCCGGGCCAGGGCCCGCAGCGTCTTCTGGGCGACGGCGGGCCGCGGCCCGTTCTCGGCGTAGAGCCGCTCCAGCAGGCTCCGCCATTGGGATGTATTCCAGGCAGCCATAGGCGACCTCCTTCAAGTTCGTTCCAGTCCTCCCTAGTATACCACGCCGGCCGTCGGACCACAAGCGCCGCCCGCGCTTGACACGGCCGGCGAAACCCGGTATGATGAATTTTACCGCGCCCTGCGGCGCGGCGCAGAGAAAGAGAGGATGAATCCCCATGAAACCCGAAGCCGTCCGCAGCAGCGACAGGCTCGGCACCATGCCCGAGGGGCAGCTGCTGTTCCGCATGGCGCTGCCGATGATCCTCGCCATGCTGGTGCAGGCCCTCTACAACATCGTCGACAGCATCTACGTGGCGCAGATCAGCGAAAACGCCCTGACGGCCGTCTCCCTGGCCTACCCCATGCAGACGCTGATGATCGCCGTCAGCACCGGCCTCGGCGTCGGCATCAACTCCACCGTCTCCCGCAGCCTCGGCGAGGGGGACGGCGCCCGGGCCGGCCGCCTCGCCCTCCACGGCCTGCTGCTGATCCTGGCGTCGGCGGCGGTCTTTACGGCCATCGGCCTGACGGGCGCCCGCGCCTTCATGGACACCCAGACCGACATCGCCGAGATCGTCGAGGGCGGCACCGCCTACGTCTCCATCTGCATGGGCCTGTGCGTGTTCCAGTTCGTGGAGATCACGTTCGAGCGCTTCCTCCAGGCCACCGGGCGGACCGTCCACTCGATGATTTCCCAGGGCGTCGGCGCCGTCGTCAACATCGTGTTCGACCCGATCCTGATCTTCGGGTGGCTGGGCTTCCCGGCCATGGGCGTCGCCGGCGCGGCAGCGGCCACGGTGTTCGGCCAGGCGGTGGCCTGTGTGCTGTCCATCGTCTTTCACGTGCGCGGGAACCGGGAGCTGCGGCTGCCGCTGCGCGGCTTCCGGCCGCAGCGCCGCGCCTTCCGGCAGATTCTCTCCATCGGCGTGCCGTCCATCCTGATCCAGGCCATCGGCTCCCTCATGAGCTACGGGATGAACCGCATCCTGCTGGGCTTCGTGTCCACGGCGGCGGCGGTGTTCGGCGTGTATTACAAGCTGCAGAGCATCATCTTCATGCCGGTGTTCGGGCTGAACAACGGCATGGTGCCCATCGTGGCCTACAACTACGGCGCCCGGAAGAAGTCGCGCATCGTCCGCACCGTCCGGCTCTCCTGCGTGACGGCCGTGGCCATGATGGCCGCGGGCCTGCTGCTGATGCAGCTGCTGCCGGAGACGCTGCTGCTGCTCTTCGACGCGCAGGAGCAGATGCTCCGGGTGGGCGTGCCGGCCATGCGGATCATGAGCCTGTGCTTCCTGCCGGCGGGCTTCTGCATTGTGATCTCCTCGGTGTTCCAGGCGCTGGGCAACGGGGTCTACAGCATGATCACCTCCTTCCTGCGCCAGGTGGTGGTGCTGCTGCCCGTGGCGTACCTGCTCTCCCTGGCCGGCCGGGTGGAGCTGGTCTGGTGGGCCTTCCCCATCGCCGAGGTGGCCTCCCTGGTGTTCACGCTGCTCTTCCTGCGCCGCATCAACCGCCGCGTCCTCCAGCCGCTGGAGGGCTGAGCCAGAGACGAAACGCGCCCCGGCCCGTGCAAATGCACGGGCCGGGGCGCGTCAGCTTGTCAAAAAAGTCTCTCTCGAGATTTTTTTGACAAGCTGCCCACGAATTTGCAACTTTTTGAAGTTGCAAATTCGGGTTTGATGGAACGCGAACGGTCCAGACCGGCTTCATCTCGGCCCAAGCGCCGCCGCTGCGCGGCGGTTGGCCTCGAAATGCACCTGCGGGTGCGA
>CAJFNY010000079.1 GCA_904395865.1 uncultured Oscillospiraceae bacterium
CCCACGCCGGCGATGATGCCGGTGGTGTTGGCATACGCGATGTAGCCGCGGGCCCAGTGGGTCAGGCAGTCGGAGAAGGCGGTGGCGCCCGCGTACAGGTCGCCCACGTCCTCACCGCCGGAGACGATGTAGGCAATCATCTTCGCCATCTGGGCGCGGGTGACGTTGCCCTCCGGGCGGAAGGAGCCATCGGGATAGCCGTTGATGACCCCGATCTCGGACATCACGTCGACAGCTTCCTGGTTGACAATGTCGCTGTCATCCGTGAAGTCCGCTGCACCGGCGACGGTGGCGAAGCCCATCATCAGGGCGACGACCAGCACCAGTGCAAGAACCTTCTTGAGATTCTTCATGTGGATTCATTCCTCCTTGCAAATTCTCAGGGGGCCCGGGGCGGCGCGGGGGCGTCGGCGCCGGCTAGCCGTTCGGCGCCGGCGCTCTCCCGCCGGACCCCGGGCTTCCCTGCGCTGAAAGTTTAGCACAGGAGGATTTTTGCTGTCTATGATTTTGAAGGGGATTTAATCCAAATGTCATAATATCGTTCGAACAAGCCGGTTTTATCCGGAGATACAGAAACGATACATCGTATTTGTAAGATTATCGGATATTTCAGAAAAACTGTTCAAAAGTTCAAATCTGATGTATCATAACTGTAAGATTTCGCTCATGCCCTGCGATTTGCGTAGTACCTGCCGTCCTCCCGGCGGATGTCGCCGTTGTCGATCAGGCGGCGGAGAATCGTCCAGCACTCTTTCGGACCGACACCCAACAAATTCATGAGCTCTTTGCGCGGGCAGCCGGCGTGGTTGGAGAGGTATGCCAGCACCGCCTCCCGCTGCTGCACCGGGGGCACGACGGTGCCGGTCCGGTAGTAGTTGTGCCCCGAGCGGACGACGGTGCCCCGCTCGATCATCCGGCGCAGGCCCTCCCGGGCCTGGGTGCCGCTGCAGCCCAGAAGCTGCATCACGTCGCTGCGCCGGATCCGCGGCTGCCGCTCCAGCAGGGCCAGCACCGGTGCCTCGTACCGGGTGCGGATCTCCCAGTCCCGCCGCAGGTCCCGCAGCGTCGTCCCGCCGCAGTCGCCGCGGATCAGCGCGGCGCTGACCATCTTGGAGACGAAGGCGTTTTCCATGGGCTTCCGCGCCCGGTCGGAGATCAGCACGAATTCGGAGACGTCGCCGTTCCGCTCCCGCAGGCCCCTGAGAAACGTGGCCAGGCACGCCGGCAGCGGCACCGTCCGGCCCGGCAGACGCACGAGGCCGGCGGAGTAGTCCACCATGGACCAGCGGAGCTGCTGCAGCTCCTCCTGCCGCAGCCCCAGCTGCCAGACGAGCCGGATCGCTGCGCCGCAGGCCGAAAAGCCCTCGGCCTCCATGACGGCCCGGACGCGCTCGGCGTCCACGGCACCGTCCTTCTGCCGTGCCGGCTCCCGCCGGCTCTCCCAGCCCTCGGCGAAGTGGAGCTGGAGCGTCCGCGGCTCCAGGCCGGATACGCGGCTGACGTACTGCCAGTCGTGCCGCTCCAGCTGGCGCAGAATGTAGTCGTACCGGAGGTCCAGCAGCCGCACCTCCGCCATGCCGGCCTGATCCAGCGCCTTGCGGCAGACGTAGGAGAGGTGCGGCTCCGCCGGCTGCCGCCCGCCCCGGTCGGACAGGACTACCGGGCCGGTGGCATCCTCCCGGGCCGTCAGCAGCCGCTGCAGAAAGACCTGCACCTCCGGCTCCATGGGTACCTGCCGGTCCGGCAGCCGCACCTGCGACGCGGTGAAGTCCACCTGCTCCCACTGCAGCACGTGGATCTCCCGCCGCTTCAGCCCCAGCTGCCAGGCCAGGCGGATCACGACGGCTGCCAGATGCAGCCCCTCCCGATCCAGCAGCGCTTCCAGGGCGGCCCGGTCAGGCCGGTGGATGAGAAACTTCGGCGCCTCCGCAGTCCCTGCTCGTTTCGGTGTGTGCTCGGGGGCCATGCTTTGTCCTCCTTCCGGAATTCCGCCGCCGCAGCGGCTTTTCCGGAGGATAGCAGGTGCCTGTATCCCGCAAATCACCGAAGTTCAACCGAAGATCAAGAAAGATCAACGGAGCATCAACACTGTGTACTTTTTTAGAAATAAATCACAAGTTTTTCTGAAGAATTTATACAAATTCGGAACATTTGTAAATCAATTTTTGTTGACAATCCAGCTGGGCACCGATACCATATAATTTACCGGGACTTCCGCCCGGACGGCTGTCCACCCGGCAAGGAATGGAGGGCGCATGCAAATGTTTCGAATTCTTGTGGCGGAGGGGGACGAAGTCACCCGCAGCCTTCTGGAGCGCACGCTGTACGAGGGCGGCTACGAGCCGCTTCTGGCCGGCAGCTGCGCCCAGGCCCTGGAGCTGCTGGAACGCAAGTACGTGGATCTGATCGTGATGGACTGGCTGCTGCCGGACGCCGACGGCTCCGCTCTGCTGGGGCCGCTCCGCCGCGGCGGCAGCCACGTGCCGGTGCTCGTGATTTCAGCCCGCCGGGGACTGTCCGATATGCGCCGCTGCTACGCGCTGGGCGCCGACGACTTCCTGGCAAAGCCTGTGGAGCGCGAGGAGCTGCTGCTGCGCATCGGCGCGCTGCTGCGCCGGGCCAGGATCGCGTCTGACCGGTGCCTGCAGGTGGGCGGCACGACGCTGCGGTACGACTCACTGACCGTCACCCGCGGCGGCGAGACCACGGCGCTGCCGCCGAAGGAGTTTTTGCTGCTGTTCAAGCTGCTGTCGTATCCCGGAAAGATCTTCACCCGGCGGCAGCTGCTGGACGAGCTGTGGGACCTGGACAGCGAGAGCGGAGACCACACGATCAGCGTCCATATCAACCGGCTGCGCAAGCGCTTCCGGGACAATCCGGATTTCCGGATCGTCACGGTCCGGAATCTGGGATACAAGGGCGTCCGCACCGACGGCTGAGCCATTGGACACAGAGCGCCCCGGGGCCGGAAGGCCCCGGGGCGCACAGACTGTCGGGGGAATTTACGCGGGGACGTGGGCCACGGCCGCGTGCTCCACGGGCAGGGCGGCCAGGTACCGCTTCATGAAGGCGGAGAAGCCGGCCACGTCCTCCGGCAGCGGCTCCACCGTGGTGACGGCCTGACCGGCAAAGACGCGGCTGGCCAGGTAGTCGTCCAGGCTCTGGCCCGGCGCGCGCTGGGCGGCGTAGGCCGCCAGCAGGGCCATGCCCCACGGGCCGCCCTCGCCGGCCGTCTCCATGACGGACACGGGCGTCCGCGCGGCGGCGGCCATGACGCGGAGGCTCGCCTCCGGCGTCTTGAAGAAGCCGCCGTGGCCCAGCAGCCGGTCCATGGTCACGTGCTCGCCCTCCAGGATGTCCATGCCGACGCGGAGGCTGGCGATGGCCGCGTAAAGCTGCACCCGCATGAGGGTGGGGAAGGAGAAGTCACTCTCGGGGCCGCGGACCAGCAGCGGGCGGCCCTCCTCCAGACCGGTGATGTGCTCGCCGGCCTGATAGTTGTAAAGCACCTGGCCGCCGCCGTCGGGCGCGCCGTCCAGGGCCGCGCGGAACATGGCGGTGAACACGGCGTCCATGTCCGGCTTCTGGCCCAGGGCCTCCAGGAAGCCGGCGAACATCCGGGCCCAGGCGTTGATCTCGTTGGTGCAGTTGTTGCCGTGGACCATGGCCACGGGCTTGCCGTCGGGCGTCGTGACCATGTCCACCTCCGGGTAGACCCGGGAGAGGCCGTGCTCCAGAACGATCATGGCGAAGGCCGACGTGCCGGCGGAGACGTTGCCGGTCCGGACGGCGACGGAGTTGGTGGCCACCATGCCGGTGGCGGCGTCGCCCTCGGGCGGGCACAGGGGGATGCCCGGCTGCAGGTCGCCGTCGGGGTCCAGCAGGCGGGCGCCGTCGGCCGTCAGGCTGCCGGCGTCCTCGCCGGCGGCCAGGGGCTGCGGCAGGATGTCCCGCAGCTGCCACGGACAGCCGCGGCTGGCGGCCAGGGCGTCGAAGCTGTCGGCCATGGCGGCGTCGTAGTCGCGGGCGGTGCTGTCGATGGGGAACATGCCGCTGGCGTCGCCCAGGCCCAGCACCCGCCGGCCGGTGAGCTGCCAGTGGAGATAGCCGGAAAGGGTGGTCAGGAAGTTGATGTCCTTCACGTGGTCCTCGCCGTTGAGCATGGCCTGGTACAGGTGGGCGATGCTCCAGCGCTGGGGGATGTTGAAGCCGAAGCGCTGGCGCAGGTCGTCGGCGGCCGGGCCGCAGGTGGTGTTGCGCCAGGTGCGGAAGGCGGCCAGCTGGCGCCCGTCCCGGTCCAGGGGCAGGTAGCCGTGCATCATGGCGGAGATGCCCATGGCGGCCATGGTCGTCAGCGTCACGCCGTACCGGCGGGCCACGTCGGCCTTCAGGTCCCGATACGCCGCCTGAAGGCCCGTCCGCACGTCCTCCAGGGCGTACGTCCAGTAGCCGCCCTCGTAGCGGTTCTCCCAGCCGTAGCTGCCGGAGGCCAGGGGGGCGTACGTCTCCGGATCGATCAGCACCGCCTTGATCCGTGTGGAGCCAAGCTCCAGGCCCAGAAACGCCTTGCCGGCGGAAATCAGCTCTCGTGCATCCATTGCAGGAATCCTCCTCGTGTCCCGCCCGGACGAAAGCCCGGGCGTCTGGTTTCTACCTCCAGTATACGCCGTCCCAGAGAAAAGCCAAGAATTGCCTGGGAAATTTCCAATTTTCTCGCTTTTCCACAAAGAAAAGCCGGGACGCCGGCCGGCGCCCCGACGAATTGCGACACTTTGGGCCGGGAAAAGCCGGGAATCCCGGCGCAAATCCGACGGGTGGGGGACTTTTTACGGATGCAGCCGTTCGTCATCTTGCACAGCGTGCCACTTTGCCGGCGCGGCGTCGGCGGCGCAGGCGCGGAACTCCGGCGGGTGCTCCAGGGCGAACTGCAGCGGCTCGCTGCGGGGCAGCAGGCTGGGCAGATCCACGAAGCGGATGCGCTGATTTTCGTAGGTGGTCCAGTAATACCGCAGGGATTCGCCGCAGAGCACGGCCGTGTACCGGGCGGCGTCCCAGGCCGGAGCCGGGCCGTCCAGCCGTACCGGCCCCAGGGGGAAGGCGACGCTCTGCAGCAGGCGGAACATCCGCGCCACGCCGGAGGGCTCGTCGGCGCCCGGCAGGGCGTACCGCCGCAGGAACGCCAGGCGCACGAAGCGCGAGGGGCTCGTCCAGTCGCCGGGCAGCCCCTGGGCACCGGTGCCGGAGAACGACGGGGCCGGGAGCCCCGCAACGTCCGGCCCGTCCCGGTCCAGGTCCCGCAGGCCGGAGAAGCAGCGCAGATGCTGCAGGTGCCACGGGTAGCCGGGGCTGTTCGTCAGCACGCCGACGGTCTCCCGGTAGAGGTGCAGTCCGTTCACGTCCGGCTCCACGACGACGGTTTCGCCGCTGCGGTCCCGGAGCACCCAGTGGAGCGGCGGCACCTGGCCCAGCAGCGGCGCGCACACCAGCGTCGCCCGGCGGGAAAGCAGGAGCGCGGCCTCCTCCACCGTGGCGCACTGGGCCAGCAGATGGTAGAGCAGCACCGGCGGCTGGAGCGGCGCCGTCCCCGGGCGCGGCGCCGGCGCGTAGCGGGCCAGATTCCGGTAGTAGAGCTGGCCGCCCATGAGGCCGCACTCGTTGACGCCCTCGTACAGCAGCGGCAGCGACGGCGCCAGCAGCAGGCCGGTGCCCAGCGCGGCGTAGCGGGCCTGGCAGCGGGCCCCGGCGCCGCTGCCGGCGCACGTTTCGTACGCGATGCCCCTGGGGACGTACTGCACCGCGGTGCCCGGTGCCAGGCCGGTGAAGTCGAGGTTCCGGCCCAAGAGGTGCCGGCCGTCGGCCGTATCCCAGCTCAGGGCGCTGCAGCCGGCCGGGAACGGCCGGCCTGTTTTTTCGGTTTCCATGGAAAATTCCTCCTTGCCGCCGGCGGCTGCCGGCGTTTCATCCCGCTTATGGTACCCAGCCGGCCGGCCGCCGTTGCGGCGCGGCGGATGGAAAAAGCTGCAATCTCATCCGGAAGCGCTGCAAATCGACGGAAGAACTGGACGGAACTGCCGCCGCGGCGGCGGTTCGCGGCCGTCTGCCAGGCATTTGCATAATTCCCCACCAGATGCAGACAATAGGGAGGCCAAATGAAACGAAGGTAAGGAGTTTTTATAGATGAAAGCAACAGGAATCGTTCGCCGCATCGACGACCTGGGCAGGGTCGTCATTCCGAAAGAGATCCGCCGCACGCTGCACATCCGGGAGGGGGATCCCCTGGAGATCTACACCGAGAAGGACGGGGAGGTCATCTTCAAGAAGTATTCCCCCATGGGCGACCTGTCCGACTTCGCCGCGCAGATCTGCGAATCCATCGGGAAGAACACCGGCCGGATTGCCGCCATCGCCGACCGGGACGCCATCATCGCCCTGGCCGGCGCGCCCCGGCGGGAGCTGCTGGACAAGCGCAACTCCCAGGACCTGGAGCAGCTGATGGAGCAGCGCAAGCCGTACCGCTACACCGAGGGCAGCCCGCGCCTCCGGGTCAGCGAGGCCTCGGACAAGTACTTCCTCGGCGTGGCCGCGCCGATCCTATCGGAGGGGGACCTGATGGGCTGTGTGCTGCTGCTGGCCGAGGAGCAGGACGAGCCCATGGGCGAGGGCGATCAGAAGCTGGCCCAGACCATCGCCACGTTCCTGGGCCGCCAAATGGAGAGCTGACGGCCGCCATGGAATCTCAGCCGCCCGGCCCCATCCTGCCGCTGGACAGGGTGGGGCCGCTGTATTGTTTGCCTGAAATATTTGTGGATGGTGCGCAACCGCAGGCGGATGCTGCTGCTGACGCTCCGGGACTGGTGATCTGGCGGCGTGCCGAATATTTGCATCCGGCGGAAAAAACTGGTATAATCCTTTCAGAAACCTGCGGACAGAAAGGATGGTTGCAATGCACGTACTGCTGGTCAACGGCAGCCCCCACGAGAAGGGCTGCACGTATACGGCGCTGATGGAGGTGGCCGGCGCGCTGGAGGCCGAGGGCGTCGGGACGGAGCTGTTCCAGCTGGGGAAGAAGCCGGTGCGCGGCTGCGTCGCCTGCGGCGGCTGCGGGCGGAACGGCCGGTGCGTCTTTGACGACGACGTATGTAACCGGCTCATCGACCGGATGCAGGCGGCCGACGGCCTGATCGTCGGCTCCCCGGTCTACTACGCCGGGCCAAACGGCGCCCTCTGCGCCGTGCTGGACCGGGCGTTCTACGCCGGCGGTGCGCCCATGGCCCACAAGCCGGCGGCGGCGGTGGTCTCCTGCCGCCGGGGCGGCGCCAGCGCCACCTTCGACCGGCTCAACAAGTATTTCACCATCGGCCAGATGCCGGTGGTCTCCTCTCAGTACTGGAACTCGGTCCACGGCAACACCCCCGACCAGGTCCGGCAGGACCTGGAGGGCCTGCAGACCATGCGCACCCTGGGCCGGAACATGGCCTGGATGCTCAAGGCCCTGGCCGGCGTCCAGCCGCCGGAGACGGAGCCGCCGATCCGCACGAATTTCATCCGCTGAGCCATTCCCCCGCCGGACCGTCGGCGGGGGAATTTTTTTTCCGCTTGACAGGCAACCGTATCGCCTGTATAATACAGTTGAAAACCGTATTATGACCATAGTACAGTGGAAGGGAGGGGGCCCATGGTATCCTTTGCGGAGCTCCGGATGGAGGACGGCGTGCCCATCTACCTGCAGATCGTCCGATACCTGAAGGCCGCGGTGGCGGCCGGGACGGTGACGGACGGGGAAGAGATGCCCTCCCGCCGGGTCCTCTCGGCGCTGCTGGGGGTCAACCCCAACACGGTGCAGAAGGCGTACCGGATGCTGGAGGAGGAGGGCCTGATCCGCTCCCACGCCGGGGCGAAGAGCTTCGTCTCGGCGCCGCCGGAGCGGGCGGAGGCCCTGCGGCGGGAGCTGCCGGCCTGGAGCGCGGCAGCCTTCGTGGGACAGATGAAGTCCATGGGGCTGACGCGGCAGGAGACGGTGGCCCTGGTGGAGCGGCTTTGGGAGGAGGAGGAGACGTGAGGCGGCAGAGTTCGATCCTGGCCATGGCGGCCAGAGGCTCGCTGTGGCGGGCGGTGCTGGCGCTGCTCGTCACCGGCGCGGCCGGGGCGGCGGTGTTCGCCGTGCAGCTGCACCGGCAGACTGTGGATGCGTGGACGCCGGCGCTGGAGGCCCTGCTGGACGGGCGGCTGTTCCGGCTGACCATGACCGTGGGCCTGCTGGCGGTGACGGCGGCAGCCTGCTTCTCCGGCGGCGGCCGCGGCAGCCGGCCCGACTACACGGCGGCGCGGCTGCCGCTTCCCCTGTGGCAGATCGTGGCGGCGTACGCGGTGTACGGCCTCCTGCTGTACGCCCTGGTGTGGGCATTCCAGCTGGGGCTGGTGCTGGGCCTGTGCCGGCTGTACGACGCCTGGGCCGGGCCGGAGATGCAGAACGGGCAGACGGCCTTCCTGGCGGCGTACCGCAGCGGCGTGTTCCACTCGCTGCTGCCTATGGCGGACGGGGGACGCTGGCTGGCGTCGGCGCTGCTGTACGGCGGGCTGGCGATCTCTTCGGCGTCGGCGGCGGTGCGCAGCTGGAGCGGGAAGTGGCCCGTGGGGCCGCTGGTCGTGGCGGCGCTGACGTGGTTCAACGCGGGCGGCGTGGGGACGCTGGGCTGGCAGCTGCTGCTGGGCGCGGCGTCGGTGATCGTGGCCGGCACGGGCCTGTCCCGCCTGCGGGAGGAGGTGCGTCCCGTATGAACACGCGGCTTTCCCGTCTGGTGCCCCTGGGGTGCGACGGCCGGCGGGAGCTGCGCTGGCTCCTGTGGGGGCTGGCGGCAGGCTTCCTGGTGAACCTGCGGTTCGTGCCGGTATACCTCAGCGCCCGGAGCGGACTGTACGTCTATTCCCGCGGCGTCCGGCAGCTGGTGCCCGGCGCGGTGATCGCGCCGTTTTCGGAGCTGCTGGGCTGGAGCCTGCTGGGGTGCTTCGCTGCGGCGGCGGCCATGGCCGTTCTGGCCGCGTGGCACTATCTGACCCACTTCCGCGGCAGCCGGAGCATCTACACCATGCGCCGCCTGCCTGACCGTTGGGAGCTGCCGCGGCGGTGCCTGGCGCTGCCGGCCCTGGGGGCCGCGGCGTACCTGCTGGAGGCGGCGGCCCTGTGGGGCCTGGACTTCCTGCTGTACGCCGCGGCCACGCCGGCCCAGTGCCTGCCGGGCGTCTGGGGATTTTGAGGAGGAGCGACGATGCTGGAACTGAAAAATGTGCGGAAATCCTACTACGGCTCCCGGAACGCCCTGGACGGCGTGGACCTGGCCGTGGGCCCCGGGGAGATCGTGGGCATCTTCGGCGAGAACGGCGCCGGCAAGACGACGCTGATGAAGTGCGTCCTGGGCCTGCTGGCCTTCGACGGGACGATCCTGCTGGACGGCGCGCCCGTCACCCGGAAGAACCTGGCCCGGCTGTCCTTCGCCACGTGTGAGCACTCGTTCTTCCCGAACCTGACGCCGGCGGACCACCGGGACTTCTACCGGGCCCAGTTCCCGGCCTTCCGGGAGAAGCGCTTCCGGGCGCTGCTGGACTTCTTCTCCCTGCCGGAGAAGCGGCCGCTGCGCCAGTTCTCCACCGGCCAGAAGAACCAGTTCGAGGTGATCCTGGCCCTGAGCCAGGGGGCGGAGTACATCCTGATGGATGAGCCCTTCGCCGGCAACGACGTGTTCAACCGGGAGGACTTCTACAAGGTCCTGCTGGGCATCCTGGAGCCCACGGAGACGGTGCTGCTGTCGACGCACCTGCTGGAGGAGGTGGGCGGCTTCATCAGCCGGGCCGTGCTGCTGCGGAAGGGGAAGATCCTGCAGGACGTGTCGGCCCTGGAGCTGGACGAGCGGGGCGAGAAGCTGGTGGACTTCGTCAAGTCGTCGTACCACTACGAGGGCGACCGGGTCAGCCGCGCCCTCTCGGAGCTGACCGGGGAGGAGGACGGATGATGCGCAGAAGCCTGTTGGCCCTGCTGGTGCTGGCCCTGCTGGCGGCGGCGGTGTTCGCCGCCGGCGGTGCGGCCGTGGGCGGCCAGGGGGACGACGTGACCCTCACCGAGGAGCGGCGCTTCGGCGACCCGGCCGCCGCCGCAGGCCTGACCGTCACCACCGACACCACCGTGGACAGCCGCCTCCACTGGAGCACCACCCTGACCCTGGGCGCCGAGCCGGCCTGGGAGACGGATTTCCGGTACACTGCCAGCCCGGAGCGGGAGCGCGGGACGGTCACGCCGACGTTTTATCTGTATGCCCCCAGCAACTTCTCCGTGAGCACCGACGGGAGCATCGACCCGGGGAGTCCGGAGTTCCGGACGGACTTCGGCGTGCTGGCCGGGCCGGTGGCCGAGGCCATCGCCCGGGCGGAGCCGGGAACAGAGCAGACCGTCTCCGTGGCGCTGGCGGACCACTGGGAGTACCTGCCGTTGCTGTGCGCTTACACGCCGCCGGCCGGCGTGGAGATCGCGACGGAGGAGAACGTCGCCGGGGGTTACTTCGGCCTCGGCTACGACAGCGGCCTTTGGCCCGACGCGGCGGAATTCTTCCGGCTCCCTGTGGACGGCTGCCGGGCGGAGATCCGCGTGGAGACGTACGAGGCTGGCGGCGCGTACGGCGTGGAGTTCAACGCCGTGGGCCTGCCGGAGCTGCTGACGGCGGCCGTCTGGGACGGGGCGGACGGCATCTACCTGGCGGCGGCCGCGGGCTACCAAAACGACGACGGCGCCTATCAGGTGGACCGGGATGCGGTGACGCCGGGGGTGTACTACCTGCCCCTGATGCGGTATACGGACGCGTACGGCAACACCCTGACCCGGGTGGACACGGACGCCATCCGCCTGCTGTGGCAGGTGCCGGACGGCGGGTACGTGCAGCAGCTGGACGTGACCGGCGGCGGGACACGCCTGCTGGCCCAGGGCAGCGACACGTGCTGGGTGCTGACGCCGGAGGGGGCGGAGGTCCAGGCGTTCTCCAAACCGCAGGACGCCTACTGGGACGCCGTGGACGACACGACGGCCGTGTTCCTGACGACGGACTGGGTGGAGGAGGAGGCCGCGTATCCGTACGGCAGCCGGTCGGCCTACACCGTGTACCACGCGGCCGTGTGGCAGCTGGAGGACGACGGACGGTACGCCTGCCGGATCGACTGTGCCGTGGACGGCGCGCCGGTGGGCGGCGCGACCAGCGACGTCGAGACGTACTTCGACGGGACGCGGCTGCTGGTGGCGGGGTATCTGGACGGGTACCGGGACCCGGGCTTCGACGTGCTGGTCTGCGACGGGGACGGTCCGCAGTACGCCGCCCGCTTCCGGAACAGCCAGACTCTGGATGCCGAGCGCGGCGACCGCATCCGGGTGGACGGCAACCTGCGCCTGGGCGGCTGAGGCACCGTAGAAAAATTCACCGCCGGCGGACACGGCCTTTGTGCAACCCGCGCAGGGGCCGCGGCGGCGGCCCGGCGTTCTGGCGGAGAAGGGCTGTGGATAACCTGTTGAAATTGTGGAGAAACACCAAATTTTTCGCCGGGCTCACGAAAATTTAACGGAAAAGTTTTGCAGAATGCGCACTTGACAAGTGTGCTGGCCGGTGTTAGAATCCCCGCATCGCAGACAAACGCGAAGAACCGGAAAACGGAGGACAGGGAGCCTCAGAGAGCTGCCGGATGGTGCGAGGCAGCGGCGAAGCGTTCTCTTTACTGGCCGGGGAGCGGGCGCGCTGAAACCCCAGGGGAGTAGGCGGCACGGAGTTCCACCGTTACAGGGAAAAGCAATCGCCTTCGGGCCGTTGCGCTGAGCGGGCGCAGCCTCTGCGCCAACCGGAGTGGTACCACGGTTTTTCCGCCTCCGGCGTCCTTTTTGGACGCCGGAGGCGTTTTTTGTCTGCCGAAGATCTGAGAAACGGAGGGAATTTCATGGAAACGAAACGCATTGCCGTGATCCGCGGCGACGGCATCGGCCCCGAGATCGTCACCCAGGCGGTGGCGGTGCTGGAGCGGGCGGCGGACCGGTTCGGCCTGTCCCTGGCCTTCGACGAGGCGGAGATGGGCGGCTGTGCCATTGACCGGTGCGGCCAGAGCCTGCCGGAGGCGAGCCTGCAGACGTGCCTCCGGGCCGACGCGGTGCTGCTGGGCGCCGTGGGCGGGCCCCGGTGGGACGGCGTGCCCAAGGAGAACCGGCCCGAGTCGGCGCTGCTGCGGCTCCGCAGCGCCCTGGGGCTGTACGCCAACCTGCGGCCGGCGCGGCTGATGCCCCAGCTGGCGGACGCCTCGCCCCTGGCGCCGGCCGTCACCGCCCGGGGCGTGGACTTCGTGGTGGTCCGGGAGCTGATCGGCGGCATCTACTTCGGCGAGCACAGGACCGAGACGGTGGACGGCCAGCCGGTGGCCACCGACGTCATGCGCTACAGCCGCGGGGAGATCGAGCGGATCGCCCGCACGGCCTTCGAGACGGCCCGCCGCCGCCGGAAGCACGTCACGTCCGTGGACAAGAGCAACGTCCTGGACTGCTCCCGCCTGTGGCGCGCCACGGTGGACGCCGTGGCCGCCGCCTACCCGGACGTGACGGTGCGCCACATGCTGGTGGACAACTGCGCCATGCAGATCGTCCGGGATCCGTCCCAGTTCGACGTGGTGCTCACGGAGAACATGTTTGGCGACATCCTCTCCGACGAGGCCAGCATGGTGACGGGCTCCATCGGCATCCTCCCCTCTGCCAGTCTGGGGGCGGGCAGCCGCGGCCTGTACGAGCCCATTCACGGCTCCGCGCCGGATATCGCCGGCACCGACGCCGCCGACCCCATCGGCACGATCCTCTCGGCGGCCATGCTCCTGCGGTACTCCCTGGACGCCCCGGAGGCGGCCGACGCCGTGGAGGCCGCCGTGGCCGCCGTCCTGGACCAGGGCTTCCGCACGGCAGACATCTGCCCCGCCGGGCAGACCCCGGTGGGCTGCGCCGAGCTGGGCCGGCGAATCGCCGACGCAGTCTGAGCCAACCCGCACCACAACGCTGAGAATCTGAATGAAAAGAGGTTGTTTTCCGTGATTCCTGTCATCTCCCTGCTGGTCCTGGTGGCCGTCATCGCCCTGGGCGTCATCACCAAAAAGAACGTGGGCATTCTGGCCATCATGGCGGCGTTCCTCTTCGCCTCCATCGCCTCGGCCTGCGGCGTGGACATCGACCCGGCCAAGATCGTCGCCAACGGCTGGCCCATGAGCGTGTTTTTCATCGTGCTGGCCACCACGTTCCTCTTCGGCATCGCCAATCTCAACGGCACCACCGAGGCCCTGAGCCAGAACATCGCCTGCCTGGCCCGGGGCAACGCCAGGCTGCTGCCGCTCCTGTTCTTCGTGTTCGGCGCCGTCGTCTCCGGCGCCGGTGCCGGCGGCCTGATCGTGGCCGTCATCGCGCCGGTGGCGCTGTACGTGGCGCTGGAGAATCACATCTCCGTCATTATGATGGGCCTCGTGACCATGGGCGGCATCATGGTGGGCGGATTGTCACCCCTGGCCATCAACGGCATCGTGGCCAGCCAGCTGGCCGCCGAGCAGGGGCTGTACGACTACAACTCCATGTGGCTGGCCTACGGCGTCAGCATGACGATCTTCTCCCTGGCGGCGTACGTGATCTTCGGCGGCCTGAAGCTCAGGAAGATGGAGCAGAAGCCGGTGTTCGTCCGCTTCACCCGGCAGCAGATCATGACCCTGGCCGCCATTGTGGTGGTGCTGGTGGGCGTCATCGGGTTTGACCTGGACATCGGCCTGCTGTGCTTCACCTGCGCCGGCGCGCTGCTGCTCCTGGGCGCGGCCGACCAGAAGAAGGCCATCGCCTCGATCCCGTGGGGCACCATCCTGATGATCTGCGGCATGTCCGTGCTGATGAGCGTCGTCAACGCGTGCGGCGGCATCACCTTCCTGTCCGAAAAGCTCTCGGCGATCATGGGGCCGCGGTCGGCCCAGCCGATCTTCGTGATCCTCGGCGGCCTCATGGGCGCCGTGTCCAGCGGCACCGGCGTCGTCATGCCGACGCTGATCCCGCTGGCCTCCCAGCTGGCGGCCCAGCTGGGCACCGTCTCGGCCACCCGCCTCGTCATCGGCGTCATCGTGGGCACCAACGGCGTCGTCATCAGCCCGCTTTCCACCGTGGGCGGCATCTGCGTCGGCAGTGCGCCGGAGGGCGTCAACCGCGACAGACTCTACAATCAGCTGCTGCTGGCGGCCGTGGCGTTCATCCTGCTCAATGCGGCGGCCTCGGCCCTGGGACTGTTCCACGTGTTTGAATGACCGGATTTGCCCGTGCGGGCCGGCCGCCGGCCGGCCCGCTTCGTGTGGCACACGACGAATCTCGTATGGTTTTTGACGAACCTCCATTGGCGAAGTTGCATAAAAACCACGGCCTTTCAACTTTGCCCCGGAAAACCCGTTGGGCAAAATGCCGAATTCCTCCAAAATAAAAATTTTTCGAGAAAAGACGTGGAAAATAGGAAACAACTATGGTATACTGCTATGTGGTGAGGATTGCATTTGCAGATTCTCCATCTCGTGTCCGCGCGCCGGCGCGCTTCGCGCCGGTGCTTACAATACACCAATTCAAGGAGGGCGTTTCAAATTATGGACATTCATGGCCTGGAGAAGTATGGAATCACCGGCACCACGGAGATCGTATACAACCCGACGTATGAGCAGCTGTTCGAGGCGGAGATGGATCCCAGCCTGGAGGGCTACGAGAAGGGTCAGCTGACGAACCTGGGCGCCGTGAACGTGATGACCGGCATCTACACCGGCCGTTCCCCCAAGGACAAGTTCATCGTCATGGACGAGAACTCCAAGGACACCGTGTGGTGGACCTCC
>CAJFNY010000080.1 GCA_904395865.1 uncultured Oscillospiraceae bacterium
AAGGCTGCTCCGCAGAGCGTGCCGGAGCGCAACCGCCCGCTGCGCGGGCGGCACTTGGCGCGGAGGCGGAACCGTCAGGGTTCCCCTGCGCGTTCCATCAAACCCGAATTTGCAACTTCTTGAAGTTGCAAATTCGTGGGCAGCTTGTCAAAAAATTCTCGTGAGAGACTTTTTTGACAAGCTGGGCCGCCCGAAACCGGGCGGCCCGGCAGCACGCGAGGCCGCCCGGGAAACCGGACGGCCTCTTGCAAGGGGTTTTACATGATGTGCTCCTCAGCGCAGTCATCCACGACGCGGACGCCCATCTCATCCCGGCGGGCCACCGGGAAGCGGGCGATGCTTTCGCCGTCGAACTTCGGGCAGAGCCGCTTGTCCGGCTCCAGCCGAAGCTCCGGCGGGGTCTGCTGCTTCCGTTTCATCCGTTTCACCCCCACAGACAGGATGCGCCGCAGCGGGCCGTCCCATGCCTGGAAAATTCCGGGAGCTCCCGCACGATGCGGCGGCCGGCGGCATACGCTGGGAAAAAAGGGGGAATCTGGATGCAGACCATCGATGCCAGGCTGCAGAGCGACGTCTGGAGCCGGGTCCGCGGCGCGGCCGCGTCGCAGGACGTGGAGGGGGTGGCGCCTGCGGAGCTGCAGCGGTGGATGGAGGAGGCCAAGGCCCGCTGGGCCGGCTACCGCCGCCTGGCCGCGGAGCTGGGCGGCCGGGACGGCGCCGTGCTGCGGGAGCTGGCGGCCGGCCAGGCGGCCCGCTGCCGGCAGCTGCATGCGCTGTACTTCCTGCAGACGGGCCAGCGCCTCCGCCTGCCGCCGCCCGCCCCGGCCGCGTCCGGCCCGCCGGACGCCCGCCTCCGGAGCGCCTGGCAGGCGGAGCAGCGGCTCCGGCGGCAGGACGCCGAGGCCGCCGAGCGCTGGCCGGCCATGGCCGATGCGTTTGCCGCCCTCTCCCGCGCCGCCGCCGCCCGCGCCCGCACCCTCTGCAGCCTGCTGGCCAGACGGCTGTGAACGGCCGGACAACGAATACAGAGCGCGCTCCTCTGGCGCTGCGGACCACAGATGATTCGATGCAAAGATGGAATCATCCGAGTTCAGGCCGCAATGACAGGCATAAGGCGTGCCTAAATGGCAACGAGCTGATACTGCGCTGCGTGGAGTTCCTGCATCAGCGCGTTGGCATCTTCGTCAGAGAGCTCTTCCATGGGATGGCGCATTCTGTTCGTGGAAATGATCCCAAGCTTTTGCAGAACAGCCTTATAACAGCCGATGTTGTTCTGTCTGCACAGAATGGCATTGAGCGTATTGGTACGCCGCTGCAGCGCAGTCGCCTTTGACCAGTCGTTTTGGCGGATTGCATCCCGGATGGCGCAGTAATGATTCGGAATCACCATGGCATTTCCGGAGATCACACCCTGTCCGCCGACCGCCATGACGGCTTCATAAAGATGATCCGGTCCCACCAAAACGTCAAAGGACCCATTTCTGATGGTCATAAAGGCTTGCAGCTTCGTCATGTTGGGCGCGCTGTATTTGATGCCGATCACATTGGGGCAATTCGCTGCAATGCGTTCGACGGTAGAGACGTCCAGATCATTGACGGCGTTTTGCGGAATGCTGTACAAATATACCGGGAAGTCGGCGGGAACGGCACGGGAAACCTCCTCATAGAATTTCACCAATGCCGTTGCCGAAAGCTGAAAATACCAGGGAGTCACCACGCCGATCCCATCGGCGCCACACGATACGGCATGGCGGGCCAGCAGGATGGTATCGTGTGTGTTGGCGGCTCCAACCTGGGCAAAGACCGGGACCCGGCCGGCCGCATGCTTCACGACGGTTTCCACGGTCAGCATTCGCTCGTCCATGGAAAGGTATACCATTTCACCGGTCGTGCCGCACGGATAAAGGCAGTCCACGTTTTGTTCGATTAAGTAGTCCGTGAGCCTTTGCAGAGAGAGCGTATCAATTCGATCGTCATCCGTCAGAGGCGTTACGATTGGTATTACGACATCGTGCATTTTCCGCATCTTACTCATCTCCTTACTCCTGGCGGGCAGCCATCGACTTTCGAACGAACGCATCAATTCGATGGATTCCGTCGACGATTTGCTCCATGCTGGTGGCGTAGGACAGGCGGACGAAACCTTCCCCGGAGGCGCCGAAACCGGTTCCCGGTACCATTCCCACGTGCATCTGCTCCAGCAATTGATTTGAGAAAGCTTCAGAACGCAGGCCAGTTTGCTGGATGTTCACGAAGGCGTAAAACGCGCCGCAGGGTTTAATGCAGGAAAGACCGGGGATCTCGTTAATCATACGGTATACGGTATCCCGCCGACGCTGGAATTCGGCAACCATTTGGTCCAGATACGTTTGCGTGCGGGTGCCCAGCAGCGCCTCGATGCCGGCCCACTGAACGGGCGTGTTCACGCAGGAGCAGGAGTTCTCATTGATTTTACCGATGGCTTCGATTACATCTTTGGGGCCGGCGACGTATCCCAGGCGCCAACCCGTCATGGCGTACGTTTTGGAGAAGGACTGCACGATGATCGTCCGGTCCTTCATGCCGTCCAGCATGGCGGGACTCCAGAACTTTTTGTTGTCGAAAATAATATTGTAATAGACTTCGTCCGTTACAAGGAACAGGTCGTGCGCCTTTGCAAAATTGCAGATTGCAACGAGATCGTCATAGCGAATCACGGCGCCGGTTGGGTTGCTGGGGGAATTTAAGAGAATGGCCTTCGTACGATTCGTCAATGCGCGTTCGAGGTCGGCGATGTCGTAAGTGAAATTGTGATCTTCATGCAGCGGGATCCGAATCGACTTTCCGCCGGCGAGGATTGGGTGATTGGGATGATTCGCCCATGTTGGATCGCCGACCATGACTTCGTCGCCGTCGTCAAGAATTGCCTGGAAAGTCAGGCGAAGGCCGTCCATGCCGCTGTTGGTGATGACGATTTCTGTCACTGGGTCGTAGTCTTTTCCATAAATCTGACGAATTTTCTGTGAGACTGCCTCTTTCAGCTCCGGCAGGCCTGCATTGGGAGCATACTTCGTTTTCCCGGCGCGAAGAGCGTCAATACACGCGTCCACGATGTTGGGCGGTGTCGCAAAGTCAGGCTCGCCGATCGTGAATGAAATCATGTCATTGCAGGATTGCGCAATCAGATTCTGCTTTTCAAAAAACAGGCGAATGGAAGAACGCTCCAGGCACGAGCCGGCCCGTGAAATTCTCTTTGTCATACTTCAAAATCTCCTTTGTGAGAACTGCGGAAATCTCATTGATGTCAAACTACAAGGATGGGGAGCCTGCATGTGAAGCCGTAGAACAGTTCGCCGGAGCAAAGGCCGGAGCTGCGCTCCAGCTCTTCCACCGGGATTTCACAATTGCCCTGCCGTCCCAGTACAACAGCTTCATCACCAACCTGTACATCTGGAATGTCTGTCACATCAACCATCATTTGGTCCATGCAGATGGTGCCGAGAACCGGTGCATACTCTCCGTGAATCAAAACCCGACCCTTACCGAGCATGGTTCTTGTATATCCATCGGCGTATCCCAGTGGCAGAGTTGCGATGACACTTGTCCGACGGGTGGTGAATTTGCGCCCGTAGCTGATTGCTGTACCGGCTGGGACCGTTTTCAGATAAATAATCCGACATTTCACGGACATTACCGGGAAAACGCGGATGGTCTCATGATCGTGGACACAGGCAGGGTAACAACCCCAGATAATGGTTCCCGGCCGTACCGCCTCGTAAAAAACTTCCGGGAGCCGGAAGATCGAGGGGCTGTTTGCTGCAGTTCGCAAGGGAATGGAAACGCCTGCCTCCTGAAGTGCACGATAGAACCGATCGAAGCATTCCTTTTGCTGATAGGTATAAGTCAGATCTTCGAGATCTGCCGATGAGAAGTGCGTCATCAGACCAAAGAGTTTAATGGCGGGAAGCTGCTGAATGCGCACGATTTCTTTGACGGATGTTGGATCGGGCAGGAATCCAATTCGCCCCATTCCGGTATCAACAGCGATCATCAATTCTGCGACCGTTCCGGATTTCGCGGCCAGATCGGAGAAGGCTTTGGCACAGAGAAAGTCGGAAATGAGTGGGACAACCTGCAGCTTGAACGCATCAGGGACCAAATCCAGCGGAATAAGACCCATCATAATTATACGACAGGAGATCCCGGCATCACGCAGCTGCTTGGCTTCCGGCAGGGTGGCAACGGCCAGCATATCAACGCCGTTTTCCAGATAGGCCTGACTGACTTCAACGGCACCGTGGCCGTATGCATTGGCCTTGACAACGCCTATGATTTTGCTGTTGCCAATTCGCTGCTGGACGGCTCGGATATTGTGTACCAGTCGCTGCCGATCTACTTCAACCCATGCAGAACGCAGTTGCACGGAATTCATTTTCTGACCTCCCATCTCAATGGCGGAGTATTACCGAAAGAAACTGCTGGAGCCGTTCATCCTGAGTGTTCTCAAAAAACTCAGTTGCGCTGGCAGTGACGCGGATTTTGGAACCTTCCAGGAAGCAAACGCGTGAGGCCACTTCGCGCGCAAATCCCATTTCATGTGTGACGATGATCATGGTCATACCCATTCGGGAAAGCCGGCGGATGGCATCCAATACTTCCTTAATCATTTCCGGATCCAGTGCTGAAGTGGGTTCGTCAAACAACATAAGATCAGGCTCCATCATCAATGATCTGACAATGGCTACACGCTGCTTCTGACCGCCGGAAAGCTGGTGCGGATAAGCATCCAGCTTGTCTGAAATGCCGAAAATATCCAAATATTCCGTGGCCTTTTTCAGCATTTCATCTTTGTTTTTCTTCTGTGTTTTAACGGGTGCGATGATTAGATTATCTTTTACTGTCAGGTTATTGAACAGGTTGAACTGCTGAAATACCATGCCGATATGCTTGCGTATGGTCTTAATATTGTGGCTTGTGATCTCGGTGCCGCGATAAAAGATTTTCCCATCATTGATTTTTTCCAATCCGTTGATTGTACGCAGAAGCGTGGATTTTCCGCCTCCAGAGGGTCCACAAAGTACAACAACCTCGTGCTCGTAAACATCAAGACTCATATCATCCAAAACAGTTAAATCGCCGAACTTTTTGGTGATATGTTGAAGTGACACGACAGTTTTTTTCGTTTCAGACATTTTGATCACCCATAATCCTTTTTACAACGGTACGCTCCAGCTTTTTACCAAGCCAGGTGAGAAAGTGACACATGATAAAGAAGATGACCAGAACGTATGCATATATTTCCAACGGATAGGAATATTTTGGAAGGAGCAATTGGGCCCGACGAAGTACGTCCATACAGCCGATGGTGGCAGCTACGGAAGTACCCTTGACGAGCATAACGATCTGGCCCATCAGAGCGGGAATCGTTACGAGAAAAACCTGCGGCAGTACAATTCTTGTTATAATGTGCCACATGGGAAGAGAGAGTGACTTTGCAGCTTCCCACTGTCCTTTATCTACAGACAGAAAGCCTCCTTTGACGATTTCCATCATATAGGCACCTTCTACCAGCGAGATCGACAGTACAGAAATCCAGAATTGTGTGCCACTGGTTAGAAGTGCATAAAAGAACAATAGTACAATGATGGTGGGAATGCCCCGGCAAACCAATGCGTAGAATTCAAGAATTTGATCTACCACCGGGATTTTCAAGCTGCGAATTGTGCCGAATACAATGCCGATCAGCAACGCAAAAAACAGACAGGCAAAAATCAGCTTGAGTGTCATTGGCATTCCCTGACCCAGCATGGTTTTGACGATAATGTTATATCGATCGTCCATTGTCATGCGGTATTCACACCCCTCTCGTTGTGATTGGCTGCATGCCACTCCGCTTTCTGTTAAACAGCTTGCGGATCATCTGCACAATCAGGAACAATGCCAGGTAAATCACACCGCCGACAAGATAGGAAGTGATCGGATTAAAAGTATAAATATTGATCTGATTGCACTGATACGTCAGCTCCGTGATGGTGATCCACATCAGCATGGATGTGTCTTTGATAATTGTGGAAAGCATATTGATGATCGAGTCAAGAACCTTACGAAGAGCCTGGGGAATTAAAAAATAGATCATAGTTTGAAATTTATTAAAGCCATGAACGTAGGCTGCTTCGCTTTGACCGACATCAATACTTTGCAGGCCTCCTCGGACAATCTCTGCGATAAAGGCGCCATCATTGAGTACTAAGCCAATCACACCCATAACACCGGCCGGCACGTGGATAAAGCGTGATACGCCATAAAAGAGGAAGTAGAGCTGAACCAGCAGCGGAGTTTCCCGAAAAAAGCATATATAAGCGCGGACAATCGGCCCGAACAGCTTGGGCTTGCGAAAACTGATGGCGCCCATTACAATGCCCCATATAACTGCGATTACGATTGCAATTGCTGCATACTGCAGGGTTGTCAGAGTTCCGCTTAGGAATCGTGACCCATATCGTGATACAATACTCCAGTCAAAGGTCATAGGATATTCCTTTCCAAACGAGAACCGGCGGGCGGTTTTAACCACCCGCCGGTTTGTATTTGAGAGTATTTCGATTTATTGCGCAAGGAATCGCAATTTGAATCAGTAGGCGACGCCGAAGATATTGGGCTCCCAAGCAAAGCCCATCCATTTTTCGTAGAGCTCGGCATACGTTCCGAAGGCCTTGAGCTTCGTCAGGTACAGGTTAAAGACCTCGACCGACTTGTCGCCGCTGGCAAATGCGAAGCCATAGAGATAGGAAGGACCGGTTTCGGGCAGCAGACGCAGGTTTTCGTTGGTAGCCATCGGGCCGGCAAAGACGATGCTGTCGTCCATAGATACATCAATTACGCCGGACGCAAGGGACTCCTGCCACGTTCCGAGCGGCAGCGTCACAATTTCAGCTTCCGGGAATTGCTCGGAGATAATGGACTCGTAGACGGAGCCGGAGGCAATGCCGAATTTCACGCCGGGCTCTTTCAGATCTTCGACGGACTGAATGTCGGAGTTGATGTCCACGCAGTATCTTGCGGAATCCACCAGCCAGGGGTCGGAGAGATCGGCTTCCGCCTCGCGATCGAGACGCATGTTCATGTTCGCGGCGATGAAATCCACCTTGCCGGTGTTAACAGCGGTCAGCATGGCGGACCATTCCAGGATTTCCCAACGGATCTCGACGCCCAGCTCATCGGCAAAGCCGTGTACAATGTCGGGGATAAAGCCCGTCGGCTCGTCAGAACCGGCTTCTGTAAAGATGATGTTTTCAATGGTGGGATCGATGCCTACCGTCATGTACCCGTTGTCCATGATTCGCTGATAGGCGTTCTGCGCCGCGGCAGCCGTCTCGCCGGATGTTTCACCGCTGCTGCAGCCCACGAGGCTGCCGATGACGAGTACCACGGCGAGAATGAGAGAGATGCGTTTTTTCATTTTCTTTTCCTCCTTCTTTGTCTGGTTGAGAACAACCTGTTTGGAACCTTGCTTATACAAAACCGGTGGAACCGGTATGTGCTCTGTCCGGGAGCTTTTCCGGAGAAGGGATTCCGGGACGGCGGCGGATTCTGTTTTTTCGCGCGGAACGTGCGTCCGATCAGTAAAGCCGTTCCCGCATTTTGAAAGTGGCGTCCTGCAGGATATGCACGTAATTTGGAATCTGCTGGTAGGTCAATATATTCATCGGGCCGGAAATGCTGACGCCGGCCACGAGCCGATTGTGAAAGTCGAAAACTGGCATTCCGACACAGCGCATCCCGGGCTCCCTGGCACCATCATCGATCGCATACCCACGCTTGCGGCAGCGAACCAAATCCTCGATAATTGCGTCGTAATCCGTGATAGTTTCCGTCGTATATTTAATGCGGTTTTTGGTGATCCGATCAGGCCATTCAGACTGCGGCAAATTGCTCAGCATGGCCTTGCCGATGCCGGTACAGTACATCGGTGCAGTTTCTCCCAAGATTTCCCGATAAGGCATGACCTGCAGTCTCGATCGAGGATGGATAACGTACAGGTAGAGAACCTTGTCCTGCTTCGGAATTCCAAAATATACAATTTCGCCACTCTGCTGTGAGATCTCCTGCAGAATATCATAGACGGCCCGCGGGTAGCCCAAATGCTCGTTGACAATGAAAGAGTATTCCAGCATTTTGATACCGAGACAATATTTGCTGTTATTCTTTTGCTCCAGGTATCCCATCTCCCGCAGAGTATCTACAATGTTATAAACATTGCTTTTATTCATATTCAGCCGTTCGGCAAGCTGCGTCACACCGAGCTCAGGCTCTTTCACCGAGAAACACTCTAAAACTCGCATTGCCTTGGCTAAAGACTTGACTTTATACTTAGTTTCACTCATTTTCGCTGTTCTCCAATAGTGAATGCTGTTCTGCTTTTTGTATTTTTATATTACTAAAAATGATGATTTTTGTCAAATTCATTGGAATTTGTGAACATTTCATGGTTTTAGAATTTTGCATTTGTATAAGCTGATAATGGAGTTCTGCAATAGAGAACAAAGATGGCGAATCTACAGACGGCGTTTTGAAATAAAGAACGGAAAAATGCATGCCCCAAATTATTCTTTTTTAAAATCATCATTTTAAACAATTAAAGCTTTGACAGATTGTGCATCATGGTCGAATATTGCAGTTGATTGGTCGCAGGGAATTGATCGGACTTACACTGCTTTTTACTTATGGTGCACAAATGGTATACTTGCGAATACACACGGGGGGAGAACCCGTGACCAGGTTCTCCCCCGTGTGTATCGATAACTTGTATTCACGCCTGCATGCAAAGCACGCTGCTATAAAATCAAATCAGTCGTAGATCGAGTCGACCTCCCAGCTGAGCACGGCGCCGCTGTAGGCGTCGATTTCAAACTCATACTCCAGGCCGTCGTAGTAGATGCTGCCCTCGTAGTACTGCCGGCCGTCATCGTAGTCCAGCTGCATGCGCAGGTCGCTGGCCGTGGCGCCCGGGACCTTGGCCAGGGCGATGGCACGGATCTCGTCCTCACTCTTGGCCGAGCCGGTCTGTGCCGGCGTGTAGCCCTCGGCGTCGGAGTCCATGTCCCGGATGGCGCCGGTGGTTCCGTCGATCTCATAGTCGTACTCGATGCCGGTGGAGGGAACGTAGAATTCCACGTCGTAGACGAGGCGGCCGTCGTCGTAGTCCGCCCGGACCTGGAGGTAGCTGGTGTCGGCGGCGGTGACGCCGGCATCAGCCAGGGCGATGGCCTGGGCGCCGGCCTCGTCGACGGTACCGCCGGTGGTGCCGGAAGCCGTCGTGCTGCCGCCGGAGGTGGGGTGATAACCCTCGGCGTCGTAGTCCTTGGAGAGAATGGTGCCGGTGGCTGCGTCGATCTCGTAATCGTACTCGGTGCTGTCAGCGAAGAACTCCACGTCGTAGACGAGGCGGCCGTCGTCGTAGTCCGGCTGGACGCGGAGGTAGACGGTATCGGCCTCCGTGATGCCGGCGTCGGCCAGAGCGATGGCCTGAGCGCCGGCCTCATCCACGGCGGTGCCGGAGCCGCTGTCGGTGCCGGGCACGTAACCCTCGGCGTCGTAGTCCTTGGAGAGAATGGTGCCGGTGGCTGCGTCGATCTCGTAATCGTACTCGGTGCTGTCAGCGAAGAATTCCACATCGTAGACGAGGCGGCCGTCGTCGTAATCCGGCTGGACGCGGAGGTAGACGGTGTCGGTCTCCGTGATACCGGCGTCTGCCAGGGCCAGGGCCTGGGCTCCGGCTTCGTCCACGGGACCGGAGGTGGCGGAGGCAGCGGCGGTGTCGGTGCCGGACTCGATGATGGCGCCGGTGACGGCGTCCACGGCGTAGTGGTATGTGGTGGTGCCGTCGGTGAAGTCCAGCTCGTAGTAGGCGGTGCCGTTGCGGTCGGCCAGCTCGGCCGTGGTGAACGAGGCGTCGGCGGCGGAGAGCTGCAGATCATTCAGCGCGGTCTCCTTGGCTGCGTCCAGACCCACGTAACCGGGCTCCGCAGTGGCCGGCGAATCGGCGCAGGCTGCCAGTACGGCCGTCATGGCCAGTGCCGCCGCAGTCAGGGAAATCCATCTCTTCTTCATCATAAAATACACAACCTTTCAGCGGGTTTTCCTTTACTGTGCCCAGTATACGGCGGGAAAATTAAAAGAAGATTAGAAGCCGACCGTCAAAATGTCATTTTGGCCGAAGGCCCCGGCGGGGCGAAAAGCGGCCCTGTCGGCAAAAGACGGGCCGGCCGCGCTCACGGCGCGGCCGGCGGCAGGTGGAGTGTGAAGCAGCTGCCGGCGCCCTCGGTGCTCTCCACGGTGACGCGGCCGCCGTGGAGCTCCGCGATCTGGCGGACCATGGTCAGACCCAGGCCCGTGCCGGCGCTGCCGGAGCGGGCCGCGTCCACCTGGTAGAACCGCTGCCAGATCCGCTCCAGCTGGTCGGCGGGGATGCCGATGCCGTCGTCCCGGACGCTCAGGCGGATCTCCTCCGCCGTCCGGCGCAGGGCGACCCAGATGTGGCCGCCGTCGCGGCCGTACCGGGCGGCGTTGTCCAGCAGGTTCTGCAGCAGGCGGCTCATGAGCGTCACGTCGAACACGGCGCGGACGTCCGGCTCCACGTCGGCCTCCAGAGTGATGCCCCGGGGCAGGGCCGGCTGCTCGGCGCAGATGACGGAGACCAGGTCGCTCAGGTCGGCCTCCTCCATGCTGGCCCGGAGGGTGCCCTGATCCAGCCGCGTCATCTGCAGCAGCTGGCCGATCAGGTCGGACATCTTCCGGGCCTGCCGCTCGATGACGGCGATGGCCTGGCGGTACTGCTCCGGCGTCTCGGCGTGGCGCGTTTCGGCGCACTGGGCCAGGATCACGGCCGTGGGCGTCCGCAGCTCGTGGGACGCGTCGGAGGTGAACTGCTTCTCAGCCTCGAAGGAGCGCTCCAGCCGCTCGAACATGGAGTCGAAGGCCGTGGCCAGGCGGGTGATCTCGTCGCCGCCCGGCGGCAGGCCGATGCGGCGGGACAGGTCGCGGCCCTCGCCGATGGCACCGGCCGTGGCGGCGATCCGGTCGAAGGGCCGGAAGGCGGAGCGGACCAGCAGGTACGCGGCCACGCCGCCGACGACCACCAGCAGCGGCAGCAGCAGCAGCGCGATGCCGATCAGGTCGTCCACCACGTCGGCCGCCTCGGGCACCTGCAGCAGCCCGCGGACCCAGACGCCGTCGTCCCAGCCGAAGGGCAGCCAGAAGTCCAGCACGTAGTACGCGTCGCTGCCCCCGGCGGTGCGGAGGACGCCGTTCCCGAAGGCCAGCCCCTCGGGGGCCGACAGGGGCGGCTGGCCGGCCAGCAGGGCGCCGCTTTCGCTGTAGATCAGCGTGTAGACGCCGCTGCGGGTGAAGGCGAAGCCGTCGCCCAGGTCCAGCAGGCCGTTCTCCGCCCGGGAAATCTCGGAGAGGTTGGCGCGGAGCGTCGTCTCCAGCTGCTCCTGGGCGTTCTCCTCCACGACGGTGCTGGTGATGTTCACCAGGAAGGCCAGCACTGCCGCCACCAGCACCAGCATCAGCCCGGTGATCAGCAGCGTCAGCTTCCCCTTGACGGTCATGCGCCTCATGGTTCTTCCCGCAGGACCCAGCCGGCGCCGCGGACCGTGTGGATCAGCTTCGTGTCGAAGCCGCTGTCGATCTTCTTGCGCAGGTAGGCAATGTAGACGTCCACCACGTTGGAGCCGCCGGTGTAGTCGTAGTTCCAGATGTGGTCCTCCAGCTGCGTCCGGGAGATGACGGCGCCCTTGTGGCGGATCAGGTACGAGAGGATGGCGTACTCCTTGGCCGACAGGGAGATGGATTTGCCGGCCCGCTGGACCGTGCGGCTGGCGGTGTCCACAGTCAGGTCGCCCACGGTGCAGACGCTCGTCTTCTGGGTGCCGTACTTGCGGGTGACGGCCCGGACGCGGGCCAGCAGCTCGTCCATGTCGAAGGGCTTGACCAGGTAGTCGTCGGCGCCCAGGTCCAGCCCGGCGATCCGGTCCTGGACGCTGTCCAGCGCCGTCAGCAGGATCACCGGCACGGCCGAGCCGCGGTCCCGCACGGTGCGCAGGACCTCCCGGCCGTCCTTCTTCGGCATCATGATGTCGAGGATCACGCAGTCGTACTCGGCGCCGTCCAGGTAGTCCAGGGCCTCCGCGCCGTCGTAGCAGGCGTCCACGCCGCAGCCGGAGCGCTCCAGAGCCTGGCAGATCAGGCGGTTCATGTCCCGCTCGTCCTCCGCAACGAGGATCCGCATACAAAACGCCTCCTTACAGAATCAGCAGTTCCTTGGGTGCGCGGGTCAGATTGTCGCAGCCGTCGGCCGTCAGATGCAGCACGTCCTCGATGCGGACGCCGAAGCGGCCGGCCAGGTAGATGCCCGGCTCGGCGGAGACGACGCAGCCGGCCGGCAGGGGCTGGTCGTTGCCGGGGCTGGCGTTGGGGCTCTCGTGGATCTCCACGCCGAGGCTGTGGCCGAAGCTGTGGGTGAAGGCCGCGCCGTAGCCGGCGGCCTCGATGACGTCCCGGGCGGCCCGGTCCAGGTCGCGGCCGGTGACGCCGGCCTTCGCCGCGGCGATGCCGGCCCGCTGGGCCGCCAGGACCGTGGCGTACACGTGCTGCATCTCGTCGGTGACGTGGCCCACGGCCACGGTGCGCGTCATGTCGGAGCAGTAGCCGCCGTACAGGGCGCCGAAGTCCATGGTCACGAAGTCGCCGGCGGCCACCGGCTTCTCCGTGGGGACGCCGTGGGGCACCGACGTGGCGGCGCCGGAAAGGACGATGGGGTCGAACGACACGTTGCCCGCGCCGAAGGAGCGCATCAGGAACACGAGCCGCGCCGCCAGGAACGATTCGGTGACGCCGGGGCGGATGTCGTTGAGCACCTCGGTCAGTGCCCGCTCGGCGATCCGCTGGGCCCGGACCATCCGGTCCAGCTCGCCGACGTCCTTGGAGGCCCGGAGGCCCGTCAGCAGGGCCGACGCCGGCACCAGCTCGCAGGCCGGCAGGTCCTGCCGCCAGCGGCCGTAGTCGGCGACGGTCATGGCGCCGTCGTCGAAGCCCACGCGGCGCAGGCCGCAGCGGGCGGCCACGCCGGCCACCAGCTGGCCGTAGGGGCTGGCCCGGTCGGTGAGGCCCACGCGGGCGTCGGTGATCTCGTTTTGGGCGGCCTCGATGTAGCGGCCGTCGGTCCAGTACCAGGCGTCGTCCCGGGTGATGAGGCAGGCGCCGTCGGTGCCGTGGGAGTCGTAGCCCACGGCGTAGAACCGGTTGGCCCGGCACGTCAGGAGCACCGCGTCCAGGCCCGCGGGGGCCAGGGCGGCGCGGATGGATGCAATGTGATTCATATTACGAAAACGCCTCCGTTGCAAGATGTGTCAGCTGATCGGTGACGGCGTCCAGGTCCTCGGCGGCGATGTGCTCCCAGGGGCCGTGGGCCGCGTAGCCGCCGGTGCCCAGGTTGGGGCACGGAAGCCCCTGCCAGCTGAGGAAGGCCCCGTCGGTGCCGCCGCGGATGGGCTGGGTGATGGGCGTCAGCCCCGCGGCCCGGCAGGCCCGCTCGGCCCGGGCCACCACCTCCGGGTGCTGCCGGACGACCTCGGCCATGTTCCGGTACTGCTGCCGGACGGTCAGCGCCGCGGTGCCGGCGCCCCACTTCTCGTTGAGCGCCTTCTCCACGTGGGCCAGGGTCTGCAGGCGGCAGGCGAAGGACGCGGCGTCGTGGTCGCGCACCAGGAGGCGCAGGCTGGCCTCCGTGACGCTGCCGGCCATGTGGTGGACGTGGTAGAAGCCCTCGTATCCCTCGGTGCAGCGGGGGCACTCGGCGGCCGGCAGCAGGGCCACCGCCTCGGCGGCCACCAGCAGCGCGTTGACCAGGACGCCCTTGGCGCTGCCCGGGTGGACGTCGACGCCGCGGAAGGTGAAGGCGGCCTCGGCGGCGTTGAAGTTCTCGTACTCCAGCTCGCCGGCGGCGCCGCCGTCGACGGTGTAGGCGAAGGCCGCGCCGAAGCGCGCCAGGTCGAAGTGGTCGGTGCCGCGGCCGATCTCCTCGTCGGGGGTGAAGGCGATGGCCAGGGGGCCGTGGGGCAGGTTCTCGTCCCGCAGGCGCTGGACCATGGTCAGGATCTCGGCGATGCCGGCCTTGTCGTCGGCGCCCAGCAGCGTGCCGCCTGAGGCGGTGATGAGGGTCCTGCCCCGCAGGGACGGCAGGTGGGGGAAGCGGGCCGGGTCCAATGTCAGGCCGCCGCCGATGGGCAGGACGCCGCCGTCGTAGTCCGGGTGGAGCTGCGGGCGGACGCCTTCGCCGGGGAAGTCGGCCGTGTCCATGTGGGCCAGGAAGCCGATGACCGGGTCGGACGCCCGGCCGGCGGTGGCCGGCAGGTGGCCGTAGACACAGCCGGACGCCTCGTCCAGCGCCGCGTCGTCGGCGCCCAGGCCGCGGAGCTCGTCGGCCAGCAGCCGGCCCAGGGTCAGCTGGCCGGGGGAGGAGGGCACGGTGCCGGACGCCTCGTCGCTGCGGGTGCCCACGGTGACGTACTGCAGAAATCGTTCATACGCGCGCATTTCGGATTCTCCTTTTCCAGTCTGGCCATCGGCGGACGATGGCCGCGGCGGCCCAGCCGGCGGCCAGACCGATCAGCAGGCCGGCCAGCACGTCGGTGGGGTAATGCACCATCAGGTACAGCCGGGACAGCGCCATGGCCAGGGCGAACAGCAGGCACGGCCAGAGCCGCCGCTTCCGCCCCAGGAAGAACAGGGCGGCCATGGCCGCCGCGGCCGCCGTGGCGTGGCCGGAGGGGAAGGACGCGTCCGACTCCGTCTCGCCGCCGGCCTCCTGCCACCACCGGTGGAGGACGGACGATTCGTCGGCGTACGGCCGCGCCCGGTCCGTCAGGGGCTTGAGCACGACGTTGGTGCACAGGGCCCCCAGGGCCAGGGCCAGCAGCACGCACGCGCCGAACCGGCGCGTGCGCCGCGCCAGCAGCAGCGCCAGACCCAGGGCGATCAGCGCCCAGCCGCCGGTTCCCAGCAGATCCAGCAGCCGGGCCAGGGGGGCGAGCACCGCGTCGGCCGGGGACTGCTGCACCGCGTTAACCGCCCCCAGGACGGCCGTGTCGAATCCCGCAAAGGCGGTGTCCAGCCAGCGGGCCAGGGCGGATTCCACATCCATCGCTCCCTTCGGAAGGGCGGCGCCGCGGCGCGCCCGGAATTTGCCGATACGGCCGCCGGCACGGCACGCGATGCCGCGCCGCGCGGAGGACCTTCGTTCCCGGACATTATACCCGATCTGCGGCCGGATTGCAATGCGCGGCGCCGGGGCCGCGGCGCAGATGACGGTTGCGCCGGGCGGCGCCAGCGGGTATACTGTGGGGAGACGAAACGGGAGGTGTCCCATTATGTATAAGATCCTGATCGTGGAGGACGACCCGGCCATCGCCGGCGCCCTGGCGCGGCAGATGGAGCGCTGGGGCTGGGAGGCGCGGCTGGCCGACGACTTCGCCCGCGTGGACGAGACGTTCGAGGCGTACGGCCCCGACCTGGTGATCCTGGACCTGAAGCTGCCGCTGTACGACGGCTGCCACTGGTGCGCCGAGCTGCGGCGCCGCAGCCGCGTGCCGATCCTGATGCTCACGTCGGCCGGGGATGATCAGAATCTGATCATGGCCGTGAACCTGGGGGCGGACGACTTCCTGGCCAAGCCGTTCCGCATGGAGGTGCTGACGGCCCGGATCCGCGCCCTGCTCCGCCGGAGCTACGACTTCGGCGCCGGCGCGACGAGCCTCTCCCGCGGCGGCCTGACGCTGCACCTGGGGGACGGGCTGGCCGAGTACGCCGGACAGCGCTGCAGCCTGACGAAGAACGAGGCCATCCTCCTCCGGCTGCTGCTGGAGAACCCGGGGCGCACGGTCCGCCGCAGCGAGCTGATCCGCGCCCTGTGGGACCGGGAGGACTTCATCGACGACAACACGCTGACCGTCAACATGGGCCGCCTGCGCCGGAAGCTGGAGGCCATCGGCGCTGGCGGCCGCATCGTCACCCGCAAGGGCGAGGGGTACCTGCTGCAGGAGGACGGGCCGTGCTGAGGGCGTACTGCCGCTCCCGCCGGTGGGCGGCGCTGCTGGCGGCCGTGGCCTTCGCCGGCATCGCCGCGCTGTACGGGCTGTACTTCGCGTCGGCCGGGCCCATCGTCTACACGCTGCTGCTGCTGACGGTGCTGCTGCTGGCGGCCGCGGCCGTGGACTTCCGGGCGTACCGCCGGCGCATGGCGGAGCTGGACCGGCTGCTGGCCCGGGCCGGGGAGGGCCTGGGGGAGCTGCCCCGGGAGGAGGACCCGCTGCTGAACCGGTATCTGGCCGTCACGGCGGCGGTGGAGCGGGCCCGCCGGCGGGAGCGGGCGGCGTCGGCCGAGGCGGCCCGGCGGGCCGACACGTACTACACCCTCTGGATGCACCAGATCAAGACGCCTCTGGCGGCCCTGGGCCTGCTGCTGCGGGAGCCGGAGCCGGACCGGGAGGCCCTGGAGCTGGAGCTCTGGCGGCTGGAGCAGTACGCCGACATGGCCCTGCAGTACCAGCGCCTGGCCGCCGCCGGCAGCGACCTGGCCTTCGCCCAGCAGGACGCCGGCGCGCTGGTGCGCCGGGCGGCGAAGCGGGTGTCGACGCTGTTCATCGCCCGGAACGTCCGCCTGGAGCTGGGCGACGTGGAGCGGACCGTCCTCACCGACGGCAAGTGGCTGACGTTCGTGCTGGAGCAGGTGCTGACGAACGCGGCCAAGTACACCCATCCCGGCGGCCGGGTGCGGGTGGACTTCGCGCCGGAGGGCTGCGTCCTGCAGGTGGCCGACGACGGCATCGGCATCCGGCCGGAGGATCTGCCGCGGATCTTCCAGTGGGGCTACACCGGCGCGGCCGGCCGCGGCGAGGGCCGCTCCACGGGCATCGGCCTGGCCCTCTGCCGCCAGGCCATGGACCTGCTGGGCCACGGGATCTCCGTGGACTCCCGGCCCGGCGCGGGGACGACCGTCTCCCTGGACCTGTCCCGGGTGCAGCTGCCGCTGGAGTGAGCGCAACCTTACGGTTTTGTAAGCTTTCGCCGCCGAATTGTAAGCCGCCGCCATGGCACCGCCGCCGCCGGGGCGGTATACTGATGGCAGTTCCAGAAACCGAGAAGGAGGCGGCAATATGGCACTTTTGGAAGTGCGTCAGCTGCAGAAAGTATACACCACCCGCTTCGGCGGGAACGCCGTCCGCGCCCTGGACGGCGTCAGCTTCACCGTGGAGGCCGGGGAGTTCACGGCCATCATGGGCGAGTCCGGCTCCGGCAAGACGACGCTCCTGAACCTGCTGGCCGCCCTGGACCGGCCCACCGACGGCCAGGTGCTCCTGGACGGCGAGGACCTGGCGTCCATCCCCGACGGGCGGCTGGCGGCCTTCCGCCGGGAGCGGCTGGGCTTCGTGTTCCAGGACTGCAACCTGCTGGACACGTTCACCCTGCGGGACAACATCGTCCTGCCGCTGGTGCTCTCGGGCCGGCCGTACGCCGAGATGGAGGGGCGGCTGCAGCCCCTGGCGGCCCGGCTGGAGATCGGCGAGCTGCTGGACAAGTACCCCTACGAGGTCTCCGGCGGCCAGAAGCAGCGGGCCGCCGCGGCCCGGGCCATGATCACCGAGCCGCGGATCCTCCTGGCCGACGAGCCCACCGGCGCCCTGGACTCCCGGGCGGCCGACGGCCTGCTGACGGCCTTCGCCGGCTTCAACGGCCAGGGGCAGACGATCCTGATGGTGACGCACTCGGTCCGCGCCGCCAGCCGGGCCGGGCGGGTGCTGTTCCTCAAGGACGGCACCCTCTACCACCAGCTCTACCGGGGCGACCGGACCGACGGGCAGTTCTACGAGGCCATCTCCGACACGCTGACCGTGCTGGCGACGGGAGGGGTGTACCGTGGATAAGCGGCTGTTCTACCCGCGGCTGGCGGCCTCCAACCTGCGGAAGAACCACTCCATCTACCGGCCGTACCTGCTGGCCGTCGTCCTGCTGTCGGCCATGTACTACTGCCTGGCGTCCCTGGCGCGGATCGCCGCCCGCAGCGGCATGAGCGGCGGCGGCTCCCTGGGGGCCATCCTGGGCATGGGCACGTGGCTCATGGGCGTGCTGTCGCTGCTGGTGCTGTTCTACGCCAACAGCTTCCTGATCCGCCGGCGGCGCCGGGAGTTCGGGCTCTACAGCGTCCTGGGCATGGAGAAGCGCCACATCTGCCTGGTGCTGATGTGGGAGGTGCTGCTGGTGGCCGTGGGCGGCGTCGTGCTGGGCATGGCGGCCGGGGCGCTGTTCTCCCAGCTGTTCCTGCTGCTGCTCCAGCGGCTGACGCGCCTGCCGGTGCAGCTGGAGCTGTGGATTCCCCTGGAAGCCGTGGGGGACACGGCGGCGCTGTTCGCCGCGGCCTTCGCCCTGGTGCTGGTGTACGACGCCGCGGCCGTCCTCCGCAGCCGCCCCTTGGAGCTGCTCCGCAGCGACCGGCAGGGCGAGCGGGAGCCGAAGGCCCGCTGGCTCCTGGCGCTGCTGGGCGTGGTGACGCTGGGCGGCGGCTACGTCATGGCCCTGATGCCGTCGACGGCGGCCGACGCGCTGATCGCCTTCCTGCCGGCGGCGCTGCTGGTGATGGTCGGCACGTACTGCCTGTTCACCGCCGGCTCCATCGCCGTGCTGAAGCTCATGAAGCGCAGCCGGAACTTCTACTACCGGGCGAAGAACTTCCTGTCCGTCTCCACGCTGCTGTACCGGATGAAGCAGAACGCCGCGGGCCTGGCGGCCATCTGCATCCTGTCCACGTGCGTGCTGGTGACGCTGTCCACCACGGTGAGCCTCTTCCTGGGCCAGCAGGACATGCTGCGCCGGGAGTTCCCGCGGATGGTCAACGTGGACGCCCGCTCCGCCGCCGACGGGGACCTGGCGGCCCTGGAGGCCGGCGTGGCCGCGGCGGCGGCGGAGTACGGCGTGACCGTCTCCAACGCCGTGGGGCTGCGGGTGTTCGACGGGGCCGTGACGGCCCAGGGCGGCGGCGTATACCGGTCGGTGCCGTGGTTCGGCTCGGAGACCCGGGAGCTGCTGGCCGTGACCGTGGATGACTACAACCGCTGTGCCGGCACCGACCTGACGCTGGAGGACGGCCAGGTGTACGTCTGCGACGAGAATGCCGGCGTGGCCGCGGGCGCCCTGCAGCTGGACGGCTGGACGTACGCCATCGCCGGGCAGCTGACGGAGCGGCCGGAGTTCCTGGCCGCCGGCAGCGGCGCGGCCGGCGCGCTGGTCGTCGTCGTCCCCGACTACGGGACGCTGGAGGATCTGGCCCGGCGGCACAACGAGGCTCTGGACCCGGAAAGCGGCACCGTCCGCCTGATCTCCGTCCAGTACGGCTTCGACGCGGCCGGCGAAAACCTGGAGCCCTTCTGCCAAAACCTGCGGGAGCGGCTGGACGGTACGGTGGAGCACCTGGGCAACGTGATGGTGCGCCACTGGCAGGAGGCGTCGTTCTACGAGATGTACGGCGGGCTGCTGTTCATCGGGCTGTTCTTCACGGCGCTGTTCCTGATCGCCGTGGTGCTGATCCTCTACTACAAGCAGATCACCGAGGGCTTCGACGATCACGAGCGGTTCCGCATCCTGCAGAACGTGGGCCTCAGCGCCCGGGAGGTGAACCGCGTCGTGTCCCGCCAGGTGCTGCTGATGTTCTACCTGCCGCTGGCCATGGCCGTGGTGCACATCGCGGTGGCCTTTCCGGCGCTGTGCAAGGTGCTCCAGGGCTTCCAGCTCTACAACACGCACCTGTTCCTGCTGTGCACCGCGGCCTCGGCCGGCGTGTTCCTCGTGTTCTACCTTCTGACGTACCGCCTGACGGCCCGCACGTACTGCAGGATCGTCCGGGTCTAGGGAGTGGACATCCTTCGGCGGCTGTGGTAAACTGAGGAAAACGCGGAGGGAGGCGACGCCGTGCCGGAAAACATGAAGAACCGGATCACCGACACCTTTCTGGAAATGGTGCGGGAAAACGGGCTGGACCGGGTGACGGTCAAGGGGCTTGTGGCGCGGTGCGCCATCTCCCGGCAGACCTTCTACTACCACTTCCAGGACCTGATGGAGGTGCTGGAGTGGGCCATTGAGCGGGACGAGCGGCAGTTCCTGGCCCGCGGTCCCCGGGACTGCCCGCTGGACGAGGCCGTGCGGGACTTCACCCGGCGCCTGGTGTCGCAGCGCGAGCTGCTGCTGCGGCTGATGCACTCCCGGCGGCGGGAGCAGGTGCTGCCGCTGCTCTGGCGGCTGATGCGGGTGTTCCTGCGGCAGCTGCTGCGGGAGAGCCGGCCGGATCTGGCCATGACGCCGGCGCAGTTCAACGATCTGCTGAACTTCCAGACGTACGGCCTCGGCGGCATGATGCTGGAGGGGATCCGCAGCGGCGAGGATGCCGACCGGCTGGCGGAGCGGCTCCACTGGCTCCTGTCCCGCGGCGCCGGCTGGAGCGCTGTCTGAACCGAAGCCCAGGAGAAGCTTTCCCGGTGTGCTGAGCCCGTCCCCTTTGCCGGAGGCGGGCTTTCCCGTGCTCCGGCCGGCGCGCGGGATTACATTTTGAGGAATCTGTCAGGACAGAACGGGCAAGCTGTCAGTGGCTGGGGCGGCGGAATTGGGGTATCCTTGTAAAATAGTGGGCTGTTGCGCGCGTGGAAAGGACGAATCGATGATGAACGAGGTCAAATCCCCGAAAAAACCGCTGATCTTTTACTATACCGTGGCCATGCTGGTGCTGCTGCTGTTCAACATGCTGGCCATGCCGTGGCTGCAGGAGCGCCAGATCCGGGAGGTGCCGTACAACGAGTTCCTGGACATGGTGGAGGCCGGCCAGGTGGCCCAGGCGGAGATCCAGGAGCAGGAGAACCGCATCCTCTTCACCGACCAGGACGGCGCCGTCCTCTACAAGACGGCCATGGTGGAGGACCCCGATCTGACCGACCGGCTGTGGGAGGCCGACGTGGCCTTTCAGGGCGTGGAGGTCCAGCAGAGCTCGCTGCTGGCGGACATCCTGGCGTGGGTGCTGCCGCTGGTGATCTTCATCGCCATCGGCCAGCTGCTGACCCGCCGCCTGATGAAGAGCGCCGGCGGGCCGAACGCCATGATGTTCGGCAAGAGCAACGCCAAGGTGTACGTCAAATCCTCCGACGGCATCAAGTTCGCCGACGTGGCCGGCGAGGACGAGGCAAAGGACAACCTGAAGGAGATCGTCGAATACCTCCACAACCCGGACAAGTACAAGGAGATCGGCGCGTCCATGCCCAAGGGCGTGCTGCTGGTGGGCCCTCCCGGCACCGGCAAGACGATGCTGGCCAAGGCCGTGGCCGGCGAGGCCAACGTGCCGTTCTTCTCCATGTCCGGCTCGGAGTTCGTGGAGATGTTCGTGGGCATGGGCGCCAGCAAGGTCCGCGACCTGTTCAAGCAGGCCAAGGAGAAGGCGCCGTGCATCGTGTTCATCGATGAGATCGACGCCATCGGCAAAAAGCGTGACGGACAGCTTGGCGGCAACGACGAGCGGGAGCAGACCCTC
>CAJFNY010000081.1 GCA_904395865.1 uncultured Oscillospiraceae bacterium
CGTGGTGCTCCAGGGCCATGACCACACCTTCAGCCGCTCCAAGCTGCTGTACGGCGACGGCCAGACCCACGGCTCCTATGAGTTCCGCCTGAACGCCGAGGGCACCGACTACGACTGGGACAACGCCTACAACGTCGCCACCGACGAGCAGATCCCGCTGTACCCGGCCGATGGCGACACCGCCGGCGCCGCCCTGCACGACGCCTTCCAGGCCGACAACAACTGCTACACCATCGAGGACTCCGAGGGCAACACCGTCGTGAACCCCAGAGGCACCCTCTACATGTCCGCCAACTCCGCCTCCGGCTCCAAGTTCTACGAGCTCATCAACCCGCAGCAGGACTACATCGCCGCCCGGAGCCAGAACTGGCTGCCCAGCTACTCGGTCATTGAGATGGACGCCGACTCCTTCTCCATCACCACGTACCAGATCACGGACAGCGGCGCCGTGGAGCCCATCGACGCCACCTTCACCATCGAGAAGTTCGACGCCAGTGCCATCGACACGCTGACCGTGGACGGTGAGACGTACTACCGCCTGCGCGACGTGGCCGCCGCCGTCAAGGGCAGCGACGAGCAGTTCAGCGTCACCTGGTCCAACAAGAACGTCGTCATCACCACCGGCGAGACGTACACCGGCACCGTGCCGGCCGGCAGCCCGGCCTCCGGCGAGGCCCGCACCATGAACGCCGTGGTGGACGGCCAGGCCGTCACCGAGGACGCCGTCCGCGCCGGCGACAACTACTACGTCTCCGAGGCCTTCCTGGCCCGGCTGGGCGTCTCCCTGTAAGCGCACTCTAAACCATCCTGCGATTCCCGGCGGCAGCGCCGCCGGGAATCGCAGCGTGTCAAAAAAGTCTCTCACGAGATTTTTTTGACACGCTGCTTTCGAATTTGCAACTTAAAAAGTTGCAAATTCGGGGTTGATTGAACGCGAAAGGGAACCCTGACGGTTCCCTTTCACACTTTCCTTCCCTCCGAAGCCTTCGGCCGGAGCGGTTTTTCGACAGTCGCACGATTCCCGGCGGCGCTGCCGCCGGGAATCGTGCGTTACGAAGTTACGAAAGGCGGATTCCACTTGAACACGAAGAAATGGCTCCTGCGCTGGGGCCTCCCGATCCTGCTGCTGGCCGTGTTTGCCGTAGCGGTGGTCTACCTGAACCAGCTGGAAAAGGTGCGCCTCGTCAACCGCACCGGCCAGACCTTTGAGAAGGGCGTCGTCACCGAGATCCTCCGGGACAACCTGCAGCCCGACGGCTCCCGTGTGGGTGAGCAGCTGGTCCGGGTGCGGATGACCACCGGCGTGCTGGCCGGTCAGGAGCTGGAGACCACCAGCGCCTCCGGCTACCTGTTCGGCGCTGGCTGCACCGTGGGCATGAAGGTGGTGGTGCTCCAGAGCGTCGCCGGCGACACCGCCATCACCAGCATCTACTCCCAGGACCGGGAGTTCGTGATCTACGCCTTCGCGGCCGTCTATCTGCTGGTCCTCTGCCTGGTGGGCGGCAGGCAGGGCCTCAAAGGAGCCATGGGGCTGGTGTTCACCTTCCTGTGCATCCTGTTCGTCTACCTGCCGCTGGTATACATGGGGCTGTCGCCGTTCCTGGTGACGGTGCTCATCTGCGTCCTCACCACGCTCGTCACCATGTACTTCATCGGCGGCCCTACCCGCAAGACCCTGGTGGCCACCGGCGGCACGGTGGCCGGCGTCATCATCGCCGGCGTCGCCGCGTCGGTGTTCAGCGCCGTCACGGGCATCACCGGCTGGAACGTCTCCGACATCGAGAGCCTCCTGACCCTGGCCAACACCAGCGGCGTCCAGGTGGGCGGGCTGCTGTTCTCCGGCCTGCTGATCTCCAGCCTCGGCGCCGTCATGGACGTGGCCATGTCCATCGCCAGCGCCATCGCGGAGATCCGCGACCAGAGCCCCGAGCTGACGCGCCTCCAGCTGTTCAAGGCCGGCATGCGCGTGGGCCGGGACATGATGAGCACCGACTCCAACACGCTGATGCTGGCCTTCGCCGGCGGCAGCATCTCCATGCTGGTCCTCGACTACGCCTACAGCCTCCCCTACCTGCAGATCATCAACTCCAACAACATCGGCATTGCCATCATGCAGGGCCTGTCTGGCAGCTTCGGCATCGTGCTGTCGGTGCCGGTGACGGTGGCCCTGTCGGTCCTGCTCTACGCCCGGAGGCCCGCCGCGCAGGCGGCGCTCCCGCGCCCTTGACAAAGCCGGAAAAGCCGCCCATAATGGAGAAAAATCCATCGCAGGAGGCTTCGTATGAGACAGTGCATGGACGCCGAGAATCTCCACCGGCGGCTGAAGAAGATCATCGGACAGGTGCAGGCCATTGACCGCATGGTGGATGAGGACATCCCCTGCGAGGACGTGCTGGCCCAGATCAACGCCGCCAAGTCGGCCCTCCACCGGGTGGGCCAGGTGGTGCTGGAGGGCCACATCAACCACTGTGTCCGCGACGGCATCGAGCACGGCGACGCCGAGCAGACCATCGCCAGCTTCACCAAGGCCGTGGAGCGGTTCGCCAATATGATCTGAGCCGGGCCCCGCGGGACCCCGGCGCACCCCCAACGGGAACCGGACGGGGCGCAGGCCAGCCGGCCTGCGCCCCGTTTTTCGCCGCCTCCCCTTGACAGCGGATACCCCCATGGGTATAATAAACCCATACCCCCATAGGTACAGGAGGCGCAATATGGAAAAGCTGGAGAAGGTGCTGTCGTGGGGCGGCACGCGGCGGGACATCGTATTTCTCGTTCTCTCGGGGCTGGCGCTGCTGGTGAGCATCCTCCACCCGTTCCCCCTTCCCTTCGACGCGGCGTGGGTGGCCATCGTCCTCTGCGGCGTACCCATTCTGCTGGAGGCGATCGTCGGGCTGGTGACGCGGTTCGACATCAAGGCCGACGTGCTCGTCTCCATGGCCCTGGTGGCGTCGGTCTGCATCGGCGAGGACTTCGCCGCCGGCGAGGTGGCGTTCATCATGCAGCTGGGCGCGCTGCTGGAGGAGCTGACCGTGGCCCGGGCCCGCGCCGGCATCGAGAAGCTCGTGAAGCTGACGCCCCAGACGGCGCGGGTGCTGGACGGCAGCGGCGGCGAGCGGATCGTCCCGGCGGAGCAGGTGCGGGTGGGCGACCGGCTGCGGGTGCTGCCCGGGGAGACGATCCCCGTGGACGGCGTCATCACGGCGGGCCAGACGTCGGTGAACCAGGCGGTGATGACCGGCGAGTCCCTGCCGGTGGACCTGGGGCCGGGAGACGCGGTGTCCAGCGGGACGGTGAACCAGTTCGGCGCCTTCGAGATGGAGGCCCGGAAGGTGGGCGAGGACAGCTCCATCCAGCGGATGATCCGCCTCGTCCAGTCGGCCGACGCCGGCAAGGCGAAGATCGTCACCCTGGCCGACCGATGGGCCACGTGGATCGTCGTGGCGGCCCTGACGGCGGCGGTCGTCACGTATCTCGTGACCCGGGAGCCCATCCGGTCGGTGACGGTGCTGGTGGTGTTCTGCCCCTGCGCCCTGGTGCTGGCCACGCCCACGGCCATCATGGCGGCCATCGGCAACGCCACGCGCCACGGCTTCCTGGTGCGGGAGGGCGACGCGCTGGAGCGGCTCTCCCAGGTGGACACGTGCACGTTCGACAAGACGGGCACCCTGACCTTCGGCACGCCCCGGGTGGCCGCCTGCACCAGCTGCCTGGCGGAGCTGGACGACGGCCGGCTCTACGCTCTGGCGGCCGCGGCGGAGCTCCGCTCGGAGCACCCGCTGGGCAAGGCCGTCGTCCGCTGCTGGCGGGCGGAGCACGGCGGCGCGCTGCCAGAGGTGACGGACTTCCGGATGGTCCCCGGCCGCGGCGTGGCGGCCACGGTGGACGGTCTGGCCCTGCTGGCCGGCAACCGGGCGCTGCTGGAGGAGCAGGGCGTAACCGGCTGCGGGGCCCTGGACGCGGCGGCGGCCGCCGGTGAGGCGGCCGGCTGCACCGTCATTCTCGTGGCCCTGGACGGCCGGGCCGCCGGCTGCCTGGCTCTGGAGGACACCCTCCGCCCCGACGCCGGCGCCATGCTCCGGGCCCTGCGGGAATCGGGCGTCACCTCGGTGCTGCTGACCGGCGACCACGCCCGGGCGGCGCGTCGGGTGTCGGACGGTCTGGGCCTGGACCGCGTCCGCGCCGACTGCCGGCCCGAGGACAAGCTGGCGTACATCGACGAGACACAGCAGCGCGGCCACAGGGTCTGCATGGTGGGCGACGGCATCAACGACGCCCCGGCTCTGAAGCGGGCGTGGGTGGGCATCGCCATGGGCGGCGTTGGCAGCGACATCGCCGTGGAGGCCGCCGACATCGCCCTGGTGGACGACGAGATCCGCCAGCTGCCCCACCTGCTGAGCCTGTCCCGCCGGATGATGACGACGATCCGCTGGAACCTGGCCTTCTCCATGGGCCTGAACTTCCTGGCCATCGCCCTGGCCGTCACCGGCCGGCTGGAGCCGGTGGTGGGCGCGTTGGTCCACAACGCCGGCAGCGTGTTCGTGATCCTCCACTCGGCCCTGCTGCTCCGCTGGAAACGGCGGTAATCCAAGTACGCCGCCCCCGCTCATTTGCATGAGCGGGGGCGGCGTTTTTCGGTTTCAGGCGGAATCAGCCCCAGACGAACACCGACAGAGCCGTCAGCACCCAGGCCAGCGCCACCCAGATGACGAACAGCTTCCCCAGGAAGCGCATCCACTGGCCGTACGAGATGCGGCCGGCTTCGATGTAGGAGATCAGCTGGTTGGAGTACGGCAGGACGTAATTGCCCAGGCCGTCGCCCAGGTTGAAGCAGAGCACGGCGCTCTGCATGGGCAGGCTGCACAGCCGGGCGATGGGGCCCATGATCGGCATGGTGGCCGCGGCCTGGCCGCCGCCGGAGACGATGAAGCAGTTGATGATCAGGTGCATGGTGAACATCACCGGGGCGTACAGCACCGGCGGCGCCACAGTGATGACCCGGGCGGCATAGTAGACGATGGTATACATGATGCCGCCGCTGTTGAGGATGGCCGTGGCCGCGCCGGCCAGGCCCGCCAGCACGGCGCTGCCCATCATGTTCCGGGCGCCGGTCAGGTACATCTGCAGCACCTCGTCCAGCGGGTGGCGGTGGAGCAGGCCCACCACGATGCCCAGCACCAGGAAGGCGGCCGACAGCTCCACGTTCGTCCAGCCGTGGAAGGCTGAGCCGTAGACACACAGACCGATGGTTCCCACGAACAGCAGCATCGTCAGAATGTGGTGGAAGTGCACCTCCGAGGGCAGCTCCGCCGCTCCGGCGTGCTCCTCCCGCTCCAGCTCCGCCACCAGGCTGGCGCGGCCGCCGGTGCGCACCCGCTCGCCGTAGCGGTAGATGTAGAGGATCGTGGGGATCAGCAGCACGACCATGCACAGCAGCCGGTACGGCGCGCCGGAGTAGATGGGCAGGCCCACCATGGTCTGGGCGGCCACGGTGGTGGCCAGCAGCGCGCCGGTGCTGAAGGAGACGGCGCCGCCCAGCAGCGCCATGGCGACGCCGACCATGGCGTCGTACCCGATGGCCCGGGCGAAGAGGATGCTGAACGGCACGAAGGCCACGAACGAGTGGGGCGAGAGCACCAGGTTCACCAGGGCGAACAGCGTCGTGAAGCCGGCCACCATGGCCAGGCGGTTGCCCTTGAGCTTCCGGACGGCCCAGCCCATGACGGCCTGGAACGCCCCCGAATCGGTCAGGATGTACACGCCGCCGCCCATGAAGAGGTACGTCAGCACAATGGTCGCCGTGGAGCCATTCAGGAAGGCCTGGACGATCCGCACCGGGATCTCCAGCAGATTCACCGGCTGCGACGCCACGAAGCGGAAGTCCTCCAGCGTCGTCACGGTCTCGCCGGTCTCCGGGTCCGTGTGGGATCCGAACTCACCGCCGGGCACCAGATACGTCAGCAGCGCCGCCAGCACGATGACCGCCAGCAGGATCGCCATGGCCGACGGGAACCGCCGCTTTCTCAGTTTCATCGTCTTCGCCTCCCGTGCGTCTTGCCAAATTCCTCAGCAAGGATTGTTGCAATTATACATCATCCCCGGAATACGCGCAAGTGCATCCGGATATTTTTATAAAAATTTTTGAATTTCATTTTGATATTTATCACTTTTTTACAATACCCCATTGACGCAGTGCCAAAGGTGTGGTAACGTAGAAAACAGGAAAGGCCTTGCGCCCACCGATCTGAAATAAGGGGGAATTGATGTGCAGCTGACCGCCAAGGAGAATTTCCGCACGTTCTACACGCACCACATTCCGGAGTGGCTCCCGGACTACCGGAAGGACCGCCAGAACATCCAGTGCTCCTTCGTGGAGCAGATGGAGCACCCGCGTGACCCGGCCGACCCGGAGAAGCCGCTGCGGGAGGGCCGCGGGCAGGACGGCTTCGGCGTCTGGTACCGGGTGGAGGAGACGAGCTTCTCCGCTCCATCGCCGGACACCACGGCCGCCCCGGTGATCCCGGACATTACCGAGTGGCGCAAGTACGTCACGTTCCCGGACGTGGACAGCGTCGACTGGGAGGCCATGGCCAAGAAGGACCTGGCCAACGCCGACCCCTCCAAGTTCTGGAACATGGGCCTGGGCCACGGCCTCTACGAGCGGCTCCACTTCTTCATGGGCATGACCGAGGCCAACATCGCCCTGCTGGAGGAGTCGGAGGCCATCGACGACTTCTTCACCGCGTACTTCGACTTCAAGATCGCCATCGTCGATAAGATCGCCCGGTACTACCCCGGCGTGGACATGCTGGAGGTCAGCGACGACTGGGGCCACAAGAACGGCCTGTTCATCAGCCCCGCCACGTGGGACGAGCACTTCAAGCCCCAGGTGAAGCGGCTCATCGACCACATCCGCTCCAAGGGCTTCCTGTACCTGCAGCACAGCTGCGGCAAGAACGAGAAGCTGATCCCCCACATGATCGACGCGGGCATCGACGTGTGGACCTCCAGCCAAGCCATCAACGACCTGCACGCCATCGTCGCGACGTACGGCGACCGGTTCATCAGCTCCGGCGGCATGGACCTGCAGGAGTTCTACGACGAGGACTACCCCATCGAGCAGATGCGCGCCATCGTCCAGCAGCGCATCGACGACCTGTGCCCCGGCGGCGCGTTCCTGCCGTACGGTACCTTCGGCGTGCCGCACCTGGCGCAGGTGGTCTCCGAGGTCGTCCAGGCCAACCGGGACTTCTTCAAGGACCCGGCCCACTGCAAGCTCCCCACCGCGTAGGCGGCGGGCTTGAAAAAGAGAAACCAAGAGGCAGAATCAGAAAGGCGGTGCCACATGGCAAACAAACTCTCGGTCAAGGCCATCTACAGAAAGTCGTTCGTGCTTTACGGCCTGGCCAACACGTTCTCCACCCTGCGCTCGCAGATGAACTCCAACTACCAGCAGTTCTTCCTGAACTCGGTGGCCATGCTCCCGGCGGTCATGTCCGCCAACATCTCCACCATCTCCAGCATCGTGGGCCTGGTGGTCTCCCTGCTGCTGGGCTTCGTCATGCAGAAGTCCAACCCGAAGATGGGCCGCTTCCGCTTCTGGATGATCTTCGGTGCCATGCTCAGCGCCGTCACCGGCGTCATGATGTTCATGCCCGTGGGCGGCTCCGACACCTTCAAGTACATCTGGTACATGGTCGCCATCGTCGGCGGCGTGGGCTACTCCATCTTCTACACGCCGTACACCGGCTGCATCTCCCTGCTGGCCCCCAACGTGGAGGACCGCACCTCCATGACCGGCGTCCGCCTGCAGATGAACTCCATCGGCAAGCTGTTCTGGTCGCTCTTCCACGTGGCCATTCTGGGCGGCCTGGTGGCCCTGGTCGGCTCGGAGACCTGGGGCTACACGGCGCTGTCGGCCGCGATCTCCGTGGCGCTGATGATTGGCGTGCTGATCGTCGCCCGCCAGATCAAGGGCCTGGAGAAGCCCGACGAGAAGGACGCCAAGACCGGCAAGGCCCACTCCATCCCCGTCGGCACCATGGTCAAGCTGGCCCTGAACCGGCCCATGCTCTGCTGCTGCATCGGCTCCCTGGGCAAGAGCGTCTGCTACTCCCTGGTCTACGGCGTCATGGCCTTCTACTATGAATTCGTCATCGGCGACATGTCCGGCATGACGTGGTACCTGACCGCCTCCACCGTCATCCAGCTGCTGGGCGGCGTGGTGGCCCCGTTCGTCTCCCAGCGCATCGGCGGCAAGTGGACGTGCATCGTCGGCTACATCTTCTACGCCGCGGCCCTCGTCCTGTCCTTCGTGTTCGGCACCAACGGCGTCGTCTTCACGGCCCTGATGTCCATCGGCATGTTCGGCTACTCCCTGCAGCACGCCACCGACTCGGCCCTGGTGGCCAACGTGGTGGACTGGAGCTACTACACCACCGGCATCAACTGCCGCGCCTTCCTCTACCAGGTCACGTCCATGGTGGCCAACCTGTCCAACGTCATCAAGAGCGCCTGCCTGGGCTACGGCCTGGCCCTGTTCGGCTTCGATGCCAAAGCCATCACCGACCACGCGATCTTCGGCATCCGCGTCATCACCGCGTTCGTCCCCACCTTCTTCCTGGTCCTGGGCATCATCGCCTACCTGTTCTACCCCCTGACGAACGCGAAGATGGCCCAGTACAAGGCCGAGTTTGAGGCCAAGCAGAAGGCCAACGGCTGACCGGAGAAAGGAGCTTCCATGATTTCCTACCGCGAAAACCTGCTGAAATTCTACCACCGTCAGTGCCCCGACTACATCCCCGACATGCGCCGGGACTTCTCGCCGGCCAACGTGTCCTTCTGCCAGTATGAGGCCCACCCGCCCATCGGCGAGAGCGGCTACGACGGCTTCGGCGTCTACTGGCAGTATGAGGAGAAGTCCAAGGCCCACATGCCCATGCCCGACCCCAAGACCGGCAGGTACGTCATGACCCTGGACGACATGGAGAACTGGCGCGACTTCATCAAGATTCCTGACCCCGACGCCTACGACTGGGAGGCCCACGTGGCCGAGGACATGGCCGGCGTCCGCGCCGGGCAGGCCCGGCCCATCGCCACCATGCGCGGCGTGGAGAGCAACCCCGGTGAGGACTTCGAGACGAAGCTCGTCAACGTCTCCATCGGCCACGGCATGTTTGAGCGCCTCCACTCTCTGATGGGCATGGAGGACGGGGCCATGGCCCTGGTGGCCGAGCCGGAGGCCGTGCGGGAGTTCTTCGACGCCCTGGCCGACTACAAGTGCAGGACCATTGAGAAGATCGTCCGGTACTACCCCAAGGTCGACCTGATCGACATGAGCGACGACTGGGGCCATCAGAACGCCGCCTTCTTCTCCGTGGACACGTGGAACGAGCTGTTCCGCCCCGGCATGACGAAGATCATCAACTGCTGCAAGCGCCTGGGCATCCTGTTCCAGCTCCACTCCTGCGGCCGCTGGGAGAAGATCATCCCCGCCGCCGTGGACGCCGGCCTGGAGCACTGGACCTCCAGCCAGGCCGTCAACGACCTGGAGTCCATCCTCAAGACGTACGGCCACCGGCTGACCATGATCGGCGGCTGCGACGTCAAGGAGATCCAGATGCCCGGCATGACCGTGGAGAAGATCAAGGCCATCGTCGGCGAGCGGATCGACACCCTTTGCCGCGGCGGCTGCCTGATCCCCTTCGGCAATTCCTCGACCCCGTTCTTCCGCCAGGCTGTGGAGGAGTGCGTCGCCGAGCGGGCCGACTTCTACGAGAAGCCTGAAAACCGCCGCGTCCCCGACCCCGACTGACCGCGCCGGTTTTCCGCACCCGGTATCCGCGCCGCTTTGTGAGGAGGTATTTCCGTGAGCCAGAAGAATGAGAAAAACAACCAGCAGCTGCCAGAGATCCCGCCGTGCTACCGGCCGGACGGCTCCTTCGACGCCCGCGCATTCTTCATCGCGCCCCAGGTGGTCAGCGGCATCATCTCCATCCTGCTGGGCATCGCCATCTCCATCGTCATCACGACGGTGGTGGACATCGAGAGCAGCATGGTCAACATGCTCCTGATGATCCTCTGCTGCGTCTTCTGCGTCTCCGGCTGCGACGGCATTCTGAAATACCTCAACGCCCAGCGCGCGGCCCGGGATCAGAGAAAGCACTGAAAGGAGGCGATCGCCTTGCATCCGCCCTTTGACGAACGGGAGCTGGAGGTCATCGGCCAGTACCGGCTCCCGGGCCTGTACGGCGGGCCGGACAAGGTCATTCCCAAGTTCAACCGCCCCATTCCGCCGCGGGAGAACATCCTGCGGTACCTGCGGAGAGAGGATCCGCTGTGGATGCCGGACATGCGCCGGGACTGCGCGACGGTCTGCCCGTACGTCCTGCCCGACGCCTACGCCCGGGCCTTCGGCGGCACCGACTGCTTTGGCATCCAGTGGACGTACGAGCCCAACATCCGCGCCGCCATGGTCACACCGGGCACCCGCCGCCTGTCGGACATCACCCGCTGGGAGGAGGAGCTGGACTGGTTCGACCTGCGCACCATCGACTGGCAGAAGGACGTGGAGGAGCACTACGCCCAGGGTCTTTCCCCCGACCGGTTCACGACGTTCGTGATCCTCAACGGCTTCTTCGAGCGGACCGCCGACCTGACGAGCTTCGAGGACGCCTTCTGCTACCTGCTGGAGGAGCCCGAGGCGCTGACGGCCTTCTACGACCGGCTGGCGGAGTGGCACATCGAGCTGATCCGCATTGCCCGGGAGTTCTACCACGCCGACATGATCCTCCTGCACGACGATATGGGCTCCCAGAAGAACGCGTTCTTCTCCAGCGAGCTGTACCGGTCGCTGCTGCTGCCCCAGTACCGGAAGGTCACGGACGCCGCCCACGCCATGGGCCTTTACATCAGCCTGCACTCCTGCGGCAATGTGGGCATCCACATCCCGGATTTCATTGACGCCGGCTTCGACGGCTGGGAGGGGCAGGACGCCGTCAACGACAAGCAGGCCATCATGGATCAGTACGGCGACCGCCTGTTCCAGATGAACATGAACGTCATCGATCCGTCGGTGTCCGACGAGGAGGCCGTTGCCCGCGTCCGCGGTCTGGTGGACGGCCTGGGCCGGACGCGCCGTCTGCTGCCGAGCCTGCTGGTCACAGGCCAGCGGAGCGTGTCGGTGGAGGATGCGTTTTACCGCTACAGCCGCCTGCAGTACGGCGGCTGAGACCCGCGCACCCAGACAGGGCGGGGACGAATTCGTCCCCGCCTTAGACTATCGAAAAACCGTATCGGCCGAAGGCTTCGGAGGGAGGGGATGTGTGCAGGGCTGCTCCGCAGAGCGTGCCGGAGCGCAACCGCCCGCCGCGTGGGCGGCACTTGGCGCGGAGGCGGAACCGTCAGGGTTCCCCTGCGCGTTCAATCAAAATTGAATTTGCAACTTTTTGAAGTTGCAAATTCGTGCCCCAGCTTGTCAAAAAATCTCGCAAGAGACTTTTTGGACAAGCTGGGGCGGGGACGAATTCGTCCCCGCCTGTTTTTTCCGGATGTTCCATATCTTTTTGAACTGTGGTATAATGGAAATGGTATTACTGCCGGAGTCGGCTCCGGCAGAAGGGGCGGAATGTGATGAAACTATCCATGTATCTGCTGGAGGCGTGGTTCCAGTCCCGGGGCTACAAGCTTCAGTCGGCCATCCATGAGGGCGAGGCGTGTCTGGTGGGCGCCCGCGTCACGGATGAGCTGGGCCAGAAGGCCCTGGCGTGCATTTCAGACAAGGACGCGGACTTCGGCCTCGTGACCGTCACCAGCGGGCAGGACGTGATCTTCGTCATCAATGCCACCGGCAGCGAAATCCTCAACGTGGCCAACGAGGCCTTCGAATACTACAACGCCTGGGAGGCCTCGCTGCTCCGCGGCGCCTTCCACGGCAGCTCCCTGCAGGATCTGCTGGACGAGGCCCATTTGGCCATCATGCGCCCGATGCTCATCAAGAACTCCCGGATGGAGCTGGTAGCCCTGACCGATTCCTACGGGCCGCAGACCCATCCCATGTGGGCCGAGTATCTCCGGCAGATCCGCCCCGGCCGCAGCCGGCACTACCACTACGGCTTCGCCTTCAACGAGCCGGTGGAGGTCGCCGAGCAGCATGACCCGCAGATCGCCTACTCCCCGGTCTATCAGGGCGATTTCATGTACGCCAACCTCTGGTCCGACGACAACCGGCGCGTCGGCTACATCAGCGCCTACGAGTACAGCCGCCCCTTTGGGAAGAAGGACCTGCAGCTGATGGGCGTCTTTCAGGGGATCGTCAACTTCTACGTCAACGCCAAGCCCGACGTGCTGTTCTCCCAGTCGGCGCTGGAGGAATACATGCAGGCCGTCCTCAGCGGGCAGACGAGCCGTTATCAGCCCCGCGACATCTACCAGCTCAACGGCTGGAAGGCCGACGATGCCTTCGCCGTCATCGTCCTGCGCGACCGCGGCAACCTGAACCGGCTGGCCATGGACGCGGCCCAGGAGCGGCTGGAGAGCAACATGTACCCCATGCAGGCGCTGGTGGAGCCGGGCCGGATCGTCTTTCTCGTGAACCTCCGGGAGTACGGCTCCTATACGAAGCTGACGGATGACCTCCAGCACAACGCCGACGCAGAGCACTTCGTCTGGGGCGTCAGCCATGAGTTTCAGGGCCTCGAGGACCTGGCCGCAGAGACCGACCTGGCCGACGTGGCCGCCGCCCGGGCCCTGGCCCGGAAGCTGCCCGGCGCCACCATGCGCGACACAGCCGTCTCGCTGCTGATGGAGCACCTGCGCACGGCCCCGCGCCTGGCCCAGCTGCTCCACCCGGACTACCGCCGCCTCCAGCAGCTGGACGAGAGCGGCGGCACCCAGTTCGTCCAGACGCTGTTCTGGTATCTCTATTACAACCGCAGCTTCATGGACGCCTCCGTCCACATGGGCGTCCACCGGAACACCATCAACTACCGCATCACGAAGATCTTCGAATGCCTGGAGGGCGACACCTTCGACAACCCCCAGAGCCGCCTCCTCTACCTGCTCAGCTACCTGCTGGAGCATCCGACCCTGTAGAGAAAGCCGCCGGCGCCGCAGCGAATGCTGCGGCGCCGGCGGCTTTTTTACTGCGGGTTGTCCGTGAGCATGAAGGTCAGCTCGGCGGTGACGGCCACCTGGCCGTCCACGGTGGCGACGGCCTTGCCGACGCCCACCGGGCCCTTCTGCCTGATGATCTCGCACGTCATCTCCAGCACGTCCCCCGGAACCACCTGGCGGCGGAAGCGGGCCTCCCGGATGCCGCCGAACAGGGCCAGCTTGCCCCGGTTCTCCGGCACGGTCAGGGCGCAGACGGCGCCCACCTGGGCCAGCGCCTCGATCATCAGCACGCCGGGCATCACCGGATTGCCGGGGAAGTGGCCCAGGAACTGCATCTCGTTGGCGCTGACGCACTTGATGCCCCGGGCGCGGACGCCCGGCTCGCACTCCACGATCCGGTCCACCAGCAGGAACGGGTAGCGGTGGGGCAGGATCTTCTGGATCTCCTGACTGTTCAGCTCCATGGCTCAGCCCTCCCAGCGGCGCAGGGCGATGGTGGCGTTGTGGCCGCCGAAGCCCAGGGAATTGGACAGGGCGCAGCGCAGGTCGGCCTCCCGCCCCTGGTTGGGGACGACGTCCAGGTCGCACGCCTCGTCGGGCACCTGGTAGTGGATGGTGGGCGGGGCGAAGCCGTCCCGCAGGCTCAGGGCCGTGACGATGGCCTCCACGGCGCCGGCCGCGCCGAGCATGTGGCCCGTCATGGACTTGGTGGAGCTGACGAGCAGCCGGTCGGCGTGGGCGCCGAACACGCGGCGGATGGCCGCCGTCTCGCCGGCGTCGTTCAGGGGCGTGGACGTGCCGTGGGCGTTGATGTAGTCCACGTCCTCCGGCCGCAGGCCGCCGTCGCGCATGGCCTCCTCCATGGCCCGGGCGCCGCCCTCCCCGTCGGGAGCCGGCGCAGTGATGTGGTAGGCGTCGCAGGTGGCGCCGTAGCCGGCGACCTCGGCGTAGATCCGCGCGCCGCGGGCCTTCGCGTGCTCCAGCTCCTCCAGCACCAGGATGCCGGCGCCCTCGCCCATGACGAAGCCGCTGCGCTCCTTGTCGAAGGGGATCGAGGCCCGGGCCGGATCGTCCTTCAGGCACAGGGCCCGCATGGACGTGAAGCCGCCGACGCCCATGGGCGTGATGGCCGCCTCGGCGCCGCCGCAGACCATGACCTCCGCGTAGCCGTCGCGGATGTGGCGGAAGGCGTCGCCCACGGCGTTGACGCCGCCGGCGCAGGCCGCCACCGGGCAGGCGCACATGCCCCTGAGGCCGAAGGCGATGGCGATCTGGCCGGCGGCCATATTGGCGATGGCCATGGGGATATAGAACGGTGAGATCCGGTCGAAGCCCTTGGCCAGGCCCTTGGAGTGCTCCGCCTCGGTGGTGCCCATGCCGCCAATGCCGCTGGAGACGTTGGTGCCGCAGCGGGTGGGGTCCTCCCCTGCCATGTCCAGGCCGGCGTCGGCCACAGCCTCGTGGGCCGCCACCAGGGCGTACTGGGTGAACAAATCCATATGCCGGAGCTCCTTCTTGTCCAGGACGGTCTCCGGCTGGAAATCCCGGACCTCGGCGGCCAGGCTGGCCTTGTAGCCCGAGACGTCGAAGCGGGTGATGGGGCCGATGCCGCACCGGCCGGCGCGGATGGCCGCCCAGAAGGACGCCACGTCATTGCCCACCGGCGTCACGGCGCCCATGCCGGTGATGACGACTCTTCTTCTGTCCATACGTTCCTCCTTACATTGCCATGCCGCCGTCGACGCAGAGCACCTGCCCCGTCACGTAGGCGGCATCGTCCCCGGCCAGGAAGGCCACGGCGCCGGCCACATCCTCCGGCCGGCCCATGCGGCCCAGAGGGATGGAGGCGGCCATGGACGCTTTCACGTCCTCGGGCAGGCCGGCGGTCATGTCGGTCTCAATGTAGCCCGGCGCCACGGCGTTGACCGTGATGCCGCGGCCGCCCAGCTCCCGGGCCATGGCCTTCGTCATGCCGATGACGCCGGCCTTGCTGGCGCAGTAGTTGGCCTGCCCGGCGTTGCCCCGCAGGGCCACGACGCTGGCCAGGTTGATGATCCGGCCGCTGCGCTGCTTCATCATGGGCCGGGCGGCGGCCTTCATGCACAGGAAGGTGCCCTTGAGGTTCGTCTCGATAACCCGGTCGAAGTCCTCCTCCTTCATCCGGAGGGCCAGGCCGTCCCGGGTGATGCCGGCGTTGTTGACGAGGATGTCCACGCGGCCGAACGTCTCCAGCACCTGGGCAAAGAAGGCCGAAACGGCCTCGGCGCTGCCCACGTCGGCCTTCACGGCCAGGACGCGGACACCCAGGGCGCGGCAGGCGGCCTCCGCCTCCGCGGCGGCGGCCTCGTTGCCGGCGAAGGTGAAGGCCACGTCGGCCCCCAGCTCCGCCAGCTTCAGGCAGATGGCGCGGCCGATGCCGCGGCTGCCGCCGGTGACGACGGCGATTTTTCCATTCAGCATGGATCTGCTCCTTTCAGCCGGGCGACGGCCTGCTCCAGGTCGTCGGCGGTGGTGATGGCCACGGTCTCCGCCCCGTCCAGCGTCTTGCGGACGAAGCCCGAGAGCACCTTGCCCGGGCCGATCTCCACGAAGGTGTCCACGCCCATGGCCGCCATGCGGCGGATGGTGTCCTCCATGTAGACGCTGGACATGACCTGCCGCTCCAGCAGCGCGGGGACCGTGTCCTCCGGGCCCATGACGTCGCCCAGGCAGTTAAACACCACCGGGAAGGCCATGGAGCCGAAGGGAATCGTCCGGAAATAGTCGTGCAGCGCCCGGGACGCCGGCTCCAGCAGCTTCGTGTGGAAGGGGCCGGACGTCTTGAGGGGCATGCAGCGGCGGGCGCCCAGCTCCCTGGCGTACGCCGCCGCCTGCTCCACGGCCGCCCGCTCCCCGGCGATGACCAGCTGGCCGGGGCAGTTGTAGTTGGCGATGGAGACGACGCCGGCCGACGACGCCCGGTCACAGGCCTGCTGCAGCTTCTCCCGGTCCAGGGCCAGGACGGCCACCATGGCACTGTCGATGCCGGCGGCGGCCTCGGTCATGGCCCGGCCGCGGAAGGCGGCCACGGCCACGGCCGTGGGGGCGTCCCAGACGCCGGCGGCCTGGAGGGCCGAATACTCGCCCAGGCTCAGGCCGGCGGCCACGGCCGGGCGGATGCCGGCCTCCGCCAGCAGCGCCGTGACGCCGGCGGCGAAGGCCACCATGCACGGCTGGGTGTACTGCGTCTCGTTCAGGTGCTCGCCGGCGAAGCACGTCTCCTTCAGGTCGAAGTCCACCGGCGCGCCGTCGTACACGGCCCGGAAGGCCGGATACCGCTCGTACAGGTCGCGGCCCATGCCGGGGGCCTGGCTGCCCTGGCCGGCGTAGAGAAAGCCCAGCTTCATCGGACAGCCTCCAGCCCGGCGATGCAGCGGTCGCAGCCGTCCACCAGCTCCTGGAGGATCTGCCGCACCGGCCGGATCTCCCGGAGCATGCCGGCCACCTGGCCGCACATGACGCTGCCGGTGGACACGTCGCCGTCGAACACCGCCCGGCGCAGGCCGCCCAGGGTCAGGTGCTCCAGCTGCTCCAGCGTGGCGCCGGCGTACTCCTCCTTCAGGTACTCCCGGGCCATCTTGTTCTTGAGGATGCGCACCGGGGCGCCGACGCTGCGGCCGGTGACGGTGGTGTCCCGGTCCCGGGCCTTGATCACGGCGTCCTTGTAGTTGGCGTGGATGGGGCACTCCTCACTGACCAGCAGGCACGTGCCCACCTGGGCACCGCAGGCGCCCAGGGCGTACGCCGCCGCCAGCTGCCGGCCGTCGGCGATGCCGCCGGCGGCCACCACGGGGATGGAAACCGCGTCCACCACCTGGGGCACCAGTGCCATGGTCGTCGTCTCGCCCACGTGGCCGCCGGACTCGGTGCCCTCGGCGATAAGGCCGTCGGCACCGGCGCGCTCCAGGAGCTTGGCCAGGGCCACGGCCGCCACCACCGGGTAGACCCGGATGCCGGCGTCCTTCCAGCGGGCCATGTACTTGCCGGGGTTGCCGGCGCCGGTGGTCAGGAAGCGGACGCCCTCCTCCACCACCATCTCGGCCATCTCGTCGGCACAGGGGTTCATGAGCATCAGATTGACGCCGAAGGGCTTGTCGGTCAGCGTCTTGCACTTGCGGATCTCCGCGCGCAGCTGCTCGGTGTTCATGCCGCCGCAGCCGATAAGGCCCATGGCGCCGGCGTTGGAGCAGGCGGCGGCGAACTCCGCCGTGGCGATGTTGGCCATGCCGCCCTGGATGATCGGGAATTCGATCCCCAGCAGCTCGTTGAGTTTCTTCATTTACGAAATGCCTCCAATCTCGATCAGGCAGCCGCCCCAGGTGAGGCCGCCGCCGAAGCCCACGCAGAGGACCTTCATGCCGCTGCGCAGCCGCCCCGCCTCGTACAGCTCGTTGAGGGCCACCGGGATGCAGGCCGACGACATGTTGCCGTAGCGGGCGATGTTCTTGTAAACCTTCTCCGGCGGGAGCTCCATCTTGCGGATCACGTGGTCGATGATCCGCTCGTTGGCCTGGTGCATCACGACCCAGTCCACCCGGTCCATGGTGACGCCGGCCTTCTCCAGCACGGCCAGGGAGCAGCGGGGCATGGCGTCCACGGCGAAGCGGAACACCGGCTGGCCCTGCATGTGGATATACGGCGCGCCCGCCCCGGGAGCGCCGTCGATATACAGCGCCTGGTTGTCGCCCCGGGAGCCCAGGACGGCGCAGATCTCCGGCGCGTCCGGTGACTGCTGCACCACCACCGCGCCGGCGCCGTCGCCGAAGAGGACGCAGGTGGAGCGGTCCGTGTAGTCGGTCAGCCGCGTCAGCACCTCGCAGGAGACGATGAGCCCATACGGCCGATCTTCCGTCAGCAGCCCCTCCGTCACCCGCAGCCCGTAGGGGAAGCCGGCGCAGGCGGCGTTCAGGTCGAAGCAGGCCGCGTCCTCCGGCAGATCCAGCACCTTCTGCAGCATGCAGGCGGTGCTGGGCGTGATGGTGTCGCCGGCCACGGTCGTCACGAGGCAGACGCCCAGCTGCGCCCGGTCGATGCCGGCGCGCTCCAGGGCCTGCCGCGCCGCGGCGGCCGCCAGGTCCAGGTGCGTCTCCGTGACGCACCTGCGGCGCTCATGGATGCCGGTGCGCTTCGTGATCCACTCGTCGCTGGTGTCGACGATTTTGCTCAGGTCGTCGTTGGTGACGACCTTCTCCGGCAGGCAGCCGCCGGTGGCAATGATTCTAATTCCCGGCAGCATAGCCGCTTCCTCCCATTCCGCGGAATTTCTTGTAGCGCAGGCCGGCGATGTTCAGGTCGCTGACCTTCTGCAGGTTGGTCAGGGCTGCCGTCAGCGCCCTGTCCACGGCCGCCAGCTGGGCGGCCGGGTCCGTGTGGGCGCCGCCCTCCGGCTCTGGGATGATCTCGTCGATGACCCCCTGGGCCAGCAGGTCCTCGGCCGTCAGCTTCATCAGCGCGCACGCCTCGCCGCTGCGGCCGGCGTCCTTCCAGAGGATGGACGCAAAGCCCTCCGGGGAGAGCACCGAGTAGACGGCGTTCTCCAGCATCAGCACCGTGTTGGCCACGCCCAGGGCCAGGGCGCCGCCGCTGTTGCCCTCGCCGGTGACGACGGCCACGATGGGCACCGCCAGCCGGCTCATCTCGCAGAGGTTCCGGGCGATGGCCTCGCCCTGGCCCCGGGCCTCGGCCTCCACGCCGGGGTAGGCGCCGGGCGTGTCGATGAACGTGACCACCGGGCGCTCGAACTTCTCGGCCTGCTGCATCAGCCGCAGGGCCTTGCGGTACCCCTCGGGGCCGGGCATGCCGAAGTTGAACTTCAGGTTTTCCTCCAGGTTCTTCCCCTTCCGGGTGCCGATGACCGTCACCGGCCGCCCGTGGAACAGGGCGATGCCGCCCAGGATGCTGGGGTCCTCGCGGCACTGACGGTCGCCCCGCAGCTCGAAGAAGTCGGTGAACAGGCCGTCGATGTAGTCGACGGTGCCGGGCCGGCCCTCGTGCCGGGCAATGGCCACCCGCTCGGCAGGCGTCATCATGCTCACAGGGCGCCGCCTCCTTTCGCGTGGAGCCGGAACAGCCGGGCCAGGACGGGCCGCAGCTCCTGCCGCGGGACGATCCGGTCGACGAAGCCGTGCTCCTCCAGGTATTCGGCCCGCTGGAAGCCCTCAGGGAGCTTCTGGCCGATGGTCTGCTCAATGACCCGCTGGCCGGCGAAGCCGATCAGCGCGCCGGGCTCCGCCAGGATGATGTCGCCCAGGCTGGCGAAGCTGGCCGTAACGCCGCCGGTGGTCGGGTCGGTCAGGACCGAGACGTACAGCCCGCCCCGCTGGCCGAACCTGGCCAGGGCGGCGCTCGTCTTGGCCATCTGCATCAGCGAGAGGATGCCCTCCTGCATCCGCGCGCCGCCGGAGGCCGAGAAGATCACCAGCGGCAGCCGGTTCTTCCCGGCGTACTCGATGAGCCGCGTGATCTTCTCCCCCACGGCCGCGCTCATGGAGGCCATGAGGAAGCGGCTGTCCAGCACGGCCACGGCCACCTTCCAGCCCTCGATGCGGCCCGTGGCCGTGACGACGGCCTCGTTGAGGCCCGTCCTCTGCCGGGCCTGCTCCAGCTTCTCGCCGTAGCCGGGGAAGTCCAGCGGGTCGGTGGAGACGAGGCCCTCGTCCAGCTCCCGGAAGGAGCCGGAGTCCAGGATCAGGCTCAGGCGGAAGTAGGCGCCGATCCGGTGGTGATGGCCGCAGGCCGGGCAGACGTACTGATTGCGGGCCAGTTCCTTCCGGGGCGTGATGACGCCGCACTGGGGGCACGTGACGGCCTCCGGATGGGCCTGGGGCACCTGGCCCTCCCGCAGGGCCTTCATGGCAAGCATGTGCCTGCGGTGCTTGTTGAATACCGGAATCATGCTTCACTCTCCTCCGCGCGGGCGATCCAGGACAGGAGCGTATCCAGATGCTCGTCCAGGAAGGCCGTGGTGTAGTTGCCGCGGACGAACACCGGATGGTAGAGGATCTGGTGCATCAGCTCCACGTTCGTCCGGAGGCCGTCCACCGTCAGCTCCTCCAGGGCCCGGCGCATGCGCCGGATGGCCTCCAGCCGGCTGGGCGCCCAGGCGATGATCTTGGCGGCCATGGAATCGTAGTACGGGGAGATTTCATAGCCGTTGTAGAGGCACGTGTCGATGCGCACGCCGGGGCCGCCGGGGAAGTACACGAAGTCGGCCCGGCCGGGGCACGGGGCGAAGCCCCGGGACGGGTCCTCGGCGTTGATCCGGCACTCGATGGCGTGGCCGCGGAACGTCACGTCCTCCTGCCGCAGCTTCAGCGGCAGCCCGGCGGCGATGCGGATCTGCTCGCGGACCAGGTCCATGTCCGTGACCATCTCCGTCACCGGGTGCTCCACCTGGATGCGGGTGTTCATCTCAATGAAGTAGAACTGCCGGTCCGGCGCCAGGACGAACTCCACGGTGCCGGCGTTCTCGTAGCCGGCGGCCCGGGCGGCCCGGACGGCGGCCTCGCCCATCCGCGCGCGGAGCTCCGGCGTCAGGGCGTGGGACGGCGTCTCCTCCAGCAGCTTCTGGTTCTTCCGCTGGACGGAGCAGTCCCGCTCCCCCAGCTGGATGACGTTGCCGTACCGGTCGGCCAGGATCTGGAACTCAATGTGGCGCGGATTCTCGATGAGCTTCTCCAGGTACATCTCGTCGCTGCCGAAGCAGGCCAGGGACTCGGCCGCCGCCTCGCGGAACAGATCCTCCACGGTCTCCGGCTCATAGACGCGGCGCATGCCGCGGCCGCCGCCGCCGGCCGCGGCCTTGATGAGCACCGGGTAGCCGATCCGGTCGGCAATGGCCTTCGCCTCCTCCGCCGTGCGGACGAGGCCGTCGGACCCGGGCACCACCGGCACGCCCACCGACTGCATCAGCGCCCGGGCGGCCGACTTGTGCCCCATTTTCCGGATCACGTCGCCGCTGGGGCCGATGAAGGCCATGCCCGCGGCCCGGACGGCGTCGGCAAATTCGGCGTTCTCCGACAGGAAGCCGTACCCCGGGTGGATGGCGTCGCAGCCGGTGGCCCGGGCCACGGTGAGGATGGCCTCCTGGTTCAGGTAGCTGTCCGCCGCCCGGGGCGGGCCGATGCAGACGGCCTGCTCGGCAAACATGGCGTGGAGCGACTCGGCGTCCGCGGTGGAGTAGACGGTGACGGCGTCGATGTTCATCTCCCGGCATGCCCGCAGGATCCGCACGGCGATCTCGCCGCGGTTGGCGATGAGGATCTTCTTAAACATGGCGGTAGCGCAGGATGGGCGCGTTGAACTCCAGCAGCGCGCCGTTGGCGGCCAGGATCTCCTCCACCAGGAGATCGCACGGGGCCGGTACCTCGTTCATCGTCTTCATGGCCTCGATCAGGCAGACGGTCTGCCCCTTGGCCACCCGGTCGCCCACGCGGACGAACGGCGCCTCGCCGGGGGCCGGCGCGGCGTAGAACGTGCCCACCAGGGGCGCGCGGATGCAGAGGCCCTCCGGCTCCGCCGGCGCCTCCGCCGCCGGAGCGGCCTGGGGCGCCGCAGCCGCGGCCGCCGGGACGGCCACCACCGGCGCCGGCTTCTCCAGCTCCAGGCGGAAGTCCCCGTCCTCCAGGCGCATCCGCTGGAGGCCGCTGCGGCCGAAGCGATCCATCAGCTCAAACAGTTCATTCTTGTCCATATTCTCACTCCGTATGCTCTTTCAGATAGTCCAGAATGTCGCCGACGGTTCGGAACGTCGGCAGCAGCGCGTCGTCAATGGTGATGCCGCAGGCCTCCTCCAGCGCCATGCACAGCTCCACGGCGGCCAGGGAGTCGGCGCGGAGATCCTCCCGGAGCCGCGCGTCGGGCGTCACCTGCTCGGCGTCACAGTTGAGCGTTTCGACGATCACATCGCGTATCGTTTCAAATTCCATGCAGTTTCCTCCGTACTCACGGCAAAAGGCAGGTACTTTCCCAATCTACACTATTTTACCATCCAGGCCCCATAAGTCAAGGGGAACCTTCCGTCCAAACTGCCGGCGAATCTCCCGAAAAGCTTCCGTTCTGCCCGGTTTCCATGCCATCCGCCGCCGTAAAATTCCGTCGAGCGGACGCTTGCTTTTTGTCCGCGCATGGCGTACAGTATGGGGGAACTGATCTGAGAAAGGACGGGATTCCATGCAGTCTGCCATTACTTCCGAGAACCTTGCCGCATTCGCCGCCGACTTCCAGGCCAGCGCCGCCGGACGCGCCGCCATGCGCGCCGTCACCAACAACGGCGTGCTCAAGAGTGCCCTGAACCAGGAGGTGCTGCGCCGCACCACCCACCAGTTCTCCCTCTCCCTCCCCCAGGGTGACATCACCGCCCAGAAGGGCAGCGGGCGCTGCTGGATGTTTGCCGCCACCAACTGCATGCGGTATCAGATGATCCGCCGGTTCGGGCTCAAAACCTTCGAGCTGTCCCAGAACTATCCGCTGTTCTTCGACAAGCTGGAGAAGGCCAACTACTTCCTGGAGAACATTCTGGACACGCTGGAGCTGCCGGTGGAAAGCCGCGTGGTGGCGCACCTGCTGCAGGCGCCGGTGGGCGACGGCGGCCAGTGGGACATGTTCGTCAACCTGACGAAGAAGTACGGCATGGTGCCGAAGGAGGCCATGCCGGAGACGGCCGTGTCCAGCGGCACCGCCGAAATGAACCGCTCCCTCACGGAGAAGCTGCGGGAAAATGCCTGCATCCTGCGGACACTGCACGGCCAGGGCCGCTCCGCGGACGACCTGCGCCGGGAGGTCAAGGGCGGCATGATGCGCGAGATCTACGCGATGCTCTGCATCTGCCTGGGCCGTCCGCCCGAGACCTTCGACCTGGAATTCACCGACCGCGACGGCCGTTTCACCCGGGACGAGGGGCTGACGCCCCACGCCTTTTACGACAAGTACATCGCCATGGACCTGGACGACTACGTCAGCCTCATCAACGCCCCCACGGCCGACAAGCCCTTCGGCCGCAGCTACACGGTGCAGTACCTGGGCAACGTCGCCGGCGGCCGGCCGGTGCACTACCTGAACCTGCCGGTGGAGCGGCTGAAGGAGGCCGCGGCCGCCCAGCTGGAGGACGGGGAACCGGTCTGGTTCGGCTGCGACATGGGGCAGAGCTCCGACCGGCAGAGCGGCCTCATGGACCCGCAGCTCTACGACCGGGAGGCCCTGTTCGGCACCCGCTTCTCCATGGACAAGGGCCAGCGGCTGACGTACGGCCAGAGCCGCATGACCCACGCCATGGTGCTCTCCGGCCTGGACCGGGACTCCGCCGGCCGGATCCTCCGCTGGCGCGTGGAGAACAGCTGGGGCAGGGACTGCGGCCGCGACGGCTGGTTCGTCATGAGCGACGACTGGTTCACCGAGTACACGTACCAGGTCGTCGTCCACAAACGGTATCTGACCGACGCGGAGCTGGCGGCCTGGGCGGAGACGCCCGCCGTGCTGGCCCCGTGGGACCCCATGGGCTCCCTGGCCCGGTGAGGCCCGCAGACAGCCCAAAAGGAAAACGCCCGGCCGAGCCGGGCGTTTTCCTTTTGGAAGAGAAAGAGAAAGAGAGAAAGAGAGGTACCAAAGGAGGTTGTATCGGGGAACTCCCCTTTGGATGGTCTGAGTATACCGGGAAAATTTGAACAAGCCGTGAAGGAATCCCGAACAAATTGAAAACATTCCGTGAACCGCAGGGCTGCCGCCCCCCGCTCCGTCGGCCGGAACGGCTGCCCGCGGCAAAGCGGCACACGGCTTGCAATCGCCGTGTGCCGCTCCTTCCGGGGCTGCCCCGCAGGGCGCCGCCGGGCACGCCCGCCGCAGGGACGGGCCCATACCTTCTCATTCGTCTGAGCGCCGCAGCCGCTGCCGGGCCGGCCTCCCGCGAAATCCTCCGCGGGCTCCCGACGGGCGCTGCCCTCTGACAGCTTCAGAGTACCATGGGGATTTGAACAGAGTGTGAAGATTTCCCGAAGAAGCTGTAAACTTCCTCCGCCGTCCGGAGGAAGCGTTCGTGGGCAAGCTGTCCAAACGCCCCGTGAGAAACGTTTGGGCAGACTGGATGCGCCCGGAGGGAAACATCCCTCCGGGCGCATGCCGTTGTGTTGAAGAAAGAGAAAAGAGGAGAATAAGATGTGCCATCGGGAACATACCGTCGGCTCCCCTCGGGGACTCCCTCGGGCCGGTATGGGGCTCTTCCCTTTGACATCTTCAGTCTAGCCGATAAATTTGAATGGATTATGAACGAATCCGAAACAATTTTTGAACATTTCCCCATATCGGGCGGGAATCTCTCACCGATGGCGGTAAACGCGCTTGTCCAGGGCAAAAATCCGGCCGGACATCTCCCCCGGCGCCGTGTCGGCGAAGGCCTCCCGGTAGATCTCCATGCGGCTGTCCACGTTGTCGATCAGGCAGAGCAGCTCGCTCTCGGCGCACATGGGCCGCACGGCCGCGCCGAACTCCGGCTCCCCGTGGTGCGAAAGCAGCATGTGCTGCAGCAGCATCGACTTCTCCTCCGGGATGTCCAGCGTCCGGGCCGCTTCGGCCACCTCCTGGGCTCCCATGACGAGATGGCCCAGCAGCTGCCCCGGCACCGAGTATCCGTTGACGAGGCCCAGGTCCGAAAACGTGAACTCCCGGGCCTTCGCAAAGTCGTGGAGCAGCGTCCCGGCCAGCAGGAGGCTCCGGTCCACGGTGTCGGCGTACAGTCCCGCCAGGAAGTCCGCCAGGCGGAGCATGTTCCCGGTGTGCATCAGCAGGCCGTGGAGGAAGCTGTGGTGCACGCTCTTGGCGGCCGGGATGTCCCGCAGGGCCTGCCCGTGCCGCCGCAGCATCTCCCGGCAGACGGCCCGGTAGTCCGCGTCCTCCAGCGAATTCACCAGCGCCTCCACCTGGGCCCAGGCCGCGTCGGCGTCCAGCGGCGCCGCCGGCACCAGCCGCTCCAGCGGCACCGCGTCGTCCTCCTGCCGCAGCCGCAGCTTCTCCACGATCAGCTGCAGGGCGCCGCGGTACTCCGTAACCTTCCCGCGGATCTTCAGGGCCCGGCCCTCGTCAGCCTGGCCGATGGGGCCCGAATAGTCCCAGACCTTGGCCTCGATCTGCCCGGAGCAGTCGGCCAGCGTTGCGCTGAGGAATGGCTTGCCGGCGGCGGTCGTCTTGGGCCACGCGGCCTTGAGGACGTAGAAGCCCTCCACCTCGTCGCCGGGGCGCATGTCCGCGATGGGTTTGTTGTATTCCATACGTGATCTGTCCTTCCTGTCCCAGTGTGCACGACCATTGTACCGCATCCGGCGCCGCTGCACAAGCACCAGCTTTGCCGCCCTGCGCTTGACAGGCCTCCGGCACGATTTTATAATACATGGTATCGACTGCTTGTCTGCTCCAGTGGGAGCCGGCAGGCGCTTCTGCGAGGTGATTTCCATGACCGTTACTCTGCTGCCCTCGGGCCGGACACTGCCGGCGGAGCCGGGGCAGACGCTGCTGGAGGTGCTGCGCGGCGCCGGGCTGTCAGTGGACGCCCCCTGCGGCGGCCACGGCCTGTGCGGCAAGTGCCGCGTGACGCTGGTGGAGCCGGACGGCGACCGGGAGGTGCTGGCCTGCCGGACGAAGGTGGCGCGCGACGTAACCGTCCGCCTGCCGGAGGCCGCCGCGCCGGGCATCTCCGTGCTGACCGACGACCGCGGCGCGGCGGTGACGCCCGACCCGGTGCCGCCGGAGGCGCCGTACCTGGCCGCCTTCGACGTGGGCACCACCACGGTCGTCTGCTACCTGCTGGACGGCCGCACCGGCCGGCAGCTGGACTGCGCCAGCATGCTCAACCCCCAGTACCCCTTCGGGGCCGACGTGATCTCGCGGATCCAGTGCGCCCTGGGCGGCCGGGAGGCGGAGCTGACGGACGCCATCCGCGGCGGCATGGGGCAGCTGATCGGCCAGGTCTGCGCCGGGGCCGGCATTTCGCCGGCGCAGCTCTGCCGCGTGGCCGTGGTGGGGAACCCGTGCATGCAGCAGCTGTTCCTGGGCATCTCGCCGCGGAACCTGGCCGCGCCGCCGTTCCCGCCGGCGCTGACCCGGGCGGAGACGCGGCCCTGCGCCCCGTACCTGCCGGCGTGTACGGCGGCGGAGCTGCTGGTGGTGCCGGACCTCTCCGGCTACGTGGGGGCCGACACCATGGGCTGCATCCTCTCCGCCCGGCTGTACGAGGCCGGGACGGCGACGCTGCTGGTGGACATCGGCACCAACGGCGAGATGGTCCTGGGCGGCCGGGACGGCATGGTGGCCTGCGCCACGGCCGCCGGCCCGGCCCTGGAGGGCGCCCGGATCTGCTGCGGCATGCGGGGCGGCCCCGGCGCCATCGACCACGTGTGGGTGGAGGACGGCGCGCTGCGCGTCTCCGTCATCGGCGGCGGCGAAGCCCGGGGCATCTGCGGCTCGGGCCTCATCGACGCGGCAGCCGTGCTGGTGGACCAGGGCCTGGCCAACCGCCGCGGCCGGCTCCGGGCCAACGGCTCCCCCCTGTCCGACCGCCTGCGGCCTGCCGACGACGGGCAGGACGCCTTCTTCCTGACGGACCGGGTGTTCCTGACCCAGCAGGACGTCCGGGAGCTGCAGCTGGCCAAGGGGGCCATCGCCGCCGGCATCCGGCTCATGGCCGACGCCCTGGGCCTGACCATGGACGCCATCGGCCAGGTGCTGCTGGCCGGGGCCTTCGGCAGCTACCTGCGGCCGGAGAGCGCCTGCCGCATCGGCCTGCTGCCGCCGGAGCTGGCCGGCCGCGTCACGGCCATCGGCAACGCCGCCGGCGCCGGCGCCCGGCTGCTGGCCTGCCGCCGGGACCAGCTGGACCTGTCCCAGCGGCTCGTCGGCGAGATCCGGACGCTGGAACTGGCGGAGCTGCCCACGTTCCAGCGCACCTTCGCCCAGTGCATGCTGCTGCCGGAGGGCTGACCATCCTCTGTAAAACGAACGCCGCCCTGCGATTCTTCGAATCGCGGGGCGGCGTTCGTCGCCGGAACGGGTTTTCGCCTCAGAGGGTGCGCAGGGCGGCCAGGAGCAGCAGATGGGCCGGATAGAACGCGTAAAACCCCCACTTCAGCGCCGTACTGCGGCGGCCCGGGGCGCCGCGGTAGGCGGCCAGCAGCGGGATCGGCAGCAGGAAGCCCAGCCGGTAGCCGTACTGCAGCAGCGCCGACGGGTCGGCCAGCACCTCGCCGGCCACCGGCAGCAGATAGAACACGACGCCCACCGCCGTGAACGAAAGCAGCTGCAGCCGCGGCCGCTCCCGGAACACGCCGAAGCACACCACCCAGAACACTGAGATGTAGCCCCAGTCAGCCGGCGTGGCCAGCAGCGCCAGGGCGCCGACGCCTGCCGCGCGCAGCGGCAGCGGCAGCCGCTTCTGCTGCCACAGGGCCAGCGCCAGCAGGCCCATCAGCAGCCCCCAGAGGACGCCCGTCTCCCGCAGGGGATCGCGGTCGAAGTACACCACGAACGGCACGTGGGAGATGGCCGCGAACACCAGCAGCCGCAGGGCATACCGCCGGAGACTGGACGTATGGCGGTAGCCCTCGGCCACGAAGAAGCACATGATCGGCATGGTCAGCCGCCCCAGCGTCCGCAGGACGAGCCAGGCGACCGAGCCGGAGGGCAGAAAGCCGCTGGCGAAGTGGTCCAGCGCCATGGTCACGATCGCCGCGGCCTTGAGCCAGTTGGCCGTCAGGCCGGCAGCCGCGGCCCGCTCCCGATCGCCGGCGGCCATCCAGCCGGCCGGCAGGCCCCGCCCTGCGGCGGCGGCCGACTCCCCGCACGGGGACGCATACGTTCTCAGCACATTCCATTCCTCCCGGCTTCCGCGGCGCTCGCACCCGTTCCAGGGTACGCTCCGATTATACGCGCGCCGCGGCGCAGCCGGAAGTTCCGATTCGTTTCGGAGCCATAACCTGCAGGTTCAAGCTCCGCTTCATCGCGGGCCGGCAGCCAGACACAGCCCCCGCGCTTCATCACGCAGAATAGATGATCGGCTTGATGAGGCTCCGGTCACGCCGCAGGAAGAGCCCCATGGCCTCCGGGATCTGCTCCATACCGTGGTATCGGTGGGTGATGAGAAGCTCCGGCCGGACGCGGCCGCAGGCGATCAGCCGGGCCATGCGGGACATCCACAGCCGCCCGCCTCCGCAGCCGACGCTGCGGATCGTCTTGTCGCCGTAGCCAAAGCCCCAGGCGGCCGGCTCGAGCTCGATGGACCTGCCGCTGAAGTAGGCGCTCAGGTTCACGAGGGTGCCGCCCTTCTTCAGCAGGGCCAGCCCGCGGCTGACGTCTTCCTCACCGCCGCCGCAGACTGCCCGGAGCCCATCTCCAGCGCCTCGACGCCGGCGAAGGCCGTGCACATCATGTCCGGCACCATGACCGCCTGCTCCAGGGTGACGCCCACGGGGATATGCGCCAGGTTCATGCCGGCATCCCGGACGTCGTACAGCTCCGCGAAGGAGCCGCCCCGGTCCGGAACGTCCCTGCCGGCGTAGAGGTTGTCCTGGTGCTGCCTGGCATGGCCGTCCTGGGCCTCCAGACTCCGCCAGACGGGCATAACCGAGCAGACGATGACCCGGTCCCCCACGCGGAAGTCCCGCACCTCCGGTCCCACCTCCACGATCTCGCCGCACATCTCGTGGCCCACGGCCTTGCCCAGCAGATACGGCAGCGCGGCGCAGCCGGTGGCGCACAGGTGCGCGTCGCTGGTGCACGGCGACCAGATCAGCGGCCGGATCCGCGCGCCGGTGGGGCAGAGCTGCTCCGGCAGCGGGCAGTCATCCCGGAGCTCCATGCGGCTCGGCCCGGCAATGACGACGCCTTTCACAGTTTTCACAGGGCATCCCTCCTCCTGTCAATCTGCCGCCATTGTACGTCCGGAGCGTCGGCAGCGGAAGTTTCGATTCGTTTTCCGGTGTATACGGGAAGGTTATCACCGCCCCGCCGCGTTGGGCAGCTCATCATGCAAAAAGCCGCGCGAAAAACCATTGCAAAAGCGACCATTTCGCAGAATATTTCCCAGCATATTGCGCTCTGCGCGGGGAACTCTATGACTGTCCAAAGGGACGAACACGATTGAAGGAGGAGATTCTCAATGAAGAGCAACAACAATGCCGCAATCCCCGAGGCTCGCGAGGCGCTGGACAAGTTCAAGATGGAGGCCGCTTCCGACCTGCGTGTACCTGCACCATCTTAAAAATTGCAGGAAAAATGTTATTAAAATCCACTTAAATCGACGAATACGGCCCATAAAGCAACGCTGTACAGAGGATTTGGCTGTACAGCGTTGTCTTGTGGGTCGTTATGCATCTGCGCTCCCTGTGCAGGGAGCGACACCTCGACCTATTCCTCTCACTACTGCGCACCGTGTTTCAATCCACGCCCCCCTGTGCGAGGAGCGACAGGCCGAGGCGGAGGCTGCCATCAAGGCGTACCTATTTCAATCCACGCTCCCCGTGCGGGGAGCGACCGCGCACGATTCCGTCGCACCCCGAACGCAACAATTTCAATCCACGCTCCCCGTGCGGGGAGCGACCGTACCGCTGGCCGTTGGCACTGGAGTAAGCGCCATTTCAATCCACGCTCCCCGTGTGGGGAGCGACCCGCCGCGGCCACCAGCTGCGCCGGTTCGTTCCGATTTCAATCCACGCTCCCCGTGCGGGGAGCGACCCTCCCCCTCACTGCTCATTCTGACCTCGCCGGTCTCCATTTCAATCCACGCTCCCCGTGCGGGGAGCGACCTTTGATTTTGACGTGGA
>CAJFNY010000082.1 GCA_904395865.1 uncultured Oscillospiraceae bacterium
AACTGGGGAATGAAGGTTTTGCAGACCTTTGCCTTACCACTTGGCTATGGCACCGTATGGAGCGGGTGACGAGGCTCGAACTCGCTACCTCCACCTTGGCAAGGTGGCGCTCTACCAGATGAGCTACACCCGCATCTGCGGAAAACGGCAATTGCCGGGACATACGGAAAATGGTGCCTCCGGTCGGAATCGAACCAACGACACGGGGATTTTCAGTCCCCTGCTCTACCAACTGAGCTACAGAGGCATGGCGCCGCGAACGGCGCAGAAAAAATGGCGACCCGGAACGGACTCGAACCGTCGACCTCCAGCGTGACAGGCTGGCGTGCTAACCGACTGCACCACCGGGCCGTATGGTGGGAACAACAGGGCTCGAACCTGTGACCCCATGCTTGTAAGGCATGTGCTCTCCCAGCTGAGCTATGCTCCCTCGAGCAGCTGTCAAGGGAGGGGCCCTCAACGCGTGATTCATTATACACGAAGGGCCGCCTCCTGTCAATGATAATTTTTCCTTTTTCCGTGATTCTCCCGTCCCGTTCAGTCTGCCCCGGTTTCCGCCGCGGCAGACGTCCGCGGGCCCTCCAGATATTGGATGTACGCCCGGAGCCAGTCGGTGGTCCTGCCCTCGTAGAGCTGCTCCCGGGCCATGGGCACATTGTCTGTAATCACGTTGTCCACGCCGAGGCGGTACATTTTGTCCACCGTGCTCCGGGAGTTGACGGTCCACGCCCAGATGGTCCGCTGACCGTTGTGGAGCCGGCTGACCAGGTTGGAGGTCACGTTTACGTCCCGGACGCTGAACGCGTCGGCCGCCTCCAGCCGCAGCAGGTTCCCGAAGGCCACCGGCAGCACGTACAGCGTCTGCAGCTCCGGCGCGGCGGTACGGACCGCCTCCAGCACCGCGTACGACGGCGAGGCCATGACGCAGAGCTCCTCCATCCCGGCCTCCAGCACCTGGGCGGCCGCCGCCTCGGCCAGGGCCTGTTCGTTGCCGGTGGGCTTGAGCTCGATGTTCAGCCGCACGCCGGCATCAGCGGCAAAGGCCAGCACCTCATCGAGCCGCGGGATCGGCGTCCCGGCAAACTCCGGAGAGAACCAGCTGCCGGCGTCCAGCTGCGCCAGCTCGGCGTAATCCAGCTCCCAGACCATCCTGGGGTCGCCCGTGGTGCGCAGCAGGCTCTCGTCGTGGAGCACCACCAGGACGCCGTCCCGGGTCTGCCGGACGTCCAGCTCAATCCAGTCGGCCCCCTGCTCGGCAGCCAGCTCAAAGGCCGGCATCGTGTTCTCCGGGCACTGGGCAGAGGCGCCCCGGTGGGCCGTCACCTCCATGGGACTCAGATACTCCAGGTGGAAGGCCGCCCCGTCGTAGACCAGGCGTACCAGCCCCACCGCCGCGCAGAGTACGAACAGCACCGCGACGGCCGTCACGGCCCTCCGCCGATACCCCAGGCGCGGACCGTCCTCCGGCAGCCGCGGGTCCGGTTCACCGCACGCCGCCCGGTGGACGGCATACCGGGCACCGATCCAGCCCACGAGCGTCGGCGCCGTCACCACCGTAAAGCCCAGCAGCAGCACGGCCAGCAGCACCCAGACGGCCACAGCTGCCCGGTCTCCCGCCGCTGCCGGCAGGAGCCAACGCATGCCCAGCACCAGAGCGCCGATCAGCACGGCCGCCAGTACCAGCAGCAGCGCGGCGGCGGCCAGCTGCAGCCCCAGCAGGCTGCACAGGTCCCGAAGCCGCCCGCCGCGGTTCAGCGCCGTGCTGCGGCGGCGCGCCTCCCGGAAGGAGCAGCCTTCCAGCAGCATGCAGGGCAGCACGTACAGATAGCGGATCAGCAGCAGCGTCAGAAGCACAGCGGCTGCCCCCGCCGCCAGCAGCGCCGCCCGGCGGCGCAGCAGCAGCGACCACAGCGCCTGCGGCAGCGCCATCGTGCCGAAATAGCCGGCCGCAATGCCGAGGTTCAGCAGCGGCGTCAGCAGCAGCGCCAGCAGAATCACCGGCCGGTTCCCGCGGCGCAGCACCTGCCGGACCGCCCGGAAGCCCGCCGCAGCCATGCCGCCCAGGGTTGTCGTCATGCCGCGCCTCCCCCGCTCGAAAGCGGTCAGATACGCCGCCATCTCCAGCACGGCGCCCAGCGCCGCTGCCAGCAGGATCCCCGCCAGCACCAGCCACGTCACGGGACTGCGCAGAAAATCTCCCAGATTCTCCAGCGTCAGATAGGCGCACCCGGCGGCCGCCATGGCGCCCCGGAAGCACCACGCCTGCAGCGGCAGCAGGCATGTGAACGACAGCAGATCCCACAGCAGCGCAAACGCCGTCGCCGCCCTGGCGCACCGGCGCATGCCCCGTGCCATCTCTCTCCACGCTGCCACGTCCATTCCTCCTCTGCAGGCCTGGCTTTATCATACCACATATGGGACGAAAATGCACACACTTTGCCGCAGCCATTCGTTCCGGGCATACGTTGCGATACACGACGGGTATTTGCAATGGGGCAGTTTCATGATATAATGTATTATCATTGCAGATTCATCCCGGTGCGTGCCGGGGCCCGGGAGGTGCTGACAACATGCTCGTACTCCGGCAGAAGCCGGTCCCTGCCGCCGGTCCCGATGCGGCGGCCATCTCCGCCAGCTCCGGGCTCACTGCCAACGCGCTCAAGGCGATGGCCATGGCCGCCATGGTGCTGGATCACTACGCCGTCGGCTTCCTGTGCGAGGGCTCGGAGGCCTGGATCCTGCTCCGGATCCTGGGCCGGCTGACGATGCCCATCATCTGTCTGCTCATTGCCGAGGGCTGCACCCACACCTCCAGCCTTCCGCGGTACGCCGCCCGGCTGCTGGCCTTTGCGGTGCTCTCCCATCTGCCCTACACCGCCTATTTCGGGCTGGACCCGCTGCAGAACACCAGCGTGATCTGGGGGCTGCTGATGGGGCTGCTGGCCCTTGCGCTCTGGCGGCAGCGCCAGGTGCCGCTGCCGCTGCGCGTAATCGGCGTCGCCCTGCTGGCGTGGTTGGCAACGCCGGCCGACTGGGGATACATCACGGTGTTCTGGGTGCTCTGCTTCGGCTGCTTCCGGCAGCGTCCGGCGCTGCGGCTGTGGGCCTTCACGGCGTCCGGCGTGTTGTTCTACCTGCTGCCGGTGGTTGGGGAGGTACTGGCGGCGCCGTACCGGTTCGCAAGCTACGGCTACCGGCTGGGCTTCCTGCTGGCCATTCCTCTGCTGGCGGGCTACCACGGCGTCCTGGGGCGGCGGAATGCCGCTCTGCAGTACGGCTTTTACGTCTTTTACCCGGCCCATCTGATTCTCCTGTGCCTGCTGAAAGGAGCCTGCGGATGAAGCTCCATCGACGCCAATGGCTGCTCCTCGCCGTTCTGATCTGCCTGCTGCTGGCCGTCTCGGCCGCCGCCGACAGCCAGCAGCTGCTGAGCCTGCTGTCTCAGGTCACGACGGAGCCCCTGTTCTCCGGCGAACAGGCGGCGCTGACCGTAGACGGCGTGGACTTTTACGGCATCCAGGTGCCGGAGCTGCTGCTGTCGGCGTACCCCGGTACCGACGGTGCCCTGCCCGGCGAACGCTCGGAGGCCGTCCAGGCCGCCAAGGAGGCCCTGCAGGAGGCGGTGGATCACCAGTTCGTCTCCCATACCCAGCTCCGCCCGGAGGTCATCGACCTGTTCGACAGCCACCTGGAGACGCTGGTCCAGACGCTCTACGACTTCTGCCAGCTGGACCGGACGCCGCGGATGGATGCGCTGACGTCATACCTGCTGAATCTGCTGCCGGAGCTGCCCGCCGCCATGCAGGCCGATATCTACACCGTCTACAAGGCCCGCCTCATCGACGCCGGGCTGGACGGCTCCCTGCTGCGCAGCGGCGAGAGCCTGCCCTTCTACTATTATGCCCAGACGGATCCCGACTGGGCCTCGTATCCCTTCCCCAACGCCAACAGCAGCTCGGAGCAGAACGACACCATGCAGAACCGCTCCTGCGGCGTCATGTCCGTGTCCATGGTCATCTCGCAGTATCTCCACGAGGAGATCGACCCCCTCTGGCTGGCCGACTACGTGGTGGACAACGGCTACCGGGTCACGGCCCACGGCGTGCTGGACGAGTTCATGCCCGTGGCGGCCGGCCTGTACGGCCTGCCGGCGCCGGAGATCTACTACCAGGAGCCGGCGGACGGTCAGGAGGCCATCGACTGGGACTACGTCCGGACGATGATCGCAGAGGAAAATGCCATGGTGATCGTCCATATGTACCGCGGCAACTACACCAGCGCACAGCATTATATGGTGCTGGAGGACTACATGACCCGGGACGGCATCGATTACTATCTGATCGCCGACCCGTATCAGCTCCGCAGCCGCTATTCCGAATGGGGCACCTCCGCCATGGCCGACGCGGGCCTCAACGACGAGGGTCTGATCCTCTCCACACCGGAGCTGGTGGCCGAGACGTGCTCCGCCGTGATCGTCTTTCCGCAGGACAAGACGGACTGGACCGTGACGCGCCAGTCGGAGGCCGCCGTGCAGCTGCCTCTGGGAGGTGACGACCATGCGTAGAGGGATCGTCATCGCCTCGGCGCTCATTATCGTCCTGTCCCTGGTGGGGACGGTTGCCATCTTCTGGGACTGGAGCGGCAGCCAGCACGCTGCGCTGCCGAACGATGCTGCCGGCACGGGAGGGGCTGAAAATGCCGGCTCCCAGCTCCCCATCGAGGCGGCCGATGACCCGGTGGCCTGGAGCAGCGGCGGCATTTCCCTGGCGTATCCGGCAGAGCTGTGCCGCGTGGAGGTGCTTCAGGATGACTCCAGCGGCTTCCGGCTGAACATCGTGTCGCTGGACGGAGCAGCGCTGCCCCGGCTGGATCTCCAGCGTCTGACGGCTGCCGAGGGCCTGGAGACGCCCCCTGAGACGGAGTTCCTTCAGTTCGCCCAGGCCGTGCTGGAGCGGTACTTCTCCGGCGGCCTGGCAGATGACGCCTTCACGTCCGGCGCCGTCTCCCTGGCGGACGGCCGGTGGACGGTTCCGATCACCATCCATGCTCCCGACGGCCAGACCATGGCCGCGCGGGTCGCCCTGCTGGGCAGCGGCCAGACCCACTACCTGGTCGTATCCTTCGTCGCCGAGGGCGCCACCTACGCCGCCGACTGGGACGCCATGTTCGACTCCGTTCAGGCGGCCTGACGCCTGAGCTCCATTCCGCCGGCGGGAAAAACGTCAAAAGAGAAGCGCTGCGGCGCTTCTCTTTTTGCGAATCGGAAAAAGTCCGGCAGGCAAACTGCCTGCCGGACCGGTTGTCTCTTCGATTGGAGATCAGAACACGCCCTGCTCCATCATGGCGGTGGCGACCTTCTTGAAGCCGGCGATGTTGGCGCCGGCAACGAGGTTGTAGCCGAGGCCGTACTCCTCGGCGGCTTCGGCCGAGGCGTTGTGGATGTTCACCATCATCCGGTGCAGCTGCTCGTCGACCTCTTCGGCGCTCCAGCTCAGCCGCTCGGAGTTCTGGCTCATCTCCAGGGCGCTGACGCCCACGCCGCCGGCGTTGACCGCCTTCGACGGCGCCACGATCATGCCCTTCTGCTCCATCAGGTCCGCCAGCGCGTCGTTCGTCGTCGGCATGTTGGCCAC
>CAJFNY010000083.1 GCA_904395865.1 uncultured Oscillospiraceae bacterium
CGAGGAGATCTCCCTGGGGGACTTCGTCCTGACCGGCGGGGAGATCCCGGCCATGGCCGTGGCCGACTGCGTGGCCCGGATGGTGCCCGGCGTCCTGCCGGACGCCGAGTGCTTCGAGGACGAGAGCCACTGGAACGGCCTGCTGGAGTATCCGCAGTACTCCCGCCCGGCCGTGTGGCACGGGCTGGCCGTGCCGCCGATCCTGCTGTCGGGGCACCACGCCAACATCCGCCGCTGGCGGCGGAAGCAGGCCATCCTCCGGACGCGGATGCGCCGGCCGGACATGTACGAAAAGCTGACATTCACCACCAAGGAGGACCGGAAGCTCCTGGCGGAGCTGGAGGAGGAAGCCCATGGAAGCGATTCAGACCCTGAAAGCCTGGGTGGATGAGGCCCGGGCCATCGTGTTCTTCGGCGGAGCAGGCGTCAGCACCGAGTCCGGACTGAAAGATTTCCGCAGCGTGGACGGCCTGTACCGCGAGAAGTTCGACTACCCGCCGGAGGAGATCCTGAGCCACAGCTTTTTCCTGCGGGATCCGGCGTATTTTTACCGGTTTTACCGGGAGAAGATGCTGGCCCTGGACGCCGAGCCCAACGCCGCCCACCGGACCCTGGCCCGCTGGGAGCGGGAGGGAAAGCTGCTGGCCGTCGTCACCCAGAACATCGACGGCCTCCACCAGAAGGCCGGCAGCCGGCGGGTGTACGAGCTCCACGGCTCGGTGTACCGCAACCACTGCATGCAGTGCGGGAAGGCCTTCGGCCCGGAGTACGTCCGGGACCACACGCCGCTGCCCGTGTGCGACGCCTGCGGCGGCCTGGTGAAGCCGGACGTGGTGCTGTACGAGGAGGCCCTGGACGACGGGTGTATCCGGGGTGCCGTGGAGGCCATCGCCCGGGCCGACCTGCTGATCGTCGGCGGCACGAGCCTGACGGTCTACCCGGCGGCGGGCCTGCTCCGGTACTACGGCGGCAGCCGCCTGGCGATCCTGAACCGGGACGCCACGCCCATGGACGACCGGGCCGGCCTGGTGATCCGGGAGCCCATCGCCCGGGTGCTGGACCAGATGCCGTAGCGGCTGCATACGAACACCCCCGCGGGCAGAGCCTGCGGGGGTGCTGCTTTTCCTGGTTTTCGGGTCAGGCCTTCTGGCGCTCCGCCAGCAGGCGGGAGACGGTCTGGAAGAGCTCGTCGCTGTTGGCCAGGTTGCCGAAGACGGCGCTGCCGGAGGGGGTCAGCAGCGTGACACTGCGCCTGCCGGAGGCGGAAATGGACTGGATGGTGCCCAGCTGGAAGTCCACCCGCTTGCCGCCGGCGGCCACGCCGTAGATCCGCTGGTCGGTGACGGTCATGCGGCAGCCGTTGTACTTGAGGAAGAGGACGATGCCGACGATCAGGGTGAGGATCGCCAGGTATAGGAGCACCGGCATGAGCCAGGTGCCCGCGGCGTCGAAGTCGAAGATCAGCGCGGACGTGAGGAAGCGGGTCAGGCTGCCGTTGTAGTTGCCGCCCAGGTGGGATTGGATGACCTCCCGGCCGGTGGTGAAGTAGTACGCCACCATGACCAGCAGGAGCAGCACCGGCACCAGAAAGCGCCGGACGAGGGTGCCGCCCAGAGAGGCGGGCTTGCTCTGGAGCAGAATGGTTTCTTCCATGATGCGACCTCCATTGGCGCCTGCGCCCGGCTTGCGGCCGAATATTGCGGAAGAAAGCCGAAAACCGGTGCCGCACACGCAATTTGATATCGCATCCATTATATATATATATATATATATTCTGTCAAGAATCCGGGAAGAATTTCCGTTAAATACGAAAAACGCGCTCAGGAGGCCATGGCGCCTCCTGAGCGCGTCCGATTTTCGTCAGCGGGTGCCGGTGGAGCCGAAGCCGCCGGCGCCGCGGGCCGTGTCGCTGAGGGCGTCGGCCTCGAAGAAGCGGCCGGTCAGGTACGGCACGATGACCAGCTGGGCCACCCGGTCGCCGTCGGCCACGGTCCGGGCCTCCGCGCCGTGGTTGTGGAGGGCGATGCGCACCTCGCCGCGGTAGTCGGCGTCGATGACGCCCACCTTGTTGGCCGGGGCCAGGCCGCTGCGGGTGGCCAGACCGCTGCGGGCGAACACCAGTCCCACGTATCCGGCCGGCAGCTCCAGGGCCAGGCCCGTGGGCAGCAGGACCGTCTCACCGGGGGCGACGGTCACGGGGGCGTCCAGGCAGACCCGCAGGTCGGCGCCGGCGGCGTCGGCGGAGCCGTACTCCGGCAGGCGGGCGTTGGGGTGCAGGCGTTTGACGGCGATGGGCTGTTCCATGGGAGCTCCTTTCTCAGCGGCCGTCGTCCCAGAGGACGACACGGCCGGCGCGCAGGGTGGCGGGGATGTCGATGAGCCGCTGGTTGGCCGAGCCGCGGAAGCGGAGGCCCAGGTCCTTCTGCGCCTCGATGAACGGCCCGTCCACCAGCACGTCCAGCTGCTCCAGCAGCGCCGCGGCCGTCTCCGCCGGCCCGGGGCGGCCGGCGCGCAGCTGCTCGAACGTGTAGCCGGAGAAGGCCCAGACGTCCTTCTGCGGGTACCGCGCCCGGACGGCCCGGACCACGTCTGCCAGGACGGCCCGGTTGGCCGGCTCGAAGGGCTCGCCGCCCAGGAGGGTCAGACCGTGGATGTAGTCCGGAGCCAGCAGCTCCAGGATGCGGTCCAGGGTGCCGACGGTGAAGGGCTGGCCGTACGCGAAGTCCCACGTCTCCGGCTGGAAGCAGCCGGGGCAGTGGTGGGTACAGCCGGAGACGAACAGCGACACCCGGACGCCGGGCCCGTTGGCGATGTCACAGGGCTTGATGGCGGCATAGTTCATGGCGGCCCTCTCCTTTCGCGGCGGCAATTGGACATTCATCATACCACATCGCGGCTTCCGGCGCAAGGCGCCGCCGCCGCGTACGGTGGAAACTGGAAAATTCGTCAAAATGCCCATGCCGCAACGGACGAAAAATGTGGTATTCTATCCTTAGAAAAGAATGTCAATGTCCGGAAAGGGGTTTGCTGCTTAGAAAGGAGCCAGACATGTTTCAGGTAAACGACACGGTGCTGTACGGGACCGAGGGGGTCTGCGTCGTCGAGGAGATCGCGGAGCGCACCTTCGACCGGAAAACGCAGGAGTACTACGTTCTGCGCCCGGTGGACGGCGTCCGCCGCTCCACGATCTTCGTGCCCACGCAGAACGAGAAGCTCTGCGCCCGGATGCACCGGCTGCTCTCGGCCGACGAGATCCGCGAGATGATCCGCCAGCTGCCGGGGGCGGAGCCCATCTGGATCGACGACGACAACCTCCGCCGCCAGAGGTACGCCGAGATCCTCCGGGAGGGAGACCGGCTGACGGTGCTGCGGCTGCTCAAGGCCCTCTACCGCCACCGGGAGGCCCTGAAAACCACCGGCCGGAAGTTCCACGCCAGCGATGAGCGCTTCCTGAAGGAGGGGGAGAAGCTGATTTACAGCGAGTTCGCCCACGTCCTCCAGATGGAGATCAGCCAGGTCCTGCCGTACATTGAGGCTCAGCTCCAGGCCCCCGGCGCCTGAGCGCCCATGACATGAGATAAGAAGAGAAGCGCCGGCCGCTCAGGCG
>CAJFNY010000084.1 GCA_904395865.1 uncultured Oscillospiraceae bacterium
GACAGGCGGCGCTTGTGGGTCAGCTCAGCCAGGGGGTTGTTCTGGTCCATGAACTGGCTCAGCGGCGAGGAGCCGAAGAACTCCTTGATGACCGCCGTCACCGGCCGGATGTTGATGAGGCTCTGGGGCGTGACGGCATCCATGTCCTGGATGGTCATCCGCTCGCGGATCACCCGCTCCAGGCGCGTGAAGCCCACACGGAACTGGTTCTGCAGCAGCTCGCCCACGCAGCGCAGGCGGCGGTTGCCCAGGTGGTCGATGTCGTCGGTGGTACCGGCGCCGTGGACCATGCAGTTGAGGTAGTTGATGGAGGCGAGAATGTCGTCCCTGGTGATGTGCTTCGGGATCAGGTCGTCGCGGCGGTCCTCGATGGCCTCGGCCCAGCCGTCAGCCGGGACGGTCTCGAGCATCTCCCGCAGGACGCGGAAGCAGACCTTCTCCTTGATGCCGTACTCCGCCGGGTCGAAGGACACGAAGTTCTTCATATCCACCATGCCGTTGGAGAACACCTTCACCAGCGTGCCGTCGATGTTCAGCACCGCCTCGTTGACGCCGCGGGCGGAGATGGTCCGGGCCTCCTCGCGGCTGAGCACCTTGCCGGGCATGGCCAGGATCTCGCCGGTCATGGGATCGGCCACCGGCTCCGCCAGCTCGTGGCCGGAAAGCCGGCTCCAGATGTCCAGCTTCTTGTTGAACTTGTAGCGGCCGACCTTGGAGACGTCGTACCGCCGCGGGTCGAAGAACAGGGCCTCCAGATACGACTCGGCATTCTCCACCGTCGGCGGCTCGCCGGGGCGCAGGCGGCGGTAGATCTCCAGCAGGGACTCCTCCCGGGTGCGGCAGGGATCCTTCTCCAGCGTGGCCAGGATGCGGGTGTCCTCGCCGAACAGCTCCTTGATCTGCCCGTCGGTCTCCACGCCCAGCGCACGGATCAGGCACGTGATGGGAATCTTGCGGTTCTGGTCGATGCTGACGTAAAAGACGTCGGACGCGTCGGTCTCATACTCCAGCCAGGCGCCGCGATACGGAATGACCGTGGCGGTGTAGCTGTGGATATCGGCCTTGTCGACCGTGTCGCCGTAGTACATGCCGGGGCTGCGGACGATCTGGGAGACGATCACGCGCTCGGCGCCGTTGATGACGAACGTGCCGCCCGTGGTCATCAGCGGGAAATCACCCATGAAGATTTCCTGCTCCTTGATCTCGTCGGTCTCCTTGTTGTGGAGCCGGACGCGGATCTTGATGGGCTTGGCGTACGTGGCGTCCCGCTCCTTGCACTCCTCCACCGAATACTTGGGCTGGTCATCCATGCTGTAGTCCAGGAAGGACAGCTCCAGGTTGCCGGTGTAGTCGGTGATGGTGTCCACATCCCGGAACACCTCCCGCAGCCCCTCATTGAGGAACCACTGGTACGAATCCTTCTGAATCTTCAGAAGGTTCGGCATCTCCAGGATGTCGTCGTGCTTGGCGTACGTCTTTCGCAGGGTATTGCCGTAGTAAACGTCCCTGACCATCTCCATGGGGTGTCATCACAGCCTTTCTCCTCGGCCCGGCGGCCGGCGTCTTGAATCCGCAATCTGATACGCCCGGATGCGTTGTTGCATTTTCAAAAAATCTGCCTTGATTCCCGTCCCCCACCGTGGTATACTACACACAGAAACTGGTAGGGAATCGTATCGCTTGTTGGCGATAGTCGGGCAGTATGGATAATTATTGTAGCACACTTGTCCTCCCCTGTCAACTGCAGAACGACAAAAAACAGGTGCAGCCGCACCTGTTTTTTTGTTGCTTCTGTACGGAAAATCCAGCCATACTGCCGCCCGCCGCCCCGTTCCGATCACGTGTTGAGGTCGCCGTGCGTGCAGGGCCTGCTCCTCTGACGGCAGGTCCGCAGGTATGACAGCTGGCCGCCCGCAGCGCCGGAGAGCGGCGCCGGCGGCGGAACGGTGCCGCCCCATTTCCGGCTCTGCATTCCGCTGCCGGAGCGCAGCTGCAGAACCGTTACAGCTCCAGCAGCATTCTGGAGATGGCCACGGCCTCCGGCCGGCTGTTCGTCAGCACAACGCGGCCGGGCCCGGGGGCATCCGTCTCCAGCCCGGCCGCCTCCAGGCGGCGGCGCGTCTCACGGGCCGTTCCGGGTCCCCCGTCGTAGAGGCGGGCCGGCTGCTTCAGGCAGCGGACGATGGCCTCCCGGACGAACGGAAAGTGCGTGCAGCCCAGGACCACCGCGTCCAGCTGCACAGCCCGGAAGGGCTCCAGGATCGATGTCAGATACCCCGTCAGTCCCGGCCCGTCCACATCGCCGCGCTCCACGCATTCCACAATCCCGGGCGCCGGCAGCCGGTAGATGGTCGCCCGATCGCTGTAAAAGGCCATCTGCCGGCGGAACTTCTCCTCCCGGAGCGTCATCTCCGTGGCCATCACCAGGACGCCGGGGTGGTCATTCTCCAGAACCGCCGGCTTCAGCGCCGGCTCGATTCCGACGATGGGCACGTCCGGATACGCGCGCCGCAGATCGTCAATGGCCACGGACGTGGCCGTGTTGCAGGCCACCACCAGCGCCTTGCAGCCCTGTTCAAACAACCGGGCCGCAGCGGCGGCCGTCAGCGCCCGGACCTCGTCGGCCCGGCGTGTGCCGTAGGGTGCGTTGGCAGAGTCACCGAAGTACAGAAAATCCTCCCGTGGCATCTGCCGCACCAGCTCCCGCAGGACGCTGATGCCGCCGTGACCCGAGTCAAACACCCCGATGGGCGCGTTTCGTTGCACCATTGCGTTCGTTCCTTCCTGGAAAACGTTTCGGCGGCGTCAGACCGCCGCCGCTGCGAAGGCCGCGTCCAGCGCCGCCACGGCCGCCTCGTCCGGCCGCCACCGGCAGGCCGCCAGATCCACCCGCCCGTCGGGCAGGAACGGCACACCCTCCGCCTCCAGCAGCAGGCGCTGAAGGCCCGGCGTCGGGAATGCCGACGCACCGGACAGGGCCCCACGGCAATTGACCACGCGGTGCGCCATGGCAGAGACGCCGCGCCCGAGAGCCTGTCCCACACGGCGGGCCGCCCGCGGATGGCCGCAGAGCGCCGCCACCTGACCGTACGTGACGACACACCCGGGCGGCACCGCATCACACACCAGCTGCACCCGACGCGCCAGCTCCACGGGCGCCCCCTCCTCCGGTCCGTTCCGACCATTTTCTATATGGTAGCACAATCCCGGTGCCAGCGCAAGCGCCGGCGGGAAACCGCCTGTTTACTTCCCGCCCTGCCCGTGTTACAATATGAGGTACTTCCCTGAAAGGAGGCCGCTCCTTGCAGAAAATTTTCTCTGCGATCGGTGACTTTCTGCGAAAGGCCGACATGCTGCTGCTGGGCCTGTGCATTGCCGCTTCGGTCTACGGAATCGTCGTCATCTCCAGCGCCACAGCGTATCTGGGCGCCCGACGGTACGTTCTGGTGCAGTCGGCCGCGCTCGTCATCGGCATCGTGCTCTATATTTTTTTCACGCTCATCGACATCGACATCATCGCCGAACGGCGTGAGGTCCTGCTGGTGTTCAATATTCTGTTCGTGGCCATGCTGTTCCAGTGGGGCGTGGCCGGCACCTCGGGCAACCGCAGCTGGCTGTCGTTCAGCTGGCTCCCCTTCAGCATTCAGCCGGGCGAAATCTGCAAGATCACCTTCATCCTGATCCTGGCCAAGACCATGAGCATCTACCGAAACCGCGTCTCCTCCCTGGTCTCCGTGGGACAGATGGTCCTGGCCCTGGGGATCATGTCCGGCCTGATCATCTGGGCCTCCTCCGACTGGGGCGTGGCCCTGCAGTACGTGGTGATCTTTCTCGTCATGACGTACACCGGCGGCGTCAACATTGCCTGGTTCCTGGCTGCGGGCGCCGCGGCTGCGGCAGCCATACCGATTCTCTTCACCCGCGTGCTGTCGAAGGACCGAATCCAGCGCGTCATGATGATCTTTGACCCCACCATCGACCCGGAGGGCCAGACCGTCCGCTGGCACACGATCCGCAGCCTGATCTCACTCCAGGGCGGCGGCATGTTCGGCCAGGGTCTGTACCACGGCTCCCAGACCCAGGCCGGCGGCCTGACGGCGCAGCACACCGACTTCATCTTCTCCGCCATCGGCGAGGAGCTGGGGCTCCTGGGCTGCCTGGCAGCGCTGCTGCTGCTGACGGCCATCGTCGTCCGCTGCATCTACGTGGGCGTCAAGTCCGGCAACTACATGAACCGGCTCATCTGCATCGGCATCGCCGGCATGCTCGTGTTCCAGATCATGGTCAACGTGGGCATGTGCATGGGCGTCTTTCCGGTCATCGGCCTGACGCTGCCGTTCTTCTCCTACGGCGGCAGCTCGCTGGTCACGATGTTCGCCGCCGTCGGCATCGTCTCCGGCATCCGCATGCGGCCGGCGCCGGACACCACTGCCCGGTACATCCGGCCGGCGTATACGCTTTGATTTCTTTTCCACAATGCCCAAAGAAGCCCCGGCACGCAAGCGTGCCGGGGCCAGCTTGTCAAAAAAGTCTCTTGCGAGATTTTTTGACATGCTGCCCACGAATTTGCAACTTCAGAAAGTTGCAAATTCGAGTTTGATTGAACGCGAAAGGGGACCCTGACGGTCCCCTTTCACACTTTCCCTCCCTCCGAATCCTCCGGCCGGAGCTGTTTTTTCGACAGTCTGAGAAGCCCCGGCACGCAGGCGTGCCGGGGCTTCCGGTTTCGGACTTCATTCCAGGTCGCAGATCCGCGTCTGCTCCACGGCCCGCCGTTCCGCGGCCCGCTGCAGCCGCCGTCCCGCCAGGTACACCAGCAGGCAGAGGGCCGTGGGGATGTTGCAGGCAAAGAAGATCACGGCAATCTGCCCCCAGCCGGGTGCCGGCTGCGTCACCGTCAGGGCCGCCGGGATCTCCTGGCGTTCCAGCCGGGCGAGCATTTCGCGGGCGGCCGCCTCATCGGTAAACCGGTAGGCCGTATCCGGGTCCGCTGTGACGATCGACCAGTTCTGCTGCCCCTCCGGGGACAGACGGAACGCCGTCCACCCCATCGCCACTGCCAGCGCGCAGGTGAAGAAGATCACCGGCAGCACCAGCCCGGCCATGGCGTTCTTCCGCCGGGACAGCCAGAGCTGCAGCGTCAGCACGCCGGCGGCCAGCACGAAGAAGATCAGCAGTTGGATTCCGATGTTGGACATGATTGTGCCTCCCTTTTCTCCTTCTTATACGCGGCGATCAGAACCTTCGCCGTGTCAAAGTCCAGCTTGTCGTCCAGCGCCAGCCGCTTGACCAGCGCGATGTATGCGTCGGCATCCGTCGCCTCGCCCATGCGGATTTTCTGAATCAGCTTATCCAGACGCAGGCGTACCGTCGGATACGTCACGCCGTATTCCCGGGCCATCTCCTTCAACGATCCGGAGGCCAGGACGAACTTCTTGATGAAGGTCACGTCCTCCTCCTCCAGAGATGCCAGCCAGGCCGGCATCAGCTCCAGCGCCATACGATCGCCCTCCTTTCATTAAATTCAATATATCATTTAATTTTATGAAAGTCAAGTTTTCGTTTTATCTTTCATTTTATTGAAACAGACCCGATATGCCTTGCATACCGGGTCTGTTCGGCTCATCGGCCGGAGGAGAGACACAGGGCGGTTTCGCCGGGGGCGACCGAGACCGTCCGGGGATGGGAGCGGAGCAGCAGGTCGGCCAGCGGATCCTCCAGCTGCCGCTGCAGCGTGTGGCGCAGCGCACGGGCGCCGGCGTTGTCGCCGCGGCAGCGGCCGGCCAGCCAGCCGGGCGTCTCCGGCGCAACGTTCAGCCGCACGCCGGCGGCCTCCGCCCGCCGCCCGATCTCCCGCAGCAGCTTTCCGGCAATGCCCGTCAGGGCCGCCTCATCCAGCGGGCGGAACACGGCAATGCAGTCGATCCGCCCCAGGAACTCCGCCGGGAAGTGCTCCCGGAGGCACGCCTGCACGCGGCCCTCCTGCCCCACCGGCGCGAAGCCCAGGCCGCTGCGCCCCTGCGCTTCGCCGCCCAGATTGGACGTCATGACGAGCATCGTATTCCGGAAATCCACGGTGCGGCCCATGGCGTCGGTGAGGATGCCGTCCTCGAGAATCTGCAGCAGAATGCCGCAGACGTCCCGGTGGGCCTTCTCCAGCTCGTCCAGCAGGATCAGGGAGTAGGGATTCCGTCGCACCTTTTCCGTCAGCTCGCCGCCCTCGCCGTGGCCCACGTAGCCGGGCGGTGCGCCCACCAGCCGGGAGACGGCGTGCTTCTCCATATATTCGCTCATGTCCAGCCGGATCATGGCCTCCTTCCGGCCGTACACCGCCTGCGCCAGCGCCTTGCACAGCTCCGTCTTGCCGACGCCCGTGGGGCCGGTGAACAGCATGGACGCCAGCGGCCGCCGCTGGTCGGCCAGCCCCGAGCGGCCGCGGCGCACGGCGCGGGCCGCAGCCTCCACCGCCGCGTCCTGGCCGATGACCCGCTCCCGCAGCGTGTCCTCCAGAGCCAGCAGCCGTGCCCGCTCTCCGCCGGTCACTTGCCCCAGCGGGATGCCTGTCCTTCGGGAGACCGTCTCGGCCACGTCTCCCGACGTGATTTTCCGGCCGGCGCCCAGGGGATGCTGGATCAGCCCCTGCAGCCGGTCCCGCAGCTCGGCCGCCCGCTCGAAGCGGTTGTCGCGGATGGCCTCGTCCAGCTCCCGGCTCAGGCGGCGCTCGTCCTCCTGCTCCGGCCCGCGGCGCCGGAAGCCGGCCAGCTTCACCCGGGACGCCGTCTCATCCAGCAGGTCCACGGCCTTGTCCGGCAGGAACCGCTCGGGAATGTAGCGGCAGGAGAGCTGCACGGCCGCCTCCACGGCCTCGTCATCAATGGAGACCCGGTGGTGCCGCTCCAGTCCGGGGCGAAGCCCCCGCAGGATCTGCAGGGCCTCGCTGTGGCTGGGCTCCGGCACGTCCACACGGCGGAAGCGGCGGTCCAGCGCCGCATCCTTCTCGATGTGCTTCCGGTATTCCTCCACGGTTGTGGCACCGATCACCTGGATCTCACCGCGGCCCAGAGCCGGCTTGAGCAGGTTGGAGGCGTCGATGGCCCCTTCCGCCGCGCCAGCACCGACGATGGTGTGGAGCTCATCGATGAACAGGATCACATTGCCGGCCCGCCGCACCTCCTGGATGATGTCGCGGATGCGCTCCTCAAACTCACCGCGATACTTGGTGCCGGCGATGAGGCTGGCCATGTCCAGCGCCAGCAGCCGCTTGCCCCGCAGGGTGTCCGGCACCTGCCCCCGTGCGATCCGCTGGGCCAGGCCCTCGACGATGGCCGTCTTGCCCACGCCGGGCTCCCCCACCAGGGCCGGATTGTTCTTCTGCTTCCGGCAGAGGATCTCCATGACCGTCTCGATTTCCTGCTCCCGCCCGATGACCGGCTCCATCTCCGGCGCACGGTCCACCAGATTTTCGCAGAATTGCTCCGCCAGTTTCGTATGCACCACCTGCCTTTCCGTTGTGGCCGCCGTCTGCCGGGCCTGGACGGCCTCGTAGGCAGCCGTAAAGAGGCGATCCGGCTCTGCGCCGCAGCGCTGCAGCAATGCCGCTGCCGTGGAGCCGTCGTCCCGGGCAAGGGCCAGCAGCAGATGCTCCGGCCACAGCAGCGGGGCGCCTGTGTCCCGGGCCTCCCGGCCGGCCGCCGCCAACCAGGCAGCTGCCCGCGGCGAGAGCCCCTGGGGCGGGGCAGCCATCGGCCTGCCGCAGCCCCGCAGGGCCAGCAGGCCGTCGCTGACGGCCGCGGCCGTGACGCCGCATGGCCCCAGCAGCACGGCCCCGCTGCCGCCGGCCAGCGCCAGCAGCAGATGCTCCGTCCCCACGTGGCCATGCCCCCAGGCTCCGGCCAGCCCGCCGGCCTGAAGCACCAGGCAGCGTACCTGCCAGCTGAAACCCGCCGTTTTCATTGCCATCGCCTCCCATACCCGAGAAGTTTTCCCAGCCGGCAGCCGTTTTATGCGTGCGCCGGGGCAGACGAAAGCCGCCGCCCGGAAAGGGGCGGCGGCACAGCTTGTCAAAAAAGTCTCTTACGAGAATTCTTTGACGAGCTGCTCACGAATTTGCAACTTCAAAAAGTTGCAAATTCGGGTTTGATTGAACGCGCAGGGGAACCCTGACGGTTCCGCCTCCGCGCCAAGCGCCGCCCGCGCGGCGGGCGGTTACGCTCCGGCACGCTCTGCGGAGCAGCCCTGCACACATCCCCTCCCTCCGAATTCTTCGGCCGGAGCGGTTTTTCGACAGTCTGACCGCCGCCCGAAAACGGGCGGCGGCACGTCGTGTGATTTTAATGGGATTCCCGCATCAGGCCCACGCAGTCGTAGTACGGCTTCGACGCAATCAGCTCCCGCCGGGCTTTGAACGGATCGTGGGCCAGGGTGATGACCGAGTAGTCGGCCCGGGCCACGGCGTCCTCCAGGCTGTGGTTGGGGAAGCCCGCCACGTCTCCGCGGATGAAAGGCTCACAGGCCAGGACCTCATAGCCGCGGTCCCGCAGGATCTGCGCCAGCTTCACCGAGGGGCTCTCCCGGGTGTCGTCGATATTGGCCTTGAAGCTCATGCCAAGGACCGCGACCCGGGCGCCGGGCGCCACGTCACGGCCGATCCGGTCGGCCACCCAGGCAGGCTTCGTGTCGTTGACGACGCGGGCCTGATAGATCAGCGGCGTGATGTCCTCAAACTTTTCGTGGATGAACCACGGGTCCACGGCGATGCAGTGGCCGCCGACGCCGACGCCCGGCTGGTGCACGTTGACGCGGGGGTGGCAGTTGGCCAGCTCGATGAGCCGGAACACGTCGATGCCCAGCCGGTCACAGACCTTGCTCAGCTCGTTGGCGTAGGCGATGTTGATGTCCCGGAAGGTGTTCTCCGTGAGCTTGCACATCTCGGCGGTCAGATCGTCCGTCAGGCGGATGGTTCCCTTGGTGACAACCTTTTCGTAGATCTCCCGGGCGTACTCCGCGGACTCGGGCCGTGTGGCGCCGATGATCCGGTCGTTCTCCCGCAGCTCAATGAGCATGCGGCCGGGGATGATCCGCTCCGGGCAGTGGGCCGTCATGAATTCGCCGGCCGGCAGGCCGCTGACCTCCGAAACGACGGACTCCACCAGCCGCGTGGAGTACGGCGGCGACGTGGACTCCAGCACGCAGAGGTTCCCGGCCCGCAGGACGCCGCCGACTGTCCGGGCGGCGGACTCCACGTACGACATGTCGGAGACGCGCTTCCCCTCCGGCGTGTCCCGGTAAGGGGTCTGGACGGCGATGATGAACACATCCGCCGGCTCGGCCTTGCTGGAGAAGTGGAGGCGGCCGGTGGCCATGGCCTGATCCATGGCCTCCTGCAGGCCCGGCTCCACGATGTGGATATGCCCCTGATTCAGGGTCTCCACCACCTGCTCCTGAATGTCAAAGCCGCAGACCTCATAGCCGGCCAGCGTAAAGGTTATGGCAGTGGGCAGGCCGATGTAGCCGCAGCCCATGATTTCGATCTTCTTCATTGGTGACGCCCTTTCAGACAGAGTCCGGCAGGAGCCGACCCTGTGAACTGTCCTTACTATACCACATCAGAGGCGGGCAAGCAATTCCTCTTTACAATTTGTTTGCTCCCAGGGCAGGTCGAGATCCGGGCGGCCGAAGTGGCCGTAGGCCGCCACAGGCTGATAGATGGGCCGCCGCAGGTCCAGCCGCCGGATGATGGCCGCCGGCCGCAGGTCGAACACGTCCCGCACCAGTTGGGACAGGCGCAGGTCGTCCACCGTCCCGGTGCCGAAGGTGTCCACCAGGACGGAGACCGGCTGCGCCACGCCGATGGCGTAGGCCAGCTCGATCTGGCACCTGCGGGCCAGGCCGGCCGCCACCAGATTCTTGGCCACGTACCGGGCCATATACGCAGCGCTGCGGTCCACCTTCGACGGGTCCTTGCCGGAGAAGGCGCCGCCGCCGTGGGCCGCGTAGCCGCCGTACGTGTCGACGATGAGCTTCCGGCCGGTCAGGCCGCTGTCGCCCACCGGCCCGCCGATGACGAAGCGCCCGGTTGGGTTGACATAAAATTTCGTCTGTCCGTCAATCAGCGACGCCGGCAGCGTCGGCTTGATGATCTCCTCGATCACGGCCTCCCGCAGCTGCTCGATGGCCACATCGGGGCTGTGCTGCGTGGAGACGACGACGGTGTCCACCCGCTCCACGGAGCCGTCCTCGCCGTACTGCACCGAGACCTGGCTCTTGCCGTCGGGCCGCAGCCACGGCAGCCGGCCGGACTTGCGCACCTGGGCCAGCTTCCGGGAGAGCTGGTGGGCCAGGGCGATGGGCGCGGGCATCAGCTCCGGCGTCTCGTCGCAGGCGAAGCCGAACATCATGCCCTGGTCGCCGGCGCCCTGCTGGTCGGCGTCGTCGTAGGAGTGGTCGACGCCCATGGCGATGTCGCCGGACTGCTCGTCGATGGCCGTCAGCACGGCGCAGGTGTGCGGATCGAAGCCGCAGGACGCGTCGTAGCCGATCTGCTCGATGGTCTTTCGCGCCACGGCGGGGATGTCCACGTAGCCGCTGGTGGAGATTTCGCCCATGACGAGCACCATGCCGGTGGTCGTCGCGCACTCGCAGGCCACGCGGGCATCGGGGTCCTGGGCCAGAATGGCGTCCAGAACGCCGTCGGAGATCTGGTCGCAGATCTTGTCGGGATGTCCCTCGGTGACGGACTCGGAGGTAAAGATTCGTTTCAGCATACAGACTTCTCCTTTCAGGGGGAGGCGACAAAAAGCGCGCTTCGGGCAGAAGCGCGCGCAAGTGGGCTGTCTACCTCATCTTTCGATTCACACCGCCGGATTTGGCACCTTACAAACTGCAGGTTGCCGGACTTCATCGGGCCGTTCCCTCCGTCGCTCTTGATAAGTGGTTTTTCAATTGTGCAACCATTATACCGTCGAAGCCTGCCGCTGTCAAGGCCGCAGGCGGGCAAAAAGCTCCCGTTTGGGGAGCTTTTTGCCGCGCTATGGGTCGACCCGGCGGACCTCCAGGTAATAGTGGGGCTGGGCCGGATCCAGCGTCACCGTGCGGACGCCGGCGGCCAGGTCGAAGCCGAAGTTCTGGCGGACGATGGAAATCTGCCCCCAATCCTCCAGAGCGGCCGTCTGGGACGTGATGGTCAGGTGGTTTCCCTCGGTCAGCAGGTCGTAGCCGCGGACGCCGCGGTTCTCGGTGTGAGCACAGTCGAAGTCGTAGCTGGCCTCCTTGCGCAGCTCCGCCGTGACCGTCAGCTGCCCGCCGGCGGGGACCGTCACCTCTGCGGCAAGGTACAGGATTCGGCTGACGTTGACCACATCCAGGTTCTCCAGCATCCCCTCTCCATACCGGGCCGGAGCGTCCTCCGCCAGGACGTACGCCGCCAGCTGCCGCCGGAACGCCGCGGCGTACAGCTCCTCGTTCCCCTCCATGGGCGCACCCGCTTCCCAGCCGATGTCGCCGTACAGCGTATCGATCACCGGCTCCAGGGCCGCCGCAAGATTCGTCTCGGTACGGGTGACGGCGGCACCGCCCTCGGCCTCGGCCTCGGTGTCCCAGCCGCCGGTGGAATAGCACGTCAGCTCCAGGTTGGCGATGTCGTCCCCCAGGACGATCAGGTAAAACGTTCTGCCATAGCCGCGCTCTCCCGGCTGCGGGATGGAGAAACTCCGGGCCTGGACGCCGGCCCCCGGGTCGTAGGAGCCGCCGTTGAAGCCGTGGGACAGGACCACGGTCTGCTCGTAATCCATCTCATACGATGCGCGGATGGTGGGGCTGGGGGCATCGTCCCCCTCCTCCGGCCCCCAGTAGTCGGTGAATGCATAGACCACCGCCGGGATGCCCGACAGATCCACGTCCCCCGCCAGGGCGCCGGCCAGGTAGCCGTCGCTGGCCAGCAGCGCCCGGTAGTCCTCCCAGCCGGCGGGAGAAAGGTTCAGCAGGGCCTCGTCCCCCGCCTCCGCGCCGTAGGCCGGCGCAAAGCCGCCGCTGTACCCGCCTGCCAGCAGCTCCGTCTCCAGCGCGGTGCCGCCGGCCGTCACGGTTGGGACGTACCGGCCGGCCATGTTCAGCGAACCGGCGAAGGGATAGTACACGGTCAGCGTCTCGTCGGCGGCGGTGGGGTTCGTCAGGACGTATTCGTCCGTCACGAGGATGTCGTCGGACGTCACGTACCGCCCGCCCTCGGGATTCCATTCGTTCAGCTGCTCCAGATACGCCGCGTCGCCGCCCGCCATGTCCTCGTTGGAAACCCAGACGGGCTCCCACGGGGCGAAGTCCAGCGTCACGGTGCGCTGCGCCGTGACGGCCGTGTCCTCCGCCGCCGTCAGGGGCAGGACGGGGCCGGCGTAGTGCAGGAACACGGTGGATTCGTCGTGGCCGGCGGTGCCGCTTCCGGTGCCCGCCCCGCCGCCGGGCGCGGCGCTGCGGCCGCCCACCAGCCACGGCAGGGCCGCGATGCCCGCGCCGATCACCAGCACCAGGCAGGCCGCAGCGGCCAGGACGCCGGCGCGCGGGCGGCGCCTGGGCCGGCGGAAATCCACTGCCTCGTCCAGCGGCCGGTCCGGCAGATGGCTCAGGGATTCCAGCAGACGCTCGCTTTCCTTGCTCACAGAACCACTCCTTCCGATTCCAGGGCGGCCTTCAGCCGCAGCCGCAGGCGGCGCAGGCGCTGGGCCGCGCCGTTGGCGGTGACGCCCAGATCGCGGGCCACCTCCGCCACCGATGCGCCGAACCAGTACCGCCGGAGGAACAGGGCACGGTCCGCGGCCGGCAGCGTCTCCAGCCAGCAGTGGACGGCGGCCGCGATCCGGCGGCTCTCCCACTGGGCCTCGGCGCTGGGTGCAGCGGGGACACAGTCCTCCAACTCCAGCACCAGAGTGCCCAGGCCGTCTCCCCGCTTCCCTGCTCGGAGGGTCCGCCACCGGTCGATGGACACGTTCCGGACGATTCGCAGCAGGAAGGCCCGCAGGGAATCCGGTCGCTGAGGCGGCATGGCGTTCCAGGCGCGGCCCCACGTGTCGTTAACGCACTCCTCTGCGTCCTCCCGGCTGCGCAGCAGCTGCTCAGACGTCCGGCGGCAGAGCGCGCCGTACTTCCCGTCGCTCTCGGCAATGGCCGCCTCGTCCCGGGCCCAGTAGAGCTCTACGATGGCGCTGTCTTCCACTTGCCCTTCCCTCCTCTCTCACCCATCTTGACGGATTTCCAGCGGCCGTATGACGGCAATCTGAAAAAAATCCCCGGCCGATGCAGCCGGGGATCTGGCTATTGGATGTGGGCGTGGTTGTTGATGTGGTCAATGCAGTAGCAGTGGTAGCCTTTGCACTTGCTGCAGTAGCGGAACTCCAGGTTGGGATAGTCGGTGTCCGTGCGCCCGCAGACGGTGCACTTGTGGCGGTACGGCCGCTGCCCCTCGCGGCTGCGGTAGCCGTCGGCCCAGTTGGGGTTGGGCTTGGCCTTCGGCTGTCTGGCCGGCCGGGGCCGGCGGTGCTGCCAGCTGTCCGGCAGCAGATAGCGGATGTCGTTGTGGCAGAACAGGAAGTAGTTGAGCAGCGCAAACAGTGGGAACAGCTTATACGGGAACGGCTCGGTGATCACCGTCCATGCCACGGTGGCGAAGTAGGCCCACGCCAGCCACTTCATCTTCAGCGGGATGATGAAGAACAGCAGGACCCGGTCCTCCGGGCACGTGGAGGCAAAGGCCAGGATCAGCGACAGATTCAGGTACGCTGCCGAGGCGCTGACGTGCAGCAGCAGGGCCGCCACGTCGGTGATCAAGATACCGCAGAGGTAGTAGATGTTGAACTTGGCCACGCCCCAGCGCGCCTCCAGGATCCGGCCGATCTGGAAGTAGAAAAACATCATGATCAGCATGGTGATCGGATAGTATCCCGAGGGGATGAAAATGTACGTCAGCAGCCGCCAGACCTGGCCCCGGAAGATCTCTGCCCGCCGGAAGGTCAGCGCGTTCAGCAGTGCACCGCTGGGGTCGATCATGGCGAATACGTAGACGATGACGTTGCCGATGGCCACGTAAAGCATCAGATTGTGGATGCCGCGGTTGCGATTGTTGAAGAAGAATCGGTCAATGCGGCGCTGCAGGTCTTTCAATGCGGGAACCTCCTATTGGTTTCTGGAGACCATTGTAGCGGATTTCCCTCCGGCTGTCCAGAGAAAAAAAGGCAGCAGGCCCTCCTGCGGAGAGGATGCCCGGCCGCACCGCTTTTCAGACCCCGTCAGCAGTCCGCTGCGGCGCAAACGCGCGCCGGCGGATTGCGTTTTCCGACGGATTCTGGTATGATGGTGCCAAACACCACCATTGAGAGGATGTGCGCTCCATGAGCATCGTTCGGGATCCGTCCCTGGCCGAGCACGGCCGCATGAAAATCCAGTGGGTGCAGGACTTCATGCCTGCCCTGTCCGCCATTCGGGAGCGGTTTGCAGCAGAGAAGCCCTTTGCCGGCAAGCGCATCACCATGTCCATCCACATGGAGGCGAAAACCGCCTACCTGGCCCTCTGCCTGGCTGCCGGCGGCGCCGAGGTCCACGCCACCGGCTGCAATCCTCTGTCCACCCAGGACGATGTGGCGGCAGGGCTTGCGTCCATGGGCGTCCACGTCTACTGCTGGCACGGCGCCACGCCGGAGGAGTATGCGGCCCACCTGACGGCCGCACTCTCCTGCCGCCCGCACCTGATGATCGACGACGGCGGCGACCTGGTGGATCTGCTCTGCGGCACCCATCCGGAGCTGGCCTCGGAGCTCATCGGCGGCTGCGAGGAGACGACCACCGGCATCCACCGGCTGAAGGCCCGGGCCGCTGCCGGCGCGCTGCCGTTCCCGATGATGAACGTCAACGACGCCAAGTGCAAGCACTACTACGACAACAAGTACGGCACCGGCCAGTCGGTCTGGGACGCCATC
>CAJFNY010000085.1 GCA_904395865.1 uncultured Oscillospiraceae bacterium
GGCAGGAAGAAGGGGAAACCGGGGCCCTCATCCCGCAGCATAAACAGGCCCAGCTCCTTGCCCAGCTTCCGGTGGTCGCGGCGCTTGGCCTCCTCGATGCGCTCCAGGTACTCGTCCAGCTGCTCCTTCTTGGGGAAGGCCACACCGTAGATCCGCTGGAGAGTCTGGCGGCTGGAGTCGCCGCGCCAGTAGGCGGCGTTGCAGGCCGTCAGCTTCAGGGCGTTGCCCTTGATGCGGCCGGTGGAGTCGAGATGGGGGCCGGCGCACAGGTCGGTGAACTCGCCCTGGCGGTAGAAGGAGATGTGGGCGTCCTCCGGCAGATCGTTGATGAGCTCCACCTTGTACGGCTCCTGCTTCTCCTCCATGAACTTCAGCGCTTCCTCCCGGGGCAGCTCAAAGCGCTCCAGCTTCAGCTTCTCCTTGCAGATCTTCCGCATCTCCGCCTCGATCTGCTCCAGGATCTCCGGCGTGAAGGCGAAGGGCGAGTCCAGGTCGTAGTAGAAGCCGTTGTCGATGGACGGGCCGATGGCCAGCTTCACCTCCGGGTACAGGCGCTTGACGGCCTGCGCCAGGACGTGGGAGCACGTGTGCCAATACGTCCTGCGGTACTGTTCGTTCTCAAAGCTGTACTGGGTTTCTTCGGACATCGGGGTTTCCTCCTTCAATTCTTGAGGGGTGACGAAAACAATCCCACCCCTGACGTACTCAGGGGTGGGATACATCTGTATTCCACGGTTCCACCCTGCTTGCGCCCGGAGGCGCCGCTCATTGGCCGCTGTAACGGGCGGTCCCGTCCCCGCCTACTGCGTTCAGCGGGGCGGCTCGGAAGCGGTGGGCCGCCGGCTGCACTGCAGGACCCTTCCAGCCCGTGGGGTCCCTCTCTGCGCCGCAATGCCGGTGCCCTTCTTCGTCACTGCCATTTTTCCTTCCCTACGATAGCACAGCCCGCCTGTGTTGTCAATTCCCTTTTCTGATTACATTATGTAAACAAAGTGGTAATATTTTTTCATCCTTACCACAATATACACCGTCTGTCGCTCCGGTCCGGCACGAGTTGCGCCGTTTACATAAGAAATATTTTCGCTCCAAAATAATGCAAATTCCCAAGAAAACTTGACAATTCCGAATTTTGGAGTATAATACGAAGCTGTTACGCATATGATTACAATATGTAACCATTCGTAACCAGTTGTTTTTTATTCAAAAACAGCATCCATCTTTGTGAAAGGAGGTATTCGCAATGCGAAACCACAGCCGGCCGTCCCGGATCATCCAGCCCCGCTACAAGCGGTGGCAGCGGGTGCTTTCCATGGGCCTGATGGCCTACATGACGGCTGCCCTGCTGATGATCCCGGCAGCCGCCCGAAGCACGTACGTGATTCACGACGGCGGGGACGTCATCGTCCACACCACCTTCAGCCGCAATGTGCGGCAGGTGCTCCGCGAGGCAGGTGTCGAGCTGGGCCATTCGGATACGTACACCACACGAGAGGAGGGCAATCAGCTGGAGCTGACGGTCCAGCGCCGCCAGTCGATCCGCGTCTGGGCGGACGACCAGCTCCACATTGTGGAAACCTTCGGCGAAACCGTCGGCGAGGTGCTCGACGCTCTGGGCATCGTCCTGGGGCCGGAGGACCGGGTGTCCGAGCCGCTGACGGCGGCCACGGCCACGGGCATGACGGTCGTCATCACCCGGGTCACGCGGGAGCAGATCACCACCGAGGAGGTGGTCCCGGCCGAGGAGCAGGTGTACCTGAACACGGTCCTGCGGCCCGGTGAGGAGACCGTGCTGCAGCAGGGCTCCGACGGCAGCAAGCGGGTCACGACCGAGATCGTCTACGAGGACGGTCAGGAGGTCTCCCGCGCCGTCGTCCAGGAGACGGTGCTGGTGCCGGCCACCGAGCGGATCGTCATCCGCGGCGCGGAGGCGGCCTCCATGCCGGCCGACGCCGAGGGTGACGCCATCCTGACCGCCGGCGGCGAGGTGCTGGAATACGAGTACGTCATTGACGGCATGGCCACGGCCTACAACTGCCCCGGCTACGTGGGCCATACCGCCTCCGGCACCGTGGCCGAGGTCGGCAAGGTGGCCGTGGACCCGCGGGTCATCCCGCTGGGCACGAAGCTGTACATCGTCTCCCAGGACGGCCAGTACGTCTACGGCTACTGCATCGCCGAGGACACCGGCGGCCTCATCAAGGGCAACAAGGTGGACCTGTACTTCGACACCTGGGACGAATGCATTCAGTTCGGCTACCGCCCCGTGACGATCTACGTCCTCGAATAAGCGCAAACCAATTGCAAAAGCGCCCGCTGTCTGGTAGAATAACCAGCAGCGGGCGCTTTTGCCGCCCGGATTCCCGTGAAAGGGTGTGGATCGTTGGATCTCTGCAACATCCGTGACGTCCGGGCGCTGCTGGAGCGCCACGGCTTCCACTTTTCCAAGGCCAGGGGGCAGAACTTTCTCGTCCGCTCCTGGGTGCCGGAGGCCATTGCCGAGGCGGCCGGCATCGACGAACACACCGGCGTCCTGGAGGTCGGCCCCGGCGTGGGGCCGCTGACGGAGCAGCTCTGCCGCCGCGCCGGCCGCGTGGTGGCCGTGGAGGTGGACGAGCGGCTGCGGCCGGTGCTGGCCGAAACCGTCGGCGCCTTTCCCAACCTGACGCTCCGCTTCGGCGACGTGCTGCAGGAGGACCTGCCGGCGCTGGTGCAGGCGTCGTTCCCGGGGCTCCGGCCCGTGGCCTGCGCCAATCTACCTTATTATATTACGACGCCGGTGCTGACTGCGCTGCTGGAGGGCCACACCTTTGCAGCCGTGACCGTCATGGTGCAGAAGGAGGTGGCGCAGCGGATCTGCGCCGCCGCCGGCACGGCGGAATACGGAGCCTTCTCCGTGTTCTGCCAGTACCACGCGTCGCCGCGGCTGCTGTTCGACGTGCCGCCGGACTGCTTCGTGCCGCGCCCGAAAGTGACCTCCGCGGTGCTGCAGCTGGAGACGCGCCCCGCGCCCCCCTGCCCCGTCCGGGATGAAGCCCTGTTCTTCCGGGTCGTCCGGGCCAGCTTCGCCCAGCGGCGCAAGACGCTCGTCAACGGTCTGGCAGCCGGCTTCCCCACCGTGTCCAAGGCGCAGCTGGCGGACGTGCTGGCCGCATGCGGGTTGCCGCCGACGGTCCGCGGCGAGACGCTGGATCTGGCCGGCTTCGCGGCCGTAGCCGACGCGCTGGCGCCGCTGCTTCCCTAGAGCACCACGGGCACCGGCCCGGTCACGTCGATGGTATCCGCCGTCACGGCGCACTGGAGCGCCAGCAGCGTCACGCCGGCGGCCGCCGCCCGGCGCAGCGCTTCGCCGAAGGCCGGGTGCGTCGCCCAGTTGGGCTCCACCCGCGCGATGCCGTCCATCTGGCAGACGAACAGCGCGTACGCCCCATCGCCCGTCCCCGCAATCCGACGCAGCACCTCCAGGTGCCGGACGCCCCGCTCCGTGGGCGCGTCCGGGAACCGGGCGACGCCGTCCTGCTCCAGCGTCACGCCCTTGACCTCCATCCAGCAGCTGCGGCCGCCGCGGCAGAACCGCAGGTCCAGCCGGGCATCGCCGCAGCGCTGCTCCGGCCGGATGTCCGCCACGGCTCCCAGCCCTCCGCCGGCCAGCCACTGGGCGGCCAGACGGTTCGGCACCTGGGAGTCCAGATTGACGAGCCGCGTCCCCTTTCGGACCGTAATCAGCGACCAGGCCGTCCTGCGCTTCGGGTCGTCGTGATGCTGGCACCAGACCTCTGTGCCGGGCACCAGCAGCTCCCGGCAGCGCCCGGTGTTCTTCACGTGGCAGAGCACTTCCCGGCCATCCAGCAAAACCCGGGCCAGAAAGCGATTGGGCCGGGCCAGGAACTGCCCGCGGACGGTATTTGGATAAACGATCACAGCAACTCCTCCGTTCCGCTCTATGGTACCGCGGCGGGACGCCGGGCGCAAGAGGGAATCTCTGTCGCCGCGGCGTTAAAATCTTAACGGTTTCTTAGCGGATTTTTTACATCCGCCTCTGTATAATGGTCTTTTACGATGGAAACTGAGAAAGGAAGAGAAACTATGGACAGCAGTACCCTGCAGATTCTGATCGCCATGTGCGCGTATATGGCGGTCGTCATCGTCATCGGCGTCGTCTTTGCCCGCCGTGCGAACCAGAATTCCGAGAACTATTTCCTGGGCGGCCGGACGCTGGGCCCGTGGGTGGCGGCCATGAGCGCCGAGGCCTCGGACATGAGCGGCTGGCTCCTGATGGGCCTGCCGGGCGTGGCCTACTGGTCCGGCATCTCGGACGCGGCCTGGACGGCCATCGGCCTGGCCGTCGGCACGTACATCAACTGGCTGATCGTGGCCAAGCGGCTCCGCCGCTACAGCTCTGCCGCCGGCAATTCCATCACTCTGCCGGACTTCTTCAGCAACCGCTTTCTGGAGGGAAAGAACGGCAAGAATCGCGTCATCATGACGATCTCGGCCCTGTTCATTCTGATTTTCTTCTGCGTCTATGCGGCCTCCTGCTTCGTCACCTGCGGCAAGCTGTTCTCCACGCTGTTCGGCGCGCCGTACGTGTCGATGATGATCGTGGGCGCGGTGTTCGTGCTGATCTACACGATCCTCGGCGGCTTCCTGGCCGAGAGTGCCTCGGACTTCATGCAGGCGCTCGTCATGATCATTGCGCTGACCTGCATTCTCGCGCTCGGCACCAGTGCAGCCGGCGGCTTCGGCGCCGTGGTGGACAACGCCCGGAACATCCCCGGCTTCCTGGAGTTCTTCGGCATTGCCACGCCTGAGACGGTGGACGGCGTGCAGCAGGTGGTGGGCGGCGCGCCGGTCTTCGGCCCGGCCGGCAATTACAGCCTGCTCTCCGTGGCCTCCTGCCTGGCCTGGGGCCTGGGCTACTTCGGCATGCCGCAGGTGCTGCTGCGGTTCATGGCCATCCGGCAGGAGCATGAGCTGCGCAAGTCCCGCCGCATCGCCACGGTCTGGGTCCTCATCTCCCTGTTTGCCGCCGTGTTCATCGGTGTCATCGGCCGCGACCTGTTCCCCACTGCCCTGACGACCGCCTCGGACGCCGAGAACATCTTCATCGTCCTCTCCACGAATCTGCTGCCGCCGCTGCTGGCCGGACTCGTCATGGCCGGCATCCTGGCCGCCACCATCAGCTCTTCGGACTCCTACCTGCTGATCGCGGCCTCGGCCTTCTCCAAGAACCTGTTCCAGGGCGTGCTGAAGCGCGATGCGTCGGAGAAGCAGGTCATGACCGTCTCCCGGATCACGCTGCTGGTTCTCGCCCTGGTGGCCATCGTCATTGCCCTGGATGAGAACAGCATCATCTTTACGCTGGTCTCCTTCGCCTGGGCCGGCTTCGGCGCCACCTTCGGGCCGCTGATGCTGTTCTCCCTGTTCTGGAAGCGCATCAACCGCGCCGGCGCCATCGCCGGCATGGTGGGCGGCGGCGTGATGGTGTTCGTCTGGAATCTGGCCATCAAGCCGCTGGGCGGCATCTTCGGCATCTACGAGCTGTTCCCGGCCTTCCTGTTCTCCTGCCTGTGCATCGTCGTCGTCTCGCTGCTGACGGCGCCGCCGGAAAAGGAGATCGAAGAGACCTTCGAGCAGGTCCGCTCCGGCAGCTGAGCAAGCCCCGGGCGCCGCAGGCAGAGCCCTGCGGCGCCCGAATGTACGCCGGACCTCCTCACCGCCATTCCGCCCGTCCGCCGGGCGCGGCGGGCAGGAAAATAGCGGTTGACAAAGTCTCCGGGAGCCGCTATAATAATTTGCGCATACGATGTACCCCATCTGCGAGAGTGCTGGAATCGGTAGACAGGCACGTTTGAGGGGCGTGTGGCAACAGTCGTGGGAGTTCAAGTCTCCTCTCTCGCACCA
>CAJFNY010000086.1 GCA_904395865.1 uncultured Oscillospiraceae bacterium
ATCGTCGATGCGGGTGTAGCTCATCTGGTAGAGCGCCACCTTGCCAAGGTGGAGGTAGCGAGTTCGAGCCTCGTCACCCGCTCCACGTCGGAGCAAGCTTCGTATCGCTTGCTCCGACTTTTTTTCAAAAGTCAGAGCGCGCTCGCTCCGCTGCTCCTCCTTCTCCAACTGCGACCCGCTGCGCTGGGCTCGCAGTTGGTGGGCCGCCTTGCGGGCGGTTTTTGTTTTTTGGAGCTCATTGCAAAATATCGCCCCGCCCGGCATTGGCCGGGCGGGGCTTCGCATGCGGGGAATGGTGGGGGGTCATTGGGAGGGGAGGTTGGCAGGTTATTCGCAAGTAATGGGGATTGTACTGACTACGCCTGTATCAAACCCAGTGGAATCTCCGGCATAGGCGGTTACAATAAACCGATAATCATATCCTGGTGTCAGATCAAACGTGAACGTTCCGGTATAGATCGGGAAATCATAGAAGTAATAGGTATCAGGATCTTCAGAACCAAGAATGGTATCGTACAGATGCCAGCTGGAGGTGGGAGAGTACCGTTCTTCAATTTGCAGCGCCATGATCCCAACACGATCAACTGCGTATACGGCCTCGATTCGGACGTAGAGCTCAATTTCGCCATTCCCAAGAGCCGTTGGACTAAGGCGATAACCATCCAGATAAGCGCTTGCTCGAGCACTGGCTGCGGTGGTCAATGCAAAAAGCATACAAACAATGATTAGAAGAGACAAAACTCTTTTTTTCATAGTTGCACCCCTCTTATGGTATAGATTGAATCATGGTTTTTAATTGCTCCATCGTTAACGAACCTCGGATGGAAATGAGGTATGTTTCATCATACCAAAAGGCCCTAACGTTATTGGTGTTTTCAATTAGCCAGTAGTTTTCGCCATTTTCAGTATAAGGTTTACCTGTGCCAGATTTTTCGAACTCTAATGTTTCTTTGTAATCCGCGTTTGTTTCAATTTGTATATAGAAATCAGAAGATCCGTTGCTGTAAAAGCCCATAATTAGTGGATAACCATTTTCTTCTCCAGACACATAGATCGAAACTAAACTGAAATCTTCCGGTATCCACCTCGGCAACGCAACATCGATTGCATTGGCGTCCAGTGCCTCCTGCAGCGATGTGTATTCGACTTCGGCAGAGGGCGGCAAGGTCATTTCTCCGGACGGGGTGAGGCGGAAGCGGATCGTCTCCGCTGCGTCCAGCAGGGACTGGATCGGGTTGAGGTTCAGCGCGTTGGCGACGATCATGAACGCCGCGATCACGGCCGCCAGGATGGCGGCGATGCGGCGCAGGCGAACGTGCTTCCGGGCCGGCGCCGGCTGCGCGGGCATGCTCTGCAGCAGCTTCGCAAGCCCGCCCTCCAGGTCGAACTCCGGAAAGTCCGGATCCGTCTCTGCCAGCCAGTCGGCGGCAGCCTCGATCAGGGAAACGTCCAGTTTGTCGATGGGCGAATGGTCGATATAGGCATTCATCGCCTCCCGTACCCGCTCACGTGCCTGAGCGGTTTTTGGCTGGTTCTCCAGCAGCTCCTGCAATTGTCGCCTGCACAATTCGGCACGCTCAGAATTGCACATTCTCTATGACCTCCCGTATATGAGTTTCCGTACGAAGGCTGTTTGTGACATCCGTGCGCTCATTTTTGCATCAGTTTTCTGCAGTGTGCCGCGGCGCGGGAGAATCGCTTCCGGGCCGCCTCCTCGGTCGTATGCAGCAGGGCGGCGATCTCCTGATAGCTGCGGTCCTCCAATACACGGAGCCGGATGATGTCGCGCTCCGACCGCTTCAGACCGACAGGGAGCTCCACACCATCCGGCAGTAGACTTTCCAGTTCCAGCGACAGGCTGGCGGCGTCCATGTCCTCCAGAAAGACCTCGCGGCGCTGCCTCCGGCGGTTGGACAGGATCGTGTTTCGGACGACCGCGTACAGCCATGCTCTCCAGTATTGCACGACGGTCTCCTGCTCCAGCGCCTCGCAGAGCACCGCAAAGGCCGTCTGCACCAGGTCCTCCGCGTACCGCTGGTCGGACACGCTGCCGTATGCGTACTGGAAGAGCTCCTTTGCGTACAGGTTGTATAAGAGAATTGCCTGTGCCCTTTGCTGATCGGTCATTCCGTATTCCCTCCACAAAAAATCCGATTGCCCGCATCCTGCAGGCAATCGGACTCACTCCGGCAACGTGGACTCCGGCATCGTGATCAGCGTCTGACCGATGGCCAACCAGATTTTCAGCCGGTCGTAGCTCAGTTCCGCGGCGACGGCCTGCAGAGCAGCCCAGTCTTTTTCCACACGATGCTTCGTGACGACGTTGGAACCCAGCAGAATATTGATATCCACATTCAAGAAATTGGCGAGTGCAACCATCAGCGTCAGACTGGGATGCCGTTCGGCGCGTTCGACCTGGCTCACGTACTGCGGAGATATGCAGAGCGCCTGCGCAACGTCCGTCTGATTCAACGCCAGACGCCTTCGCTGCTTCCCGATATTCAGGCCGATCTCTGCAAAATCCAGATCTTCCATAGGCATCTCCAAAAGTGATCGAAAAACGTTGCCACAGTATTCTAATCAATTTTGGAGAAATAATGAATCGACTGCCCGCTTAAACCAGAAGCTGTCTGCTTTTTTTTCGTACATTTTGCTAAAAAAAGCAACACATTTGAGAAAATCGGCGATTTGCACAAACGAGGCGGAGGCCCGGGCGCGGCCGCCCTGCCGCTTCCCAGCCCGGGGGGCGGAAGCGGCAGGGCGGTCCTGCGAAAAAACTGTCACAAAACGGAGCCGGCACGATACATATCAAACGGATGTGCGGGCAGCGGGCAGAGGAACGCCGCCGCCTTCCTTTCAGGAACGTTTCGGGAATCGGTTACGGAGGGACGATATCTATGGCGGTGGCGATCAGCTGCTATCTTTCGGAATTATTGGAGATCTATCAGAAGCGCACGAACAAATCCTGCACCGAAATGGCACTGGATTTCGACGTCGCTCCGTCGAACCTCTACCTGTACCGGACGGGAACCGGCAATCCGAGGGCGAACACCGTCGACAGGATCGTCAACAGCGTCGAAGCCAGCTGCCCGGAGGCCATCCGGGAGACGGGACAGTGGTACGCCTGAGAACATCTTGACAGAGGCCGCACCCGGATGGGTGCGGCCTCTGTGCGTGATTAACAATTCTGAAACAAAACGCAAACAGTTCGGCAATCTTGCCCGGGTATACTCCGGGCGAAGATGCGGAGCGGGGAGGTGCGGCCATGCGGCGGTTTTGGGAGGCGGCGAAGAAGTGGCTGTTTCCGGGCTGGAAAGTGGCGCTCCCGCTGGCGGTGCTGGCGGCGGCGGCGCTGCTCCTGGTGCTTGCCCGCGGGCTGGACGGGACGCCGGCGGCGTACGCCGTGTACCTGCTCTCGGCGTACGCGCTGACGGCGGTGACGGCCGCGGCCGTGCGCGGCGGACGGGCGGCGTGGCGCCGGATCTGCGCCGTGCCGCTGGTGGCCCGGTGGCGGGAGGACGCCTACTGGCGCGTCCGCATGGGGCTGGCCCTTTCCTTCCTCATCAATCTGTGCTATGCTGGACTGCGGGTGGCGGGCGCGGTGGTGTACGCCTCCGTCTGGGACGGGGCGCTGGGCTGCTACTACGTGCTGCTGTGCGCCGTGCGGCTGTACCTGCTGCGGCGGATGCCCGCCGCGTCGGAGCCCGGCGGCCGGGAGAAGGAGCTGCGGATGCTCCGCCGGACCGGCTGGCTGCTCATGGGGCTGGACGCGGCCCTGGCGGCCATCGCCGTGCAGATCGTCCGGGACGGCCAGGGCTACGACTACCCCGGCACCATGATCTACGCCGCGGCCGCGTATTCGTTCTACTGCCTGGCGCTGGCGACGGTCAACGCCGTGCGGTACCGCAGGTTCCACAGTCCGGTGCTCTCCGCCGCCAAGGCGGTGAGCATGACGACGGCCCTCGTCTCCATCTTCTCGCTGGAGACGGCCATGCTGACCCAGTTCGGCGGCAGCGCGCCGTTCCGGTTCCGGATGACGGCCGCCACGGCTGCCGTCGTCTGCGCCGCGGTGATGGCTATGGCGGTCGGCATGGTGCGCGCCGCCGGCCGCGGCCTGAAAGCGGAGAAGGAGGAGACCACATGATTCACATTCTCGTGGTGGAGGACGACGCAAAGCTCAACCAGATCGTCTGCACGTACCTCAACGACAGCGGCTTCGAGGCCAGGGGCTGCCGGAACGCCGGCGCGGCCTACGACGAGCTGTACAGCAATCTGTATGACCTGATCATCTCCGATATCATGATGCCGGAGATCGACGGCTTCGAGTTCGCCCGGACGGTCCGGCAGGTGAACCGGCACATCCCGATTCTGTTCATGTCCGCCCGGGATGACCTGCCGGCCAAGCAGAAGGGCTTCCAGCTGGGCATTGACGACTACATGGTCAAGCCCATTGAGCTGGGCGAGCTGCTGCTCCGGGTCCGGGCGCTGCTGCGCCGGGCCAACATCGAGATGGAGCGGAAGATCACCGTGGGCAACCTGGTCCTGGACGCCGACGGGCTGACGGCGGAGATCGACGGGGAGGAGGTCCCCGTCACCACGCGGGAGTTCCACATCCTCTACAAGCTGCTCTCCTACCCGAAAAAGACGTTCACCCGCGCCCAGCTCATGGACGAGTTCTGGGGTGTGGACAGCGACGCCAGCCTCCGGGCCGTGGACGTCTACATCACGAAGCTGCGGGACAAGTTCGACGGCTGCGACGGCTTTGAGATCAGGACCGTCCGCGGCCTGGGCTACAAGGCGGTGCTCAAATGAAGCGGATGCACGACTCCGCGTACGGCCTCGTCCGGCTCAGCCGGTTTCCGCTGTCGCTGTTCGGCGTCATCTTCGGCGGGCTGCTGGCGGCCTCCGGCGTGCACATGGGCCTGATCCTGCTGGTGGAGCACCTGACCAGCAACGGGATCATCCTGGTCCACGCCGTCCTGGTGTACTGGGCGCTGGTCTCGCTGAGCATGACGCTGCTGACCCGATACCTGATGCGGAATACGTACGAAAAGCCGGTGCAGGAGCTGGCGGCCGCCACCCGGAAGGTGGCCGAGGGGGATTTCTCCGTCTACGTCCCGCCGCTGCACACGGCCGACCGGCTGGACTACCTCGACGTGATGATTCTGGACTTCAACAAGATGGTGGCGGAGCTGGGGAGCATCGAGACGCTGAAAACCGACTTCTTCTCCAACGTCTCCCACGAGTTCAAGACGCCGCTGTCCGTGATCCGGAGCAGCGCCCAGATGGTGCGGGACGAATCGCTGACGCCGGCGCAGCGGGCCGAGTACGCCGACACCATCGAGCGGTACGCCTGCCGCCTGACGGACCTGATTACGAACATCCTCAAGCTGAACAAGCTGGAGAAGCAGAGCATCCAGCCCAGGGCCGAGCCGTACGACGTGTGCGCCCAGCTGGCGGAATGCGCGCTGCTGTTCGAGCAGCGGTGGGAGGAGAAGGGCATCGAGTTCGAGGCCGAGCTGGAGGACCAGCTGGAGATCTGCGCCGACGAGAGCCTGCTGGAGCTGGTGTGGAACAATCTGCTGTCCAACGCCATCAAGTTCACGCCGCCCGGCGGGACCGTCACGCTGCGGCAGACCTCCACGGCGGAGGCGGCGGAGGTCGCGGTCTCCGACACGGGCTGCGGCATGGACGAGGAGACGCTGCGGCACATCTTCGACAAATTCTATCAGGGGGACACCTCGCATTCCACCGAGGGGAACGGGCTGGGGCTGGCGCTGGTGCTGCGGATCGTGCGGATGCTGGGCGGCTCCATTTCCGTGTCCAGCGCGCCGGGCGCCGGCAGCACCTTCACGGTGCGGCTGCCCCTGCGGCCGCTGGAGGACGAAGGAGGGGCGGGCGATGCGTGAGATTCGGGAGGACGGCGCGTCCTTCGTGGGATATGAATACCGGGAGATCCCGGCGGGCACGGCCCGGACGGCCATGCTGCTGGACGGCTACGAGAGCTTCGGCTGGACCGTGGACGAGCGCAGCGCCGGGCCGGCGGCCCGGGGCCGGGGGAAGCTGCTGCTGAAACGGGACCGGAAGATCCTCAACAAGGCGGAGCTGACGCGGCTCCAGCGGCACTTCGAGGCGTGCCTCCGGGAGCTGGAGGAGCTGGAGCAGTCCCGGACGTCCCGGGCCACCCTCTGCGCCGTCACCGTGGGGCTGCTCGGCACGGCCTTCCTGGCCGGGGCGACCTTCGCCGCCACCCATGAGCCGCCGCTGGTCCCGCTGTGTATCCTGCTGGCCGTCCCCGGCTTCCTGGGATGGATTGCCCCGATCTTCCTCTACCGCGCCGTGGTCCGCCGCCGGGCGAGGGTGGTGGACGGCCTGGTGGAGCAGAAGCTGGACGAGGTGTACCAGGTCTGCGAGAAGGGGCACCGGCTGCTGCTGTAACCGAAAACGTATACCGCGCGCCGAAGCAATTCGGCGCGCGGTTTTCATATTTCCGAAACGAAACCGAAGCAGTTTCGCCACAAACCCCCGGTAAGATACGCTCAGAAATCAGGGACAGCGTCCCACAGAAAGGAAAGCGAATGCGTCATGGCAGACAGTCAGAAGAATCCGTCCAGGAAGATCGGGGGCGCCGTGGTGGGCGCCTACCAGGCCGTCGAGCACGCCGTCGTCGGCACGTACCAGAAGGTGGAGGACACGGTGGTCGGCGCGTACAAAAAGGTGGAGACCGGCGCCGTCAACGGCTACAGGCGCGTGGAGCGCCACTTCACCGACCGGCATCCGGAGTGGAAGCCGGAGCACGACGCGCAGGACGCCGGCCGCTGAGGCCGCGCGTGGATTCGGAAAAGGAAGGTTGATTTCGATGAAAAAGCACAACGTTGTGATGATCTCGGTGCTGGGCACCGTGGGCGGCCTGCTGCTGGCCATCGGCATGTGCATGTGCCTGCTGCCGGAGTGGAACGCGTTCACCCCCGGCGTGATTCTGGGCGCCATCGGCGCCGTGACACTGCTGTCCATCTGGCCCATCAGCCGCAGGGCGTCGGGCAAGGGGCCGGTGCACCTGACCGGCGGCTACGTGGCCGCCGCGCTGCTGGGGCTGGCGGGCGCCGTGGCCCTGGGCATCGGGCTCGTGCACTGCCTGGGAACCGTGACGGCCTTCGGCCTGGCGGTGGGCATTGCGGGTCTGGTGCTGCTGGCGGCGGCCGTCCTGGTGGGACGCCGTGCGGCCGGCAGGAAGGCCGTGGCGGTCAACGGCCGGCGGCTGCTGGCGTACGTCGTGGGCATCGCCGGCGCGCTGATCCTGGGCGTCGGCATGTGCCTGACCATGGTCTGGGGCAGCGGCTGGATGATTCCCGGCATCGTCGTGGGCGCCGTGGGGCTGCTGGTCTGCGTCCTGAACGTGACGCTGCGGCTGCCCGGCGCGCGCCGGGCGTAACGGCCGCCGGAAGAAGACGACCTGCGGAATGCGCCCCGCCGTGCCGGCAGATGTTATGATTCCGGGCGGATGCGCAGCGTGCGGCAGACGGCGGAGCGGGTGGCGCGGCTGAGCAGGTACAGCAGCGCCCAGACGATGGCCACGACGGCCAGGCACGACCGGGCGGCCAGCAGCTCGCCGGCGGTGAAGCGCCCGTCGTTGAAGCCGAGGATCATGGCGTAGAACGCCGCGATCACCAGCGTGCCCACCAGCGAGGGCGTATAGAACACCTTTGCCAGCTGGCTGCGCACCGAGCGGTACAAAAAGGCGTTGGGCGCGCCCAGGCGGCGCAGGTCGTCGTACACCCGGGCGCTCGTCAGGGCGATGGTCATGGAGCGGGTGAAGGCGATGACGGCCGCGGCCGTGAAGCACACCACCGCGATGAACAGGAACAGCATCAGATAGACGGCCATGGTGGTGTCGAAGTCGTTCCGGTCCAGGACCCGGAACTGGGGCATGTACTTCCAGTAGTTCCGGAAGGCGGAGGTGTCCCGCTGGCCGTAGTCGATGGTCTCAAAGCCGTTCTCAGCCGCCGCCTCCGGGTCGAACAGGTACGGCTCGCCGGCCTCGGCGGCCAGCATGGCGCCCACCGGGTCGTAGTACGACCCCACCGCCGCCTCCGGGCCGGAGCGGTCCACGATCTCGTCGAACAGCGCCCGGGCAAAGGGGTAGCTGGCGTCCGCGTCGGCCACGTTGAAGAACACCCACCGCTCCTGCCACACGTCCGTCAGGCCGCCGGCAATGGCGGCGTAGTCGCCGTCGTCCAGCACGTAGCTGCCCAGGAGCATGGTGAAGCGCAGCGGCTCGGCCGGGGTGACGGGCAGGGTGCGGCCCGTCACCGGGTTCGTGACGAGGGTCACGTCGCCGCCGGACACGGAGCTGCTGCCGCCCTCGTCGTCCAGGACGTTGGCGCACGTGCCCGGCGCCAGATCCACCTGCCGGCCCGTCAGGGCGTTCCAGTCGCTCTCGGAGAAGAACGTGGCGCTGCGGACCAGCCGGCGGTATTCGGTGGTGTACGTGGCGCCCAGGAGGCCGTTCTCCGTCTCGATGGAGTCCGTGCCGTCGCAGCCCAGCACGGCGGCCGTGCGTTCGGCCCAGAACGTGATCTCCACGCCGTGGTCCGCGGCCAGGCCGTCCACCTCCGCCCGCACCGGCAGGTCCTGGTCGGCGCGGCCGTGGTACGCGAAGTCCACCGGCCGGGTGTCGAAGCTGTAGCGGGCGCTGCTCTGGAGCATGGGGGCGTAGAAGCTGGCGAAGAAGCCGCCGGCCACCAGCACGGCCATGACGAGCATGTTCCGGACCGTCTGGCGGCCCTGGAACTTCATCATGGAGACCGTGAGGATGTCCCGGTACCGCCGCCGGCGGCGCCAGCCGTTGACGACCGTGTGGAGCAGCACCATGTAGAGGCCCGCCAGCGCCGGCAGGTAGAACACGGCCGTCACGAAGCCGGGGGCGTACCAGTGGAACACCCGCACGAAGACCGACGGCATCCCGTACCCGGCCAGGCAGCCCGCGGCCAGCAGCACGATGCCCACCGGGCCGTACCAGCGCTTCACCTCCCGGATGGGCTCGGAGCGGTGGGACTCCTGGACGATCTCCAGCAGGTTGGCCCGGCGGACGGAGCGGCGGCCCAGCAGCAGGAGCATGATGACCACGTACAGCCCGAAGCAGAGGGCCAGCAGATACGACCGGGGGTCGAAGGTCAGCGGCATCTCCCGGGAGTCCACCAGCGTCCGCCGGAACAGCTGCCAGACGCCCCGGGCCAGGGGCATGCCCAGGGCGGCGCCGGCGGCGCAGGCCGCCGCGGCCAGGGCGGCCAGCTCGCGGCAGAGCGTCGCCTCCAGCCGCCGCCGCGGCGTGCCCAGCAGCAGAAAGACGCCCAGCTCCCGGGACCGCTGGCGGAGGAAGAGGCCGGCGGCGTACGTGGTGAACACGGCGCAGCCCACCGCGGCCAGGACGAACACCATCATGACCTGCTTGCGGCTGTCGCCGCCCACGGGCAGGACGGAGAGGATCGTCGGCGAGCGCATCATGCAGACGTACGCCGTGATGAGCAGGGTGGAGAAGAAGCAGCAGCCGGCCAGCAGGCCGTACTGCCCGCGGCTCTTTCGGCGGAGAGCCGCCCAGACCTGGCGGAACGTGCCCATGGCCGTCACGCCTCGCTCATGGCGCGGATGGCGTCCAGCAGCCGGTCCTGGAAGGCGCTGCGGCCGCCGCCGCCCCGGGCCAGCGTCTGCCGGACGACGCCGTCCCGGAGGATCACGACCCGGTCGCAGAACGAGGCGGCGAAGGAGTCGTGCGTCACCATGCAGATGGTGGCGCCCAGGGCATCCCGGGCCTGGCCGAAGGCGTCGATGACGGCGCGGGAGGACTTGGAGTCCAGATTGCCGGTGGGCTCGTCGGCCAGGATCAGCAGCGGCTGGTTGATGAGCGCCCGGGCCACGGCCGTCCGCTGCTTCTCGCCGCCGGAGATCTCCGCCGGGTACTTGGCGGCGATGGCCGCGATGCCGAACACGTCGCACAGCTGGTCCGCCCGGGCCTCGGTCTGCCCGGAGACCTGGCCGCCCAGGATGGCCGGCAGGAGGATGTTCTCCCGGACCGTCAGCCCGTCCAGCAGCAGGAAGTCCTGGAACACGAAGCCCAGCTGCCGGTTGCGCACCCGGGCCAGGGCGTCCTCGTCCAGCTGCGCCAGGGACTGGCCGCCCAGGGTGATCTCGCCCCGGTCGGCGGGCAGGTAGCAGGAGATGCAGTTGAGCAGCGTCGTCTTGCCGGAGCCGGACGGCCCCATGACCGCCACGAACTCCCCCTTCCGCACCTCCAGGGACACGCCCCGGAGCACCTCGTACCGGGTCCTGCCCACCTGGTACGACTTGTGCAGGTCAGTGACCGATAACATCGTTGGAATCATCCTTTCTCTCGTCACAGTACGTTGCGGAGCACGGCCAGCACGGCCAGATGGGCCGGGTAGAAGCCGTAGAAGCACCACTTGGGGATGCGCACCCCGGTGTGCGTCCGCAGGAAGATCAGCGGCGCGGCCAGCAGCGCGAAGCACGTCCAGTCGGCCGTGAGGCCGCCGATGGTCAGGCTCAGGGGATCGGCCGGGTCGCCCCAGAGGAAGGCCGTCGCGTACGTGAGGCCGTACAGCAGCGCGCCCAGGCCGGGCCGGTTCCGGCAGAGGTAGAAGATCGCCATCAGCTGGACGCCGGTGCCGCCGTAGTCGAAGTTCCACCAGCTGACCACGAACAGCCCCGCCGCGAACAGCCACCACCGGCGGGAACGCAGCCCCTCCATGGCCAGCAGGCTCAGGAAGAGCGTGAAGAAGATGTTCCAGTTGGTGAGATTCGCCAGGAACGCCTCCGGCGGGTGGAAGGCCAGAATGTAGAACGGCTGGCTCACCACCGCAAAGATGCCCAGCCGCAGCAGGTACCGCCCGACGCTGCGGGTGTACAGCAGCCCCACGGTCATGCAGTAGCAGAACAGCGGGAAGGCCGGGCGGCCGAGCCAGCGGAACACGGCCGCCTCCGGGAACAGCGCGCCGCCCACGTGGTCCACGGCCATGGAGATGCAGGCCACGAGCTTCAGGAAGTCCGTGTCCAGGTTCGTCCGCAGCCGCGGGCCCGGCGGCGGGGCCGGCGGCGTCGTCAGAGCCCGGCGGACGCGGGCCAGGGTGTCCGTCATGGACGTCCCTCCTTTCGCCCACATGGTACCGCGCCGGGCGGGGCGGCGCAACCGGCCCCGTCACGGGCGGCGGCCGCGCCGTCAAGTTTGGCGCCCGCCGCGGCCGCGCCGTCAAGATCGGCAGGAATTCCGTCAAGTTTGGTTTGGCGGCGCGGGCGGGATGTGGTAGAATGCAGGGGAGAGGGGGGAGCGGCCTTGCGCATCGGCATCTGTGACGACGTGTACGACGCCCGCCTGGTGCTCCGCAGCGCCCTGGAGCGGGCGCTGGAGCGGCGGGGGACGGCGGCGCAGTTCTTTGAATTTTCCTCCGGCGAGGGCCTGCTCCGGTGGACGGAGAAGCACGCCGGGGAGCTGGACCTGGTGTTCCTGGACCTGGAGATGGGCGGCGTGGACGGCATGGAGACGGCCCGCCGCCTCCGGGCCGCCGACGGCGGGCTGCAGCTGGCCTTCGTCACCGGCCACGCCGACGGCGTCTACGACGGGTACGCCGTGGGCGCCCTGGGCTACCTGCTGAAGCCGCCGCCGCCGGAGCAGCTGGACGATCTTCTGACCCGGGCGCAGCAGGCGCTGCTGCGGGACCTGGGCCGGACGTACGTCTGCCGCAGCGGCGACACGTACTACCGCATCCCCGTGGAGCGCATCCTCGCGTTCTCGTCCGACCGCCGCCGGATCACCTGCCGCACCGACGGCCGGTCCGTCACCTTCTACGGCAAGCTGGACGACGTGGCCGCCGAGGTGGGCGAGGGCTTCGTCCGGCTCCACCAGCGGTATCTCGTCCGGGCCGGCGCGGTGGCCCGGGTGGAGGGCAGCGAGGCCGTGCTCACCGACGGGACGCGCCTGCCCATCAGCCGCTCCTGCCAGGCGTCGGCGCTGCTGGCCCTGACCCGGGCGGCCCTGGAGGGGGAGTGAATGGACACGGCGAAGCTGCCGGAGATCATCGCCTGGCTCGCCATCGGCGCCGCCGGGGCGTGGCTGCTGCTGCGGCTGTGGTCGCGGTTCGTGCCGCTGCGCCGGGGGCGGCTGCGGCGGGCGGCGCTGTTCGCCGTGCTGGTGGCGGCCACCACCGTGGTCATCTGGGTGGGGGACCACAATCTCTTTTTCATGGGCGTGCCGTTCTTCGCGGCGGGCCTCCTGTGCTTCGGCGGGCCGCGGCTGGGGCGGCTGACCGCGACGATGATCTTCTTCGCGCTGACCATGTCGGTGGACGCGCTGCTGGACACGTACCTGCCGGTGGGCGCCCGGCCCGAAAGCCTGGCGGGCTACCTGCTGCGGATGGGCCTGCGGCCGGCGGCGTACGGCGCGCTGTGGCTGCTGCTGCGCCGCCGGCTGCCGGACGCGCCGCCGGAGCTGGCGCCGCGGCTGTGGCGGCTGGTGGCGGGGCTGGCGGCCATGCCGGTCTGCGCGCTGGTGGCGGTGGTCCTGCTGGCGTGGCGGCGGTACGAGTCGCCGTCGGCCGCGCGGCTGGCGCTGACCCAGGGGGCGGTGGTGCTGCCGTTCGTGCTGGTGACGGCGGTGCTTCTGCTGCTGGCCGTGGGGGTGCTGGCCGAGCACCAGCGGCTGGAGCAGGCCGAGCGCCTGGCCGGCCTGCGGGAGATGTACTACGAGGGGCTGCGCCGGCAGGAGGCGCCGCTGCGGCGGCTGCGCCACGACCTGCGCAACCATCTGACCGTCGTCCGCGGCCAGCTGGCCCGGGGCGACGCGGCGGCCGCGGCCGCGTATCTCGACGCCCTGGCCGGCTCGCCGGCGCTGCAGGGCGGCGGCCGCCTGTGCGCCCACGAGACGGCCAACGCCGTCCTGGCCGCCAAGCGGGCCGAGATGGAGCAGGCGGGCGTCCGGGCGGACTTCCGCGTCTCCCTGCCGGAGCGGCTGCCCCTGGCCGACACGGACGTCTGCGCCCTGCTGGGCAACGCGCTGGACAACGCCCTGGAGGGGGCGCGCCGCTGCCGCGACCCGTGGGTGCGCGTCCGGTGCCGGGCGGAGCAGGGGCTGCTGATGCTGCAGGTGGAGAACCCGGCGGAGGGGCCGCTGCGCCCCAACCTGGCCACCACGAAGCCCGACCGCGATGCCCACGGCCTGGGCCTGCCCATCCTCCGGGAGATCGCGGCCCGGTACGGCGGCTCCGTGGAGGCCGCGGCGGCGGACGGCCGCTTCCGGCTGGTGGCCTGCCTGCCCCTGGCGCCGTAGGCCGCCGGCGGGGTGTGTGAGACTGTCGAAAAACCGTGCCGGCCGAAGGATTCGGAGGGAGGGAAAGTGTGAAAGGCTGCTCCGCAGAGCGTGCCGGAGCGCAACCGCCCGCAACGCGGGCGGC
>CAJFNY010000087.1 GCA_904395865.1 uncultured Oscillospiraceae bacterium
GAATTTGCTAACTGGCGCAGAATCGAAGAACGGCTGCACTGCGACGTCTATTTTGCCGACCCCTACTGTGCCTGGCAGAAAGGCACTAACGAGAATCTGAACGGTCTGCTCCGGGAGTTCTATCCAAAAGGCAGGAATCTATCCAGGGTCGCTCCTGCCACGTTAAAACAAAACCTGGCATTAATTAACGCCAGGCCTCGCAAAGTTTTGAATTTCCATTCCGCCCAGGAATTATGGGACTTTGAACTCTATTCCTGTTGCACTTAGTTTGACAATTCACTCGGGACGGCAGGCGCAAAAGGGCGCGCCGCGGAGATCCGCGGCGCGCCCGGCTAATTGTAGTTTACCAGATCTGCACCCGTTCCTCCGGGGGCAGGTACATGCCGTCGCCGGGCTCGATGCCGAAGGCCTCGTAGAATTCGTCGCAGCTCTGGAGAGCGCGGCTGCCGCGGAGGCGGTCCGGGGCGTGGACGTCCATGACGGTCAGGTACGACGCCATCTCCCGGGTGGTGGAGCCGCGCCACGTGCGGGCGGCCGTCTCGTACAGCGTCCGGTAGTCCGGCCGGGCCTCCAGGGCCTCGGCGTCGGTGATGCAGGCCACGGCGCCCAGGTCGGCCACGTTCTCCGACAGGGTCAGCGTCCCGTTGCAGACGATGCCCGGCATGGCCTCGACGCCGTCGTAGAAGGCCACGGCCCGGTCGCACAGCGCCTGGAAGGCGGCGTAGTCCCCGGGCGTCCACCAGTCGGCGGCGTTGCCGTTGGCGTCAAACTTGGCGCCGTTGTTGTCGAAGGCGTGGGTGATCTCGTGGGCGATGACGTAGCCGATGCCGCCCAGGTTCTCCGTGTGGTCGGCGTCCACGTCGTACAGCGGCGCCTGGAGGATGGCCGCCGGGAAGTTGATGCTGTTGGCCGTGGCGTCGTAGTAGGCGTTGACGGTGTAGACCGACATCTGCCAGGCGCCCTTGTCCACCGGCTCAAACTGGCCGGCCACCGCCGCATCCCGGGCCGCCCGGGACATGGCCAGGACGTTCTCGAAGTACGACCCGCCCTCGGCGGCCGAGCGGATCTCGGCGGCGTCCATGGTGGTGTCCCACTGGTCGGGGTAGCCCACGTTGACGGTCATGGCCTCCAGCTTCTCGATGGCCCGGGCCTTGGTGGCGTCGCTCATCCAGTCCAGCGCCTCGATGCGCCGGGCGTAGATGTCCCGGAAGTCCTCGATCATCGCCTCCACGTCGGCCTTGGCCTCGGCGGAGAAGTACCGCTCCACGTACACCTCGCCCAGGTAGTCCGACAGGTACGCCTGCACCTGCTGGGCGGCCAGCTCCTCGTCGGGCAGCCGGCCGGAGACGCCGTACATGGCCTCCTGCAGGTCGTACGCCGCCTCGGTGAAGTCGCTGCTCAGGACGCCGGCGAAGCCGCTGAGGAGGCCCAGGCGCATGACGGTTTTCAGCAGCTCCAGGTGGTCGTCGTCGAAGTACGCGGCGCAGGCCTCCAGCAGGCCCGGGTCGTCCACCACGATGTTGCCGTCGGCCACGAAGCCCGTGGCCGCCCGGACGGCCTCCAGGTCCACGTGGGGGAACATGGCCTGGAGCTGGTCGAAGGTGTAGAGATTGTAGATGGCGTCGACGTTGCCGGCGTCCTCCCGGCCCATCATGTGGACGGCCAGGTCCTGCTCCAGCTCGAAGTACGCCAGCGCCTCCTCCTCGGCCTGGGCCGCGGTGCGGCCGCCCAGGGTCAGCATCGTCTCCAGGTACGTCAGGTACGCCGCCCGGGTGTTGGCGTCCGCGTAGCTCTCGGCCGCGCCCAGGGACGGGTACAGCGAGGCGAAGGAGACGATGTTCCGGGTGCTGTCGGCCAGGTCGGTGGTCAGGCCGAAGCCCATGAGAACCGACACGGCCGCCTCCCGGGAGATGTCGTTGTGGACGGCCATGAGATCGTCCAGGCTCTCCGCCGCGTCGATGGCCTCCAGCCACGGGCGGAGAGGGTCGATGCCGGCGGCGTTCCGGGCGTCCCAGTCCAGGACGTTCTCGTAGAGGTTCTTGATCTTGGCCTCGTGGGTACCGGGGGCCGGGTCGGATGCGGCGATGCCGGTGATGATCTCCGCCACCTGCTCGTTGGCCCGGACCGTCATCTCGTAGATGGTGCCGGCACTGGCGTAGCCGGCGGGGATCTCCGCCGTGGCCAGCCAGTCGCGGTTGACGGCGGCGTAGAAGTCGTCCCGGAGGTTCGTGCCCTCCAGGGCGTAGACCCGGCCGATCAGCAGCTCCAGCTGCGCCTCCGTCATGGTGCCCCGGGGATTCAGCGTCGTGGCCGTGGTGCCCGCGACGATGCCGGCGTTCAGCACGTCGGCCAGCTCCTCCGCCGCCCAGGCGGGCACATCGGTGAAGGCCGAGGCGTCGTACGCCCGACGGGCGTTGTCGCCCACAGGATCCGGCAGGTCGCCGAAGGCCCGGGAGAGCATCAGCAGCGCCTCCACCCGCGTGACCGGGTCGTCCAGGCGCAGCTCGCCCGTCTCATCCCCCTGCAGAATGTCCTCCGCCGTGACGCCGGGATGGTAGTCGTCGGCGGCCGCCAGCAGCATGTCGCAGGCCTCGCCGCGGGTCAGCACGTCCCCGGCGGCCAGCGCCGGCGTCACCGACGCCGTCAGCAGCACCAGGACGGCCAGCAGCGCGGCCAGTCCCCGTCTCAGTTTCATGGTTCGTTCCTCCCTCTGGATAATTGCGCATCCGGCCGCGCGCCCGGGCGGGCGGCGTATGTGTGGGATGCAACACAATTATGACGCTGCCGCCGTTGGCTGTCAAGTATTTTTCGGGGCGGGCCTTTACAGCGGCATCCGGCTGTGGTATGGTACGGATATCGCGGCCCACGCCGCCAGATCCCACGAAAGGAAGCCCCGCCGATGCCCACACTGGAAGAAATCCGCACCCTGTTCGCCGGCGACCGGTTCGCCACCGAGTGCGCCGGCGCCGTCATCGAGTCGGCCGAGCCGGGCCACGCCGTCTGCACCATGGCCCTGCAGCCCCGCCACCTGAACGCCGCCGGCACGCCCCAGGGCGGCGCCGTGTTCACGTTGGGCGACTTCGCCTTCGCCGTGGCCGCCAACGGCTTCGCCGAGCAGGTCGTCATCTCGCTGCAGCACGACATCACGTATTTTGCCCCGGCCCGGGGGAAAACCATCCGCGCCGAGAGCCGCTGCGTCCGCTCCGGGCGGACCACGTGCTTCTACACCGTGGATTTCACCGACGAGCTGGGCACCCACGTGGCGCTGATGACCGTCAACGGCTTCGTGACGCGGCAGAAAAATCTGCTGAATTCCCCGGAAACCCGTTGACTTTAGCAGGTAAGTGTGGTAAAGTAACGAAGTAATTGGAAAAGAGAACGCGATGACGGAACCAAGTACGCCCCCGCCCCACCGGGCAGAGAGCTGCCGGCCGGTGCAAGGCAGTCCGGAAGCGGAGGCGGAATACCTTCCTGAGCGGCGCCGCCGAACGTCCAGTAGGCGGCGACGGCCGCGCCCGTTACCGCGCAGGGCTCTGACCGGAGCCCGCCGAGGCCGCCCGCCGGGGCGGTAAACTGAGGTGGTACCACGGGAATTTCTCGTCCTCTGCTGCGGCAGAGGGCGTTTTTTTATCCGCGCCACCGGAAGCGAGGGAAAGGATATGGTAATCACAGAACTGCTGGAGCGCAACGCCCGGCTCTACGGCTCCGAGACGAGCCTGGTGGAGATCAACCCGTCGGAGGAGCGGGACGCCGCCGTCACGTGGCGGGACTTCAGCCTCATCGAGAACGCGCGGCCCGACGCGCCGTACCGCCGGGAGATGACGTGGCGCGACTTCGACCGCCGGGCCAACCGCTTCGCCAACCTGCTGCTCAGCCGCGGCCTGCGCCGGGGCACGAAGGTGGGCATCCTGCTGATGAACTGCCTGGAGTGGCTGCCGCTGTACTTCGGCGTGCTGAAGGCCGGGTGCATCGCCGTGCCCATGAACTTCCGCTACTCCAGCGACGAGATCGCCTACTGCCTGGAGCTGGCGGACGTGGAGGTCCTGGTGTTCGGCCCCGAGTTCCTGACGCGGATGGACCCCATCGTCCCGACGCTCAGGGGCGTGCGGATGTTCTTCTTCGTGGGGCGGGACGTGCCGTCGTACGCCGAGGACTGCTGCCGCCTGGTGACGTTCTGCTCCTCCAGCGCGCCGCCGGTGGCCCTGACGGAGGACGACGACGCGGCCATCTACTTCTCCTCCGGCACCACCGGCTTCCCCAAGGCCATCCTCCACAAGCACCGCTCCCTCATCAGCGCCTGCATCACCGAGCAGCACCACCACGGCCAGACCCGGGACGACGTGTTCCTCTGCATCCCGCCGCTGTACCACACCGGCGCCAAGATGCACTGGTTCGGCAGCCTGATCTCCGCCAGCAAGGCGGTGCTGCTGCGGGGCGTCAAGCCCGAGTGGATCCTCCGGACCGTCACCGAGGAGCACTGCACCATCGTCTGGCTGCTGGTGCCCTGGTGTCAGGACCTGCTGGAGGCCATCGAGTCGGGCCGCATCGACCTGAGCCACTACTACCTGGACCAGTGGCGGCTGATGCACATCGGCGCCCAGCCGGTGCCGCCCAGCATGATCCACCGCTGGCTGAAGATCTTCCCCAACCAGCAGTACGACACCAACTACGGCCTCTCCGAGTCCATCGGCCCCGGCTGCGTCCACCTGGGCGTGGACAACATCCACAAGGTCGGCGCCATCGGCAAGCCCGGCTACGGCTGGCAGGCCCGGGTGGTGGACGACCGGGGCCGCGACGTCCCCCGCGGCGAGGTGGGCGAGCTGATCGTCCACGGCCCCGGCGTCATGGTCTGCTACTACAAGAATCCCGAGGCCACGGCCGAGGTCCTGAAGGACGGCTGGCTCTACACCGGCGACATGGCCCGGGAGGACGAGGAGGGCTTCCTCTACCTGGTGGACCGGAAGAAGGACGTCATCATCTCCGGCGGTGAGAACCTCTACCCGGTGCAGATCGAGGACTTCCTCCGGCGCAACGAGAAGATCAGCGACGTGGCCGTCATCGGCCTGCCGGACCAGCGGCTGGGCGAGATCGCCGCGGCCATCGTCCAGGTCCGGGAGGGCTGCACGTGCACCGAGGAGGAGCTGAACCTCTTCTGCAAGGAGCTGCCCCGGTACAAGCGGCCCCGGAAGATCATCTTCGACACCGTCCCCCGGAACCCCACCGGCAAGATTGAGAAGCCCGCCCTGCGGGAGAAGTACTGCTCCGGCCGTCTGGTGGAAGCCCAGACGACCCACTGAGGGAGGCACACCCATGACGGATCTTCTCATCAAGGGCGGCATCCTGCTGCTGTTCTTCGCAGTCACCATCTACGTGGGCCTCTACTGCCGGCGCCACGCCTCGGACGTCAACAGCTTCGTGCTGGGCGGCCGGGCCGTGGGCCCGTGGCTGACGGCCTTCGCCTACGGCACCAGCTACTTCTCCGCCGTGGTGTTCGTGGGCTACGCCGGCCAGTTCGGCTGGAAGTACGGCGTGGCCGCCACCTGGGCCGGCATCGGCAACGCCCTGCTGGGCTCGCTGCTGGCCTGGGCCGTCCTGGGCCGGCGGACGCGGGTCATGACGCAGCACCTGGACGCGGCCACCATGCCCCAGTTCTTCGGCAGCCGCTTCGGCAGCCGCGGGCTGAAGCTGGCCGCCTCGGCCATCATCTTCGTGTTCCTGATCCCGTACACCGCGTCGCTGTACAACGGCCTGAGCCGCCTGTTCGGCATGGCTTTCCACATCGACTACGAGATCTGCGTCATCGCCATGGCCGTGCTGACCGGCGTCTACGTGGTGGCCGGCGGGTACATGGCCGCGGCCGTCAACGACTTCATCCAGGGCATCATCATGCTGGTGGGCATCGTGGCCGTGGTGGCGGCGGTGCTGGCTCAGAAGGGCGGCTTCCTGGGGGCGCTGGACGCCCTGGCCCGGGTCAGCGACCCGGCCACCACCGAGACGCCCGGCGCCTTCGCCTCCTTCTTCGGCCCCGACCCGGCGGGTCTGCTGGGCGTGGTGATCCTCACCAGCCTGGGCACGTGGGGCCTGCCCCAGATGGTCCAGAAGTTCTACGCCATCCGCAGCGAGAAGGCCATCGACAAGGGCATGATCATCTCCACGCTGTTCGCCGCGGTGGTGGCCGGCGGGTGCTACTTCCTGGGCGGCTTCGGCCGGCTGTTCACGACGCCGGAGGCCGTGGCCGCCGAGGGGTACGACTCCATCATCCCCACCATGCTCTCGGGCCTGTCCACGGTGCTCATCGCCGTCGTGGTGATCCTGGTGCTGTCGGCCTCCATGTCGACGCTGTCCTCCCTCGTTTTGACATCCAGTTCCACCTTGACGCTGGACTTCATTAAAGATACAATAAAGAAGGATCTGGACGAAAAGCGGCAGCTTCTCATCATCCGGCTGCTGATTGTGTTCTTCATCGCCATCTCCGTGGTGCTGGCCCTGGTGCAGTACCGCTCCGGCGTCACGTTCATCGCCCAGCTGATGGGCATCTCCTGGGGCGCCCTGGCCGGCGCGTTCCTGGCCCCGTTCCTCTACGGGCTCTACTGGAAGCGCACGACGAAGGCCGCCTGCTACGTCAGCTTTGCGTTCTCCACGGTGGTGATGGTGGCCAACATCTTCTTCGGCGCGCACTTTCCCGCTCTCCTCCAGTCCCCCATCAATGCCGGCGCGTTCTGCATGCTTGCCGGCCTGGTCATCGTCCCGGTGGTCAGCCTGCTGACCCGTCCGCCGCGGCCCGAGGCCGTGGAGCAGGTGTTTTCCTGCTACGACCGGACGGTCGTCGTGACGGTCCGCGACTCCATCGGCGATCAGACCCAAACCCAGAAGGAGGAAACGCCATGAAAACGCTGATGCTCGGCAACGAGGCCGTTGCCCGCGGGCTGTACGAGGCCGGCTGCAGCTTCGTATCCAGCTATCCCGGCACGCCCAGCACCGAAATCACCGAGGCCGCGGCCAAATACCCGGAGATCTACGCCGAGTGGGCCCCCAACGAGAAGGTGGCCATGGAGGCCGCCTTCGGCGCCAGCCTGGCCGGCCGCCGCAGCTTCTGCGGCATGAAGCACGTGGGGCTGAACGTGGCCGCCGACCCGCTGTTCACCCTGAGCTACACCGGCGTCAACGCCGGCATGGTCATCGCCGTGGCCGACGACGCGGGCATGCACTCGTCCCAGAACGAGCAGGACTCCCGGCACTACGCCAAGGCCGCCAAGCTGCCCATGCTGGAGCCGGCCGATTCGGCCGAGGCCCTGGCCTTCACGAAGCTGGCCTACGAGCTGTCGGAGCGGTTCGACACGCCGGTACTCCTGAAGATGTGCACCCGCGTGTCCCACTCCCAGAGCGTCGTGGAGCCCGCCGCGCGGACGGAGGCGCCGGCGCATCCGTATGAGAAGAACGGCGCCAAGTACATCATGATGCCCGGCAACGCCAAGCGCCGCCACCCGGTGGTGGAGCAGCGGACCCGCGACCTGATCGCCTGGGCCGAGTCGGCGGAGATCAACACGTGGGAGAACGGCTCCAGCCATGAGCTGGGCATCCTCACCTCCTCCACCAGCTACCAGTACGTCAAGGAGGCCTGCGGCGACCTGTTCCCGGTGCTGAAGCTGGGCATGGTCTGGCCCCTGCCCACCGACGCCATTCTGAACTTCGCCGCCGCCGTCAAGCAGCTCGTCGTCGTGGAGGAGCTGGACGGCTTCCTGGAGGAGCACTGCCGCAGCCTGGGCCTCTCCGTGGCCGGCAAGGAGCTGTTCTCCTGCATCGACGAGCTGAGCCAGAACATCGTCTCCGAAAAGCTGGCCCTGCCGGTGCCCCACGGGGTGAAGCTGGACGAGGCCATTCCCGCCCGGCCGCCGGTCATGTGCGCCGGATGTCCCCACCGCGGGCTGTTCTACACCCTGGCCAAAAACAAGCTGACCGTCCTGGGCGACATCGGCTGCTACACCCTGGGCGCCGTGGCGCCCCTGGCCGCCATCGACTCGACCATCTGCATGGGCGCCTCGGTCTCCGGCCTCCACGGCTTCATCAAGGCCGGCGATCCGGAGGCCGCCGGGCGCACCGTGGCCGTCATCGGCGACTCCACGTTCATGCACTCGGGCGTCACGGGCCTCATCAACGTGGCGTACAACGAGTCCAACGCCACGGTCATCATCCTCGACAACTCCATCACCGGCATGACCGGCCACCAGCAGAACCCCACCACCGGCTACAACCTCAAGGGCGACCCGTGCACGAAGATCGACCTGGAGGCCCTGTGCCACGCCGTGGGCATCCGGCGCGTCCGGGTGGTGGATCCATACGACCTGGCCGCCTGCGACACCGCCGTCAAGGAGGAGCTGGCCGCCGACGAGCCGTCGGTCATCATCTCCCGCCGGCCCTGCGCCCTGCTCAAGTACGTCAAGCACCACAAGCCCCTGACCGTGGATGCCGACAAGTGCAGGAGCTGCAAGCAGTGCATGAAGATCGGCTGCCCGGCCATCAGCATGACCGCCGGCAAGGCCGCCATCGACGCCACGCTCTGCACCGGCTGCGGCGTCTGCGAGCAGCTGTGCAAGTTCGACGCTCTGCACGCGCCCAAGGAGGACTGAGCTATGGAAACGAAAAACATCATGATCGTCGGCGTCGGCGGCCAGGGCACGCTGCTGGCCTCCAAGCTGCTGGGCCGGCTGCTGCTGACCCGCGGGTACGACATCAAGGTCTCCGAGGTCCACGGCATGAGCCAGCGGGGCGGCAGCGTCGTCACGTACGTCCGCTTCGGCGACCGGGTCTACTCCCCCATCATCGACAAGGGGCAGGCCGACTTCATCGTCTCCTTCGAGCTGCTGGAGGCCGCCCGGTGGACCGAGTACCTGAAACCCGGCGGAAAGATCGTCACCAACACCCAGCAGACGAATCCCATGCCCGTCATCACCGGCGCGGCCGAGTATCCGCAGAATCTGGTGGAGAAGATGCGCGCTGCCGGCCTGGACGTGGACGCCATCGACGCCCTGGGCCTGGCCGAGCAGGCCGGCTCGTCCAAAGCCGTCAACCTGGTGCTGCTGGGCCGGCTGTCCAACTTCTTCGACTTCTCCGACGAGGACTGGATGGCAGCCATCGAGCAGAGCGTCCCGCCCAAGTTCCTGGAGCTCAACAAGCGGGCCTTCGAACTGGGACGCGGCGCCTGACATGTGATTTCCCCGCCTCCGCGGGTAGGAAAGGAAGCTAGACACGCCAATGGAACGGTATTACCAGCCCGAAATCGAATGCGCCAGCCGGGAGCAGATCCTGGCCTGGCAGAACGAGCGCCTGGTCAGGCAGGTGCGCCACGTGTGGGACAACGTCCCCTACTACCGCAGAAAGATGGAAGAACGGGGCGTCACGCCCGACGACGTCCGCAGCGTGGACGATCTGCACAAGCTTCCCTTCCTGACGAAGGACGATCTGCGGGAGGCCTACCCCTACGGCCTGCTGGCCGCCCCGCTGAAGGACTGCGTCCGCATCCAGTCCACCTCCGGCACCACCGGCAAGCGCGTGGTGGCCTTCTACACCCAGCACGACATCGACCTGTGGGAGGAGTGCTGCGCCCGGGCCATCGTGGCCGCCGGCGGCACCAATGAGGACGTCTGCCACGTCTGCTACGGCTACGGCCTCTTCACCGGCGGCCCCGGCCTCAACGGCGGCAGCCACAAGGTCGGCTGCCTGACGCTGCCC
>CAJFNY010000088.1 GCA_904395865.1 uncultured Oscillospiraceae bacterium
ACCGCCCGCAGCGCGGGCGGCGCTTGGCGCGAAGGCTGGACCGTCAGGGTCCCCTTTCGCGTTCAATCAAACTCGAATTTGCAACTTCTGAAGTTGCAAATTCGTGGGCAGTGCAGCGTGTCAAAAAATTCTCGTGAGAGACTTTTTGACACGCTGCACTGCCGGGCCCCGGCTTCCTTTCGGAAGCCGGGGCCCGGTTTCGTCTGTTCAGATTTCGAAGCGGGTGACGACGGACAGCTCCATGTTCTCCGGATGGACGTAGACGACGCCGGTGGCCACCAGGTGGTCCTCGATGTCGAAGATGCGCTCCTCCCAGCAGAGCATCGGCGGCGCGTCCGGCAGCTCCAGGGCGCGGCTGGCCTCGGGGCACGTGCGGATCCGCGGCGCCATGATGCAGTAGTCGATGGCGGCGAGCATGTAGTGCTCGCTGAACTGGGGCAGGCTGGCCACGTCGGCCCCGGGATCCACCTCCCGGACGATGAAGTCCGGGCAGATCTCGAAGTCACAGTGGAGCATGGGCCGGCGGTCGGCCCGGTACGTCCAGCCGTAGGAGAAGATCTGCGCGGCGTTGGGGAAGTACCGCCGGTACAGCGCGCCGGGGACCCGGTAGCCGCCGCACTCGTTGACGACCTCCACCTCCAGGTACCGCCGGGAGAGCATCATGCCGAAGTCGCTGAACCGGTCCAGCCGGCCCTCGGCGCCGAACACCGACGGGTGGGCGTACGTGCCCTTGCCGTGGAGGGTGGTGATGATGCCGTCCATCTGCAGGCGCTTGAGGGCCTCGCGGATGGTGGCGCGGCTGACGCCCATGCTGCGGGCCAGCTCGTCCTCCGAGGGCAGGCGGTTCCGGCCGGGACGCATCCCGGCGATGACCTCGCAGAGCCGGTCGTAGACCTTCTCCGAAAGAGATTTGTCCTTGATGAGCAGGTCGCCTACCGGGAGGCTGCCCTTCTCCAGAGTGGACAGCTGGATGTTGGAATGAATTTTGCCGAGCATGGGACATCCCCTCATAAAAGTTTGGAAGCCGCCTCAAAAAGTCAAGTGGTTCTACGGATTCATCATACCAGATAACCGGAAAAAAAGCAAGTGCGCGCGGCGCCGCTCAGGCCTGGCGGGCGGCCTTTTCGGTGCGGTAGACGTCCATGGCGATGGCCAGAATGATGATGATGCCTAGGACGATCTTCTGCCAGTAGGCGTTGATCTCCAGCAGGTTCATGCCGTTGTTGATCATGCCGATGAACAGCGCGCCGGCCAGGGTTTTCAGGGCGGCGCCCTGGGTGTTCGTGGAGGAGGTGCCGCCGACGAACACGGCGGCCATGCCGGTCAGGGACAGGTCGTCGGCCGCGGTGGGCTGGCCGGAGGACAGGCGGCCGGTGAGCATGACGCCGGCAGCCGCGCTCATGGCGCCGCCCACGGCGAACACGGCGATCTTGATGGCGGCGACGTTGATGCCCGACAGGCGGGACGAGACGGCGTTCTCACCGACGGTGACGATGTTCCGGCCGAACTGGGTGTACCGGAACACGAAGGCCGACAGGAGCACCAGCACCAGCAGGATGATGACGGGGATCGGGATCGGGCCGGCGTAGCCGCGGCCGATGGCCACGTACTCGTCGGGCAGGCCGGTGATGGGGGTGCCGCGGGTCATCAGCAGCACCAGGCCGTCCAGCACGTACATCATGCCCAGGGTGGCGATGAAGGCCGGGACCTTCAGCAGCGTCACGACGACGCCGGAGATGCCGCCGAACACGACGCCCACCAGCAGGGCGATGAGGATGGCCAGCCAGGTGTTCATGCCGTAGTCCACGATCAGCATGGCGCTGCCGCAGCCGGCCAGGGCGGCCATTTTGCCGGAGGCCAGGTCGATCTCGCCGCCGCAGACGACGAACGTGGCGCCGATGGCGATGACGCCGTTGACGCAGATCTGGCGGACCAGGTTGATGAGGTTCGTGCTGCGGAGGAAGGTGTCGCCGGTGGTGACGGCCAGGAACAGGAACAGCAGGAGCAGAATCGTCCAGATGCCCAGAGTGTTCAGAATGTCCTTGACGCGCTGACCCTTGGAGAGGGTGGTGGTGGAAGATTTCATAGTTTCGCTCCTCCGATCGCATATTCCGAAATCAGTTGCTGGGAAAAATCGGCCTTGCCGACGACGCCGGCCACGGTGCCCTCGTGCATGACGACGATCCGGTCGCTGATGCCGAGAATCTCCTCCATGTCCGAGGAGATCACCAGGATCGCCTTGCCGGCGGCGGCCAGCTGGTTGATGATCTCATAGATCTCGCGCTTGGCGCCCACGTCGATGCCGCGGGTGGGCTCGTCGAGGATGATGACCTCCGAGTCCGACAGCAGCCACTTGGCCACGACCACCTTCTGCTGGTTGCCGCCGCTGAGAAACATGACGGGCTTGTTGATGGAGGGGGTGGCGATGTTCAGCTCCTGAACGTACTGCTCGCTGACCTCCCGCTCCCGGCGGCGGCTGAGCAGGCGGTGCTGCAGGATCTTGTTCAGGGCCACCATGACGATGTTGAACCGGACGGGCTTGTTCAGCAGCAGGCCCTCCTCCTTCCGGTTTTCGGTGACGAAGGCGATCCGGTGGCGGACGCTGTCCCGCGGGGAGCGGATGCGGACCTCCCGGCCGTGGAGAAAGACCTTCCCGGCGGTGCGGCGGTCGGCGCCGAACACCATGCGCATGGTCTCGGTCCGCCCGGCGCCCACCAGGCCGTAGAAGCCCAGAACCTCGCCGGCGGCCACGGAGAACGAGACGTCGCGGACCTTCTTCCCGTCGGAGATGTGCTCGGCCCGGAGCAGCTCCTGGCCGATGGCGGCGCTGCGCGGCGGGAACTGCTTCGTCATCTCGCGGCCGATCATCATGGAGATCAGCTCGGCCTTCGTCGTCCCCGCCACGTTCCGGGTGCCCACGGAGCAGCCGTCGCGCAGGACCGTGATCCGGTCGGCGATGGTGAAGATCTCGTCGAGCCGGTGGGTGATGAAGATCACCGACACGCCTCGGCTGCGCAGCTGCCGGATGATGTCGAAGAGCAGTTCCGTCTCCTGCGCCGTCAGGGAGGAGGTGGGCTCATCCATGATGACGAGCTTCACGTCGGTGCTGACGGCCCGGGCGATCTCGATCATCTGCTGCTGGGCCAGGCTCATGCCCAGCACCCGGCGATGGACGTTCATCTGGATGTTCAGCTGCCGGAAGAGCGCCTCGGCGTCGCTGTACATCTTCTTCCAGTCGACGCAGCCGTTGCGCTTGGGCTGGCGGCCCAGGAAGATGTTCTCCGCCACGCTCAGGCCCTGGAGGATGTTCAGCTCCTGGTAGATGATGGACAGCCCCAGCGCCTCGGCGTCGCGGGGAGACTGGATCTCCACCTGCCGGCCGTCGAACTCGATGGTGCCGCTGTCGCGCCGGTAGGAGCCTGAGAGGATCTTCATCAGCGTCGACTTGCCGGCGCCGTTCTCGCCGGCAAGCGCCAGCACCTCGCCGCGGCGGACGTCGAAGTCCACGTTGTCCAGCGCCTTGACGCCGGGAAACGACTTGCTGACGCCCCGCAGACAGAGGATGTTTTCCGTTTGCATCTGGCCCACAAAATCACTCCTTCGTTCGTTGTGGACGGTTTGAAAAAACAGGGCCCCTCTGCAGGGGCCCTGTGATTTCCCTTGCGGTCAGGAAATGCCGAGGTCAGCAGCGCTCAGCTGGCCCTCCGGGGTGTAGACGCCCGCGGGGGCGGACTGGAACTGCTCGAAGGTCGCGCCGTTGAAGATGTAGTCCTCGATGTTCTGCACGATGGTTTCCGCCATGCCGGCCGGGTCCTGGGTGACGGTGGCCAGGTAGACGCTGTCCGGCGTGTCGATGGCGTCCATCTCCTCCTGCTCGCCGTCCATGGCCAGAATCTTCATCTCGGTGCGGCCGGCGGAGACGCAGGCGCCGTAGGCGCCGAGGCCGTGCTGGGCGGAGGTGCCGAGGACCAGGTCGATCTCCGGGTACGTGGTCAGCGCGTCCTCCATGTTGGCCATGGACTCCTCACGGGCGGAGCTGAAGTACTCGTTGAGCATGTCGACGGTGATGCCGCCGTCGGCCAGGCCGTTGAGGAAGCCGTCGCGCCGGTCGGTGGAGACCTGGTCGCCGGTGTGGAGGGCCACGGTGCGGACGGTGTCAATGCCCTGCTCGGTGAAGTACTGGGCGACGTACGTGCCGCCCACGTAGCCGGCGTCCAGGTTGACGGTGCCGATGCGGGTGACGTACGTGGCGCCCTCGGGGATCGTCGAGGTGTCCATCAGGAAGACGGGGATGCCCTCGGCTTCGCAGGTGTCAAACACCTCGGCCAGGGAGTCGCCGTACCAGCTGGTCAGGGCCAGGGCGTCGATGCCCTGGTTGATGAGGTCCAGGGAGTTGTTCAGCTGGGTGGAGACGTCGGTGGAGGCGTTCGTCACGATGCACTCCCAGCCCTTGGCCTCGCAGGCGGCCAGGAAGGCGTCGTGCATGGTCACGTAGAAGGGGTACTCCAGCGTGTACATGGAGAGGCCGATGGTCAGCGGCTCGCCGGCAGCGGCGTCGCCGGAGGTCTCCGGGGCTTCCTCGGTTTCAGAATCGGTGGAGTCGGTGGTTTCCGTGGTTTCGGTGGAGTCCGTGGTTTCGGTGGAGTCCGTGTCGGTCGAATCCGTGGTGGTGTCCCCGGACGTGTCCGAGCTGGCACATGCCACCAGAGACAGGGCGAGGACCAGGGCAAGCAGCAGCGCGATGATCTTTTTCATGGGTTTCGCTCCTTCATATTTTTTTGCCGGCCCGGAGGCCGCGGCATACGGTGAGGAAGGGTACCGGTGGGAGAGGAAAACTGGACAGTTGTACGACGTTCGACAGAAAACCCGTCCCATGAATCACATTGTAAAAAACGCCTGACTTTTTGTCAAGTCCCGGGAATGCGGCCAGTACGCCGCTGCCCCAGGGGAGTCTGTGCAGATTCCACAAATATTGCGGGGCTGTTTTTTGCAGATTCCAGGGCCATTTCAAAACCCGTCATTTTCAACACGACAAACGGCTGTGCAGAATTGTTGACTCTGTCAAAAATTCTACAAAATCTTTGGTGGAAATACCTTTTTTTCACCGCATACTTGTAAGACGTTATACGGAGGTGGTATAATGTCGGCGAACAGGCAAAGCCCGCGCGCCGCCGACGGCTTCCGGCAGCGGCGCACCCATTGAATCTGAAACGGAGGAATCCCCATGAACGACCTGGTACTCAAGTCCATCGACAAGATCGTCAGCGGCGACATTGAGAAGGGCATCCTGCCCGGCGACACCATCGTCGTGCGCGACGGCAAGATCGCCGCCATCGGCTACGAGAAGGACGTGGACACGTCCGGCATCGAGACCGTCGTGGACGTGGACGGGCAGATCGTCTGCCCCGGCTTCATCGACTGCCACGTGCACAACACCCTCGACGACTACGCGCCCCAGCGCGGCGCCGTGGGCTGCTACGCCGACGCGCTGTACGCCGGCACCACCAGCATGGTCTCCGAGGGCGAGCAGGGCCCCGGCTGGCCCCGATTCTACGACGACGCCATCGGCTGCAAGGCCGCGGCCATCATGGCCAAGCGCGTGTTTGACCGGTTCCGTCCCGGCGGCGCGCTGAAGTTCCACGGCGGCGCCCTGGTCCTGGTCCACGGCCTGACGGAGCAGGACTTCAAGGAGATGCACGACGCCGGCGTCTGGCTCATCGCCGAGATCGGCGGCGGCGGCCTGTCCGACCCGGCCGAGGTGGCCCCCATGCTGGAGTGGGCCCGGAAGTACAACTTCTTCTATTCGGTGCACCTGGCGCCGCCGTCCATCCCCGGCTCGTCCTGGGTCACGTCCGAGGAGATCCTCAAGCTGCGCCCCAACAAGGTCGCCCACACCAACGGCGGCTCCACGGCCGTGTCGTACGACCACATCGAGCGCCTCATGGACGAGAGCGACATCCCGCTGGAGCTGGTCGTCAACGGCAACTTCGTCAACTTCAATAAGATGATGCGCCACATGGACCGGAAGAACCAGCTGCACCGCATGGTGTTCGGCTCCGACGCTCCCACGGGCCAGGCGTCCCTGTCCGGCGCCATCAACCGCGCCATCGTCAAGGCGTCCGCCCTCAACGACGTGCCGGCCTGGAAGTGCATCGCCATGGCCACCGGCAACGCCGCCGACCTGTACGGCCTGAACACCGGCAAGATCGAGGTGGGCCGCGAGGCCGACCTGCAGGTCATCGACTGCCCGCCCGGCTCCTGCGGCTCCGACGCCCTGAAGGCCATCGAGCACGGCGACCCGTTCGGCAACTCCATGGTCATCGTCGACGGCCGGATCATCGCCTACCGCGGCAAGGACTCCCGGCCCACGGCCCGGTACTGCTTCGTCAACGGCCAGAAGGACTTCGTCTCCGGCATCACCGAGCACCTGTTCTTCCCGCCGCAGCCCGGCCGCCACTATGAGGGCATGAGCAGCCAGACCGGCTTCACCCGTTCGTAAGAAAACATTGCATCGGCAACCCCAGGGGCGTATACTGGACACAGCCCTTGGGGTTGTTCTTAGATTGAGGAGGGAAACCAAATGGCATCCATTGTCATCCGCAACGCGAAGGCCATCGTCACCGTGGACGACGGCGACCGGGTCCTGCGCGACAGCAGCATCCGCATCGAGGACGGCGTCATCACCCACCTGGGCGCCGACGTGCCGGCCGGCGACCGGGAGATCGACGCCCGGGGCTGCTTCGCCTATCCCGGCCTCGTCAACACCCACCACCACCTCTACCAGACCTTCACCCGGAACCTGCCGCAGGTGCAGAAGATGGAGCTCTTCCCGTGGCTGGTGGCCCTGTACGAGGTCTGGCGCGGGCTGGACGAGGAGGCCGTCTATCTGAGCTCCCTGACCGGCATCGCCGAGCTGGCCCGCTACGGCTGCACCACCGTCATGGATCACCACTACGTCTTCCCCAAGGAGGGCTCCGAGCACTTCATCGACCAGCAGTTCCGCGCCGCCGACGAGATCGGCGTCCGCTTCCACGCCACCCGCGGCAGCATGTCCCGGGGCAAGAGCGACGGCGGCCTCCCGCCGGACGACCTGGTCCAGAGCGTCGACGTGATCCTCAGGGACAGCCAGCGCCTGGTGGAGAAGTTCCACCAGACCGGCCCCTTCCCCATGCACCAGGTGGCCCTGGCCCCGTGCTCGCCGTTCAGCGTCACCACGGAGCTGCTGCAGGAGTCGGCGAAGCTGGCCCGGTCCCTGGGCGTCCGGCTCCACACCCACCTGTGCGAGACGAAGGACGAGGAGCAGTTCTGCCTGGAGGTCCTGGGCAAGCGGCCCCTGGACTACATGGCCTCCTGCGGCTGGATCGGCCGCGACGTCTGGTTCGCCCACGGCATCCACTTCAACGACGAGGAGCTGAAGCTCCTGGCCGAAACCGGCACCGGCGTGGCCCACTGCCCGGTTTCGAACATGAAGCTCTCCAGCGGCGTCTGCCGGATCCCGGACATGCTGCGCCTGGGCGTGCCGGTGGGCCTGGCCGTGGACGGCTCGGCCTCCAACGACTGCTCCAACCTCCTGGCGGAGATCCGCGCGGCGTACCTGCTCCACCGGCTGACGTACAGCACCGACGCCCCCACCGGCTACGAGCTGCTGAAGATGGCCACCCGCGGCAGCGCCGCCGTCCTGGGCCGGGACGACATCGGCCAGCTGGCCGTGGGCAAGGCCGGCGATGTGTTCCTCATCGACGTGGACACGCCCGACCTGGTGGGCACGCTGCTGGACCCCGGCTGCCTGTTCGGCACCGTGGGCTACAGCCGCCCGGCCAAGTGGGTGCTGACGGCCGGCCGGCCCATCGTGGAGGACGGCCGCCTGCTGACGGTGGACGAGCCCGTCCTGCGGGAGAAGGCCGAGAAGCGCATGATGCAGCTGCTGGAGAAGGGGGGCGCCCTGTAAATGTTCACGAGCCTGAACCGCCTGTCCTGGGCGGACGTGGCGGCCATGGACCGCAGCCGCCTGGCGTACGTGCTGCCGGTGGGCTCCACGGAGCAGCACGGCCGGCACCTGCCCGTGGGCACCGACGACCTGATCCTCCAGACCTCCCTGGACCGGCTGGAGCAGACCCTGGAGACGCGCAACACCTTCCTGCGCCTGCCGGCCCTCCACTACGGCAACAGCTTCGAGCACCTGGACTTCCCCGGCACCATGACCCTCAGGACGACGACCATGCTGGCCGTGGCGGAGGACCTGCTGGAGTGCATGGCGCGCCACGGCGTGCGGTACCTGGTGATCGTCAACTCCCACGGCGGCAACGCGCCGGTGTTCCGGTCCATGGCCCAGGAGTGGGAGCAGCGGTTCGGCATCAAGGTGTTCGGCATCCACTACTTCGGCTCCGACTTCTTTGCCGGCGCGCAGCCCCTGCTGCAGACGCCGGTGAACCGGGACATCCACGGCGGCGAGATCGAGACGGGCTACCTGATGCACGCCCTGCCCGACGTGGTGCAGCGGGACCAGATTTCCCCGGAGCGGGACGTGCTGGTGGACCTGAACGACTGGTACGACGGCTGGCTGTCCCGGGACCTGTCCCCGGACAACGGCCTCATCGGCGGCGCCTCCCGGGCCACCCCGGAGATGGGCGCGCAGCTGTACGACTACGTGCAGCAGAAGCTGGCGGCGCTGTTCCGGACGTTCGACGACCAGCTGGACGCCCTGCGGGACGCGTGAGAGGAGGCGCACCATGGCACTGGAGCCTCTGAAGGCCACCGTCCCCCAGGACGGAAAGAGCTGGTGGCTGCGGCTGGGCCGTGAACGGCTGCCGGAGAAGTTCATTTTCACGCTGCTGCTGGACATGGAGCCCCGCTGCTTCCTGGAGCAGATGACGGACGTGGAGATCCTCAGCCAGTTCGGCGAGTACACGGTCTACGCCGGCGATTTCCGCGGCGAGCGGCTGGGCGTGCTGTTCCACGGCAGCGGCTCGTTCTCGGTGTCCACGGCCATCGACGAGCTGGCGGCCCTGGGGGCCCGGGCCATCCTCCGGGTGGGCAACTCCGGCGGCATGGCCCCCGGGCTGCGGGTGGGCGACCTGGTCGTCTGCTCCGGCGGCATCCGGGAGGACCGGGTCATGCTGGACTACGTGCCCCTGGAGTACCCGGCCATCCCCAGCCGGCAGATGGTGGCGGCGGAGATCGCCGCCTGCGAGGCCCTGGGCGTCCCGTACCGGGAGGGGCTGACCCTGTCCGTGGGCACCATGTACCCGGGCAGCGGCTTCGAGACGGCCCGGGGCGTCCTGGACGAGGCGGTGCTCCGGCGGGTCCACCTGTGGAAGAAGGTGGGCGCCGTCAACGTGGACATCGAGACGACGACGGTGCTGACCATGACGCGCCTGTTCGGCATGCACGGCGGCGCCCTGCTGGGCATCGGCAACGACACGGCCACCGGCCAGGGCGAATTCCTGGAGACGGCCACCACCGACCGCATGGCCCTGCTGGGCCTCATGACCCTCCGCGGCCTGCACGTGGACGCATAGAAGATTCTCCGGCCCGGGCCCTGCGCCCGGGCTTCCGTTTTCTGTGCGGACGTGGTACAATGGCCCGGAGACGCAGCAAAGGAGGCGCGGGGATGCACAATTATCTCCACAAGGTGCAGTATTACGAGACGGACCGGATGCAGGTGGTGCACCACTCCAACTACATCCGCTGGATGGAGGAGGCGCGGGTGGACTATCTGGACGCCGCCGGCGTGTCGTACCTGGAGCTGGAGCAGCGGGGGATCATCAGCCCGGTGCTGGAGGTGGCCTGCCGGTACCGCTCCATGACCCGGTTCGGCGACACGGTCCGCATCGAGACGGCCCTGGCCGAGGTGGGCACCGTCCGGTACCGCCTGACGTACCGGATCGTCGACGCCGCCGACGGCACGCTCCGGGCCGAGGGGGAGAGCTGCCACTGCTTCATCGACGGGCAGGGGCACGTGATCTCCCTGAAGCGGGCCGACCCGGCCCTGTTCGACCGGTTCCGGGCCGCCGTGGAGCCGGCGGCCAAGTGAGACGACGCGCGCTTGTGCAACTTGCACAGGCGCGCGTTCCGTTTTGACCGGCAATTTATCGCATTGGCGTAGCAGAGCGAAGAAGAACATCTGTCCTTGATACAGAGACGATCGGCGGCCGCGCGTGTGCCCGGCGGAAACAGGGGAATCCATGCGAAAAAGTTCCGGCACTTACGGAATTTTCTGGAGGCTAACGGATTTTTGAAGGGAAAACAAAATCACAAAAAGTTTCATAGAATCCGGCGGCCGCGGGCCCCGGAAAATGGACAGATGCCACAAACTTTTTCCGGCGGCCCAGGTTTCCTTTGACCTGCGGGCCGCCGCATCGTATAATTTCCGTAATTACAGCCGGAATTTCCGGATTGGACACAGGAAACGCGGCGGCCTCTGGTGGAATTGCCCAAAGGCCGCCGTCGGAAAGGCAAGGTGAAGCGCAAATGGACGAGAGAGGGCAGCTGCCGCACCAGCGGGAGCACGACGCCTGCGGCATCGGCGCCGTGGTGCGCATCGACGGCCGGCCGGACCACGGCGCCGTGGACGACGCGCTGAAGATCGTGGAGAAGCTGGAGCACCGGGCCGGCAAGGACGCCGCCGGCGAGACGGGCGACGGCGTGGGTATCCTGCTGCAGGTTTCCCACCGGTTCTTCTCCAAAGCCGCGGCCGGGCTGGGCATCGACCTGGGCGGGCCGCGGGACTACGGCGTCGGCATGTTCTTCATGCCCCAGGACCGCCTGCTGCGCAACCAGGCCAAGCGGATGCTGGAGATCATCAGCGCCAAGGAGGGCGTCCGCCTGCTGGGCTGGCGGGACGTGCCCACGGCGCCGGAGGTGCTGGGGCAGAAGGCCCTGGACTGCATGCCGTGGATCGTCCAGTGCTTCGCCGAGCGGCCGGCCGACGTGGCCCGCGGCATCGACTTCGACCGGAAGCTGTACATCATCCGCCGGGAGTTCGAGCAGAGCAACGTCAACACGTACGTGGCCTCCTTCTCCAGCCGGACCGTGGTGTACAAGGGCATGTTCCTGGTGGGCCAGCTGCGGCGGTTCTATCCGGACCTGCAGTCGGAGGACTACGAGTCGGCCATCGCCCTGGTCCACTCCCGCTTCTCCACCAACACGAACCCCTCCTGGGAGCGGGCTCACCCCAACCGGATGATCCTCCACAACGGCGAGATCAACACCATCCGCGGCAACGCCGACCGGATGCTCTCCCGGGAGGAGACCATGTGGTCCGACATCATGAAGGACGACATCGACAAGATCCTCCCGGTCATCAACGGCAGCGGCTCCGACTCGGCCATGCTGGACAACACCATCGAGTTCCTGACCATGAACGGCATGGACCTGCCCCTGGCCATGATGATCACGATCCCCGAGGCGTGGCGCGGCGACGCCACCATGGACCGGCGCAAGCGCGACATGTACCACTACTACGCCACGATGATGGAGCCGTGGGACGGCCCGGCGGCCATCGTCTTTTCCGACGGCGACGTGGTGGGCGCCCTGCTGGACCGGAACGGCCTGCGCCCGTCCCGGTACTACGTCACCGACGACGGGACGCTGATCCTCTCGTCGGAGGTGGGCGTGCTGGACGTGCCGCCGGAGCGCATCGTCCGCAAGGACCGGCTGCGCCCCGGGCGCATGCTGCTGGTGGACACGGTCCGCGGCCGCATCCGCGGCGACGAGGAGCTCAAGGCCGACTACGCCGCCCGCCTGCCGTACGGCGAGTGGCTGGACCAGAACCTGCTGGAGCTCAGGGATCTGCCCATCCCCAACAAGAAGGTCCCCTCCCTGGAGCCGGCCTACCGCGAGCGGCTGCAGAAGGCCTTCGCCTACTCGTACGAGGACATCAAGGACACGATCCTCCCCATGGCCCGCAGCGGCGCCGAGCCCACGGCCGCCATGGGCGACGACCTGCCCCTGGCCGTCCTGTCGGAGAAGCACCAGCCGCTGTTCAACTACTTCAAGCAGATGTTCGCCCAGGTGACGAACCCGCCCATCGACGCCATCCGCGAGGCCTCCGTCACCGACACGACGGTCTACGTGGGCTCCGACGGCAACCTGCTGGAGGACCGGCCGGAGAACTGCCGCGTGCTGCAGATCCACAACCCCATCCTCACGAACCTGGACCTGCTGAAGATCCGCAGCCTCCGGGCCCCGGGCTTCCGGGTGGAGACGGTGCCGATCCTCTACTATAAGAACACGCCCCTGGAGCGGGCCCTGGACCACCTGTTCGTGGCCTGCGACCGGGCGTACAAGAACGGCGCCAACATCCTGATCCTCTCGGACCGCGGCGTGGACGAGAACCACGTGGCCATCCCGTCGCTGCTGGCCGTGTCGGCCCTGGAGCAGCACCTGATCCGCACGAAGAAGCGCACGGCCGTCTCGGTGATCCTGGAGAGCGGCGAGCCCCGCAGCGTCCACCACTTCGCCACGCTGCTGGGCTACGGCGCCCGGGCCGTCAACCCGTACCTGGCCCACGAGTGCATCCGCCAGTCCATCCAGGAGGGCCTGCTGGACAAGGACTACTCCGTGGCCGTGGACGACTACAACGCCGCCGTCCTCCGGGGCATCGTCCAGGTGGCGTCGAAGATGGGCATCTCCACGCTCCAGTCGTACCAGTCGGCTCAGATCTTCGAGGCCATCGGCATCCGGAAGGACGTGGTGGACCGGTACTTCACGAACACCATCTCCCGCGTCGGCGGCGTGGGCCTGGAGGAGATCGCCGAGGGCACCGAGTACTACCACTCCCGGGCCTTCGACCCCCTGGGCCTGCCCACCGACACGACGCTGGACTCCTCCGGCTACGAGCGGCTGCGCAGCGGCCACCAGAAGGAGGACCACATGTACAGCCCCCAGGTCATCTGGCTGCTGCAGCAGTCGTGCCAGCGGGGGGACTACGCCATGTTCCGGGAGTACACCCGCCTGGTGGACGACGAGTCCACGCCCCACACCCTCCGCGGCCTGCTGACCTTCGCCGAGCCGGCGGGCGGCCCCGTGCCCATCGACGAGGTGGAGCCGGTCAGCGAGATCGTCAAGCGGTTCAAGACCGGCGCCATGTCGTACGGCTCCATCTCCCAGGAGGCCCACGAGTGCCTGGCCGTGGCCATGAACCGGCTGGGCGGCAAGTCCAACTCCGGTGAGGGCGGCGAGGACCCGGCCCGCCTGGGCACCGACCGGTGCAGCGCCATCAAGCAGGTGGCCTCGGGCCGCTTCGGCGTCACGTCGGAGTACCTGGTCAGCGCCAGGGAGCTGCAGATCAAGATGGCCCAGGGGGCCAAGCCCGGCGAGGGCGGCCACCTGCCGGGGAAGAAGGTCTACCCCTGGATCGCCCGGACGCGCCACTCCACGCCGGGCATCCGCCTGATCTCGCCGCCGCCCCACCACGACATCTACTCCATCGAGGACCTGTCCCAGCTGATCTTCGACCTGAAGAACGCCAACGACCGGGCCCGCATCTCCGTGAAGCTGGCCTCGGAGGCCGGCGTCGGCACCATCGCCGCCGGCGTGGCCAAAGCCGGGGCCCAGGTGGTGCTGATCTCCGGGTACGACGGCGGCACCGGCGCGGCGCCCCAGACGTCCATCCACAACGCCGGCCTGCCCTGGGAGCTGGGCCTGGCCGAGGCCCACCGGACGCTGATCGAGAACGGCCTCCGCTCCCGCGTCGTGCTGGAGACGGACGGCAAGCTCATGAACGGCTACGACGTGGCCGTGGCCTGCATGCTGGGCGCCGAGGAGTTCGGCTTCGCCACGGCTCCGCTGGTGACGCTGGGCTGCGTGATGATGCGCGTGTGCAACCTGGACACGTGCCCCGCCGGCGTGGCCACCCAGAACCCGGAGCTGCGCAGGTGCTTCCGCGGAAAGCCCGAGTACGTCATGACGTTCATGGAGTTCGTGGCCCAGCAGCTGCGGGAGATCATGGCCGGCCTGGGCATCCGCCGCGTTCAGGACCTGGTGGGCCGGACCGACCTGCTGCGCCCGGTGGAGAAGTCCATCAGCCGGCGGGCCGAGTCGGTGAACCTGCGCTGCCTGCTGGACAACCCGTACGCCGGCGCGCCGGACACGTGCTTCAACCCGCGGGACGCCTACAACTTCCACCTGGAGCGGACGCTGGACCAGAAGATCCTGCTGCGGAAGCTGGCCGGCGACCTGATCGCCGGGAAGCCGGCCTCCCTGGACCTGCCCATCTCCAGCACCGACCGGGCCTTCGGCACGCTGTTCGGCGCGGAGATCACCCGGCGCCACGGCGACCGGCTGGCCGAGGACACGTACCGCATCCGCTGCACCGGCGGCGCCGGCCAGAGCTTCGGCGCGTTCATCCCCCGGGGGCTGACCCTGGAGCTGGAGGGCGACGCCAACGACTACTTCGGCAAGGGCCTCTCCGGCGGCAAGCTCATCGTCTACCCGCCGAAGGCCAGCCGCTTCCGGGCCGAGGAGAACATCCTCATCGGCAACGTGGCCCTCTACGGCGCCACGGCCGGCAAGGCCTTCGTCCGCGGCGTGGCCGGCGAGCGGTTCTGCGTCCGCAACTCCGGCGCCACGGCCGTGGTGGAGGGCGTGGGCAACCACGGCTGCGAGTACATGACCGGCGGCCGCGTCGTCATCCTCGGCGAGGTGGGGGCCAACTTCGCGGCCGGCATGACCGGCGGCGTGGCCTACGTCCTGGACCCGCGGCACGACCTGTACCTGCGGATCAACAAGGAGCTTGTGACCATGTCGCCCGTCACCGAGAAGCACGACGTCCTGGCCCTGCGCCAGCTGATCGCCGAGCACACCGAGGCCACCGGCTCGGCCGTGGGCCGGGCGATCCTCGACGACTTCGACGCCCGGCTGCCGGACTTCAAGAAGATCATGCCCAAGGACTACAAGCGGATGCTCGACCTGATCGCCGCCATGGAGGCCCGGGGCATGGACCGGCAGACGGCCGAGATCGAGGCCTTTTACGCCATGACCGGCGCCGGACAGTGAGGAGGGGAGCGCCATGGGAAAGATCACGGGATTTCTGGACTACCCGCGCCGCGAGGACGGCGCCGAGGCCCCCCGCAGCCGCATTCAGCACTTCCGGGAGTTCCACCGGGAGCTGCCCGAGGCGGCCCGGCGGGAGCAGGGCGGCCGCTGCATGAACTGCGGCGTCCCCTTCTGCCAGTCCGGCTGCAGCTACGACGGGACGGTGTTCGGCTGCCCGCTGCACAACCTGATTCCCGAGTGGAACGACATGATCTGGCGCGGCAACTGGGAGCACGCCCTGTCCCGCCTGCTGAAGAACAACAATTTCCCCGAGTTCACCGGCCGCGTCTGTCCGGCTCCGTGCGAGCTGGCCTGCACGTGCGCCGTGGCCGGCAAGGAGCCGGTGACGATCCGGGAGAACGAGCTGGGGATCATCGAGGCGGCCTTCGCCGAAGGGCGGATGCAGCCCCGGCCGCCGAAGCTCCGCTCCGGCAGCCGCGTGGCCGTGGTGGGCTCCGGCCCGGCCGGCCTGGCCTGCGCCGACCAGCTGAACCGGCGGGGCCACACCGTCACCGTCTTTGAGCGGGACGACCGGCCCGGCGGCCTGCTGATGTACGGCATCCCCAGCATGAAGCTGGACAAGGACGTGGTCCTGCGGCGCATCCGCCTCATGGAGGCCGAGGGCGTGGAGTTCCGGCTGAACGCCCCGGTGGAGACGAAGGCCGCCGCCCGGAAGCTGCTGGAACGGTACGACTGCGTCGTCCTGGCCTGCGGCGCCGGGACGCCCCGGCCGTACCCCGCCGCCCCGGCGGAGACGCCCGGCGTCTCCTTCGCCGTGCCGTACCTGAAGGCCGCCACCCGGGCCGTGCTGGAGCCGGGGACGGAGAACCCGCTGGACGCCCGGGGCCGCCGCGTCGTCGTCATCGGCGCCGGCTACACCAGCTCCGACTGCGTGGCCACGGCCATCCGCCAGGGCTGCGCGTCGGTGACGCAGCTGATCCGGAAGCCGGCGGAGCTGGCCCGGCAGCGGCGCGGCCTGTGGGGCCCGGCCCCGGCGGAGCACGACTACGCGGTGGACGAGGCCCGGGCCGCCTTCGGCGCCGACCCGCGGCAGTACGAGACCGTCGTCACCGGCGTCGTCACCGACCCGGCGTCCGGCGCGCTGACGGCCGTCCGGGCCGCCTCGGTGCGCTGGAAGCGGGAGGACGGCCGCCTGGTGCAGGAGGAGCTGCCCGGCACGGAGCGGGAGCTGCCGTGCGACCTGCTGCTGATCGCCAGCGGCTTCTCCGGCTGCGAGGCCAAAACGCTGCGGGCCTTCGGCCTGGAGGCCGACAGCCGCGGCAACCTCTGCCTGGAGGGCCAGGACTCCCACCGCACCGCCGACGAGCGGATCTTCACCGCCGGCGACATGCGCCGCGGCGCGTCGCTGGTGGTCTGGGCCATCGCCGAGGGCCGCGCCACGGCCCGGGACGTGGACGAATACCTGACGGGCTACGTGAGCCTCTGACCCGCAAAAAAATCTTTTCCTCCGGCGGAATGGCCGGGGGTCATAAGAAAGTAATATTGCTTTTCGCAGGAACGGCATGGCTTCGGTCATGCCGTTTCCTGTTTCATCAGCTCATCCACGGGGATAAATCCTACAAGGTCATAGGAGATGCGGATACCCTGCCGCCGTTTGCCGCTGCTCTTGTCCGGCGCCTCAATGTAGATCGCCTTCACAAGTTCCCGCAGTGCGTATGGGGTCAGCTCCTGCAAATCCTCGTACTGGTGTACCCGCTGGATGAACTGTTCCAAGTTTTCAATCTGGCGTTCCTGTACTTCAATATCCTGCTGTAAAGTCTGGATTTCCGCCTTGAGCTGCACCTGCTCGTCCTCGTAAGACTGGCTCATCATGGCAAACCGCTCGTCCGAGAGTTTCCCGGCCACATTGTCCTCATACATGCGGATGAACAGCCGGTCAAGCTCAACGATGCGTTTGTCGGCCTGTGCAAGCCGCTTTTTGTTTGCCCGGATGGCTTCTTCGCTGGACAGCCGGAGTTTA
>CAJFNY010000089.1 GCA_904395865.1 uncultured Oscillospiraceae bacterium
CAACTTCAAAAAGTTGCAAATTCGGGTTTGATTGAACGCGAAAGGGAACCCTGACGGTTCCGCCTCCGCGCCAAGTGCCGCCCGCGCGGCGGGCGGTTGCGCTCCGGCACGCTCTGCGGAGCAGCCTTTCACACATCCCCTCCCTCCGAATCCTTCGGTCGGAACGGTTTTTTGACAGTCTCAGATGCCTGCCCGATCCTCTCGGGCAGGCATTTTTTGTTACCGGAAGTATTGGAGATTCGTGCTGACGAAGTCGAGGAACCGCTCACGCTTCTCGGGACTCAGCTGGTTCAGCTCCATCATGCTCTGGATGAACCGGTATTCCGGCGTGCTCTGCCCGTCTCCCTTGAGGGAATCCATGGTCACGTGGAGCGCGCAGGCGATGCTGTCCAGGGTCGGCAGGCTGGGCATTCCCTCCCCCCGCTCAATCTTGCCGAGAAAGTTGTCCGTGATGCCGGCCCGCTCGGCCAGCTGCTCGATGGTCAGCAGCTGCTGCTTCCGCTGGCGGCGGATGTTCTCGCCGATGATTTTCATGTCAATCATGCAGTTCACCCCGGTATTCATTTTATCGGCCGGGATTTTCACTTTTAAGTTCCTGTTAGTCCTTTGAATCTTGACTGTTAATCCTTTTTGGAGTATACTGACATTTAGCATCCCGGTGTGAACCAATCAGAAACTGGAGGTAGATTTATGAAAAAGCTGACAGCGCTCCTGCTGGCGGCGGTACTGCTCTTGATGCTGGCCGCCTGCAGCGGGGAACCGGCCGAGGCGGAAGATCCGCCTGCAGAAACCACCGAAGCCGAGCCGGAGGAAGTTCCCGAAACCACACCCGAGACTGAACCGGAGTCCGAGTCGGAGACCGAACCGACGACCGAGCCGGCGACTGAACCGGCGACCGAGCCGGAGCCGGAAACCGTCACCAGCACCGACGCCCTCACCATCGACGCACTGGCCGTGGACGACTCCTACGTGGACGATGACGGCAGCCCTCTGAAGATGGTGTACCTGTTCTACACGGTCACTGCCGGCGACGCCAATCTGGAGGTGGACAGCGCCTACACCGACGTGACCATCAACGAGACGAACACGTACACGTGCAGCTTCTTCCCCAACGACGCCGTGGCCAAGTACACGTCCAGCTACTACTACTCGGAGTACATTGAGGACGTCTACGTGGGCGAGTCCCTGAAGATCCTGTGCACCTTTGAGGTTCCGGAGGGCGACCTGGCCGCCGGCCGCACCATCACCTTCTCCGACTCCCAGGTGGAGGACTTCGCCGAGCTGCGCATGACCACCGACGACATCCAGCACTTCGCCACCCCCGAGGAGCTGGCCCAGGCTCTGGATCCGGAGGGCTACGCCGCGGAGATGACGGCCCGGGAGCCCGCCAGTGCCGAGCTGGCCGCCCAGGTGGACAGCCTCATCAACGGCTACTACTGGTCCTTCTACGTCAACAGCATCTCCTATGAGCTGGAGTTCTACGGCACGAACAACTTCCAGGTTCGCACGAGCCTCGGCACCACCAGCGACGGCACGTACACCATCACCAACGGCTACATCATGTGCACGTACCCCGACACAGGCTATACGGTGGAGATCCCCTATGAGCTTATGGACGGCGACGTGCAGCTGGACGTGGCCGACGCCTTCGACGTGAATATGTAACCATTCCCCCATTAAAAATGCCCCGCCGCCGGTCAGCAACCGGCAGCGGGGCATTGTATCGGTCTGCAGGTATCAGGGCTTCCAGGGCTGGTCCTCCGCGTCCCGGGGCAGGGCCGCGCCGCAGGACGGGCAGAACTGTGCGCCGTCGGGCACCGAAACGCCGCAGGACGGGCATTTGCCTGTGCCGCGCAGCGCGTCCAGCTTCTCCCGGTCTGCCTCATTGGCGGCGATGGCCGCGGTGACGGCCTCCATCTGCTCCCGGCAGAGGGCCTCCGGATCCCTGGCGTGCTCCAGATAGTAGGCCCGGCCGATCTCGGCGTACCAGCCGCGGATCTGCTTCTCCCGCTCGAAGATGGCGCTGCTGAGCCTGGCACGATCGGTGAGGCTCTTCGTCTGCTGGGCCGCCTCCTGGCCCACATCGCTGAGCTTCCTGCCCAGCTGCTCCAAAAATGACATGGTCAGCATCCTTTCCCGGAGGGTTTTGGTCAACCGTATGATACGCCCGCCCGCGCCCCTTGTCAACTGCCGGCCGCCGCGCTATACTGGAGGAAATCGGAGGTGCGAACCATGCAGAATTCCATCCGCGCCCGGCTGCGGGCCCTGGCCGACCCGGGCTACCGGGACTTTCAGTGCCGCCTGATGCCCACGGTGGACCCGGAGACGGTGCTGGGCGTCCGGACGCCGGACCTGCGCCGGCTGGCCCGGTCGCTGCCGGAGGACGAGGCCGCGGCCTTCCTGGCCGATCTGCCCCACGGCACGTACGAGGAGAACAACCTCCACGGCATGCTGATCTGCCGCCTGCGGGAGTACGGCGCCGCCGTGGCGGCTCTGGAGGCCTTCCTGCCTTACGTGGACAACTGGGCCACGTGCGACCTGATGCGCCCGGCCGCCTTCCGCAGCCGGCCGCCGCAGCTGCCGGAGCAGGTGCGGGCGTGGCTGGGCAGCGGCCGGTGCTACACGGTGCGCTTCGGGCTGGGCGTCCTGCTGTCGGAGTACCTGGACGAGGGCTTCCGGCCGGAGTTCCTGGACTGGGCCGCGGCGGCCTGCTGCGACGAATACTACGTCAACATGATGGTGGCCTGGTATCTGGCCACGGCGCTGGCCAAGCAGTACGATGCGGCGGAGCCGCTGCTGCGCAGCGGCCGGCTGCCGGTCTGGGTGCACAACAAGACGATCCAGAAGGCCGTGGAGAGCCGGCGGATCACGCCGGAGCGGAAGGCGTACCTGCGGACGCTCCGGCGGCGGTGACGGCGGCCTTCATGGTCCGGGCGTAGGCGGCCAGCTCCGGCAGGGCGTCCCGGCCCTTTTCCGTGAGCATCCGGACGATGGCGGAGCCGACGATGGCCCCGTCAGCCGCGGCGGCCGCCCGGGCCGCCTGCTCCGGCGCGGCAATGCCGAAGCCCACGGCGCAGGGCAGGTCCGGGTTGGCGGCCTTTGCCGCCGCCACCATGGCCGCCACGCCGCCGCCCAGCTGGCCGCGGACGCCGGTGACGCCCAGGGACGACACGCAGTACAGGAAGCCCCGGGCCGCCCGGGCGATGGGCCCGATGCGCTCGCCGGAGGTGGGCGCGATCAGGGAGATGAAGGCCAGGCCGCAGTCCCGGCACGGGCCGGCGAATTCCGCCTGCTCCTCGAAGGGCACGTCCGGCAGGATGAAGCCGTCGGCCCCGGCGTCGGCCGCCGCGGCGGTGAAGGCCGCGGTGCCGCGGGAGAACACCACGTTGGCGTACGTCATCAGCAGCAGCGGCACGTCCACGTCCCGCCGCAGCCGGCGGACCATGTCCAGCACGGCCTCGGCCGTGACGCCGCCGGCCAGGGCCCGGCGGCTGGCCTCCTGGATCACCGGCCCCTCGGCCGTGGGGTCGGAGAACGGGATGCCCAGCTCGATCAGGTCGGCACCGTTGGCCGCCAGGGTGCGTACGGCCGCCTCGGTGGTGGCCAGGTCCGGGTCACCGCAGGTGACGTACGGGATGAACGCCTTCCCGCGGGCGAACGCCTCTGCAATCCGCTTCATTCTGCCAGCGCCTCCCCTCTGTACCGCGCGATGGCCGCGCAGTCCTTGTCCCCGCGGCCGGAGATGTTGACGACGAGGATCTGCTCCCGCCCCATGGCGGGGGCGATTTTTTTTTGCGTACGCCACGGCGTGGGCCGACTCGATGGCCGGGATGATGCCCTCGGTGCGGCTCAGGTACTCGAAGGCGTCCACGGCCTCTTCGTCGGTGACGGCCACGTATTCGGCGCGGCCGGTGTCGTGGAGCCAGGCATGCTCCGGGCCGATGCCCGGGTAGTCCAGTCCGGCGGAGATGGAGTACACCGGGGCGATCTGCCCCCGGTCGTCCTGGCAGAAGTACGACTTCATGCCGTGGAAGATGCCGGGGCGGCCGGTGGCGATGGTGGCGGCGGTGTCGGCCGTGTCCGTGCCGCGGCCGGCGGCCTCGCAGCCGATGAGCCGGACGGACGGCTCGTCAATGAAGTGGTAGAAGGCGCCGATGGCGTTGGAGCCGCCGCCGACGCACGCCAGCACCGCGTCGGGCAGGCGGCCCTCCCGCTCCAGGATCTGCTGCCGGATTTCCCGGGAAATCACCGCCTGGAAGTCCCGGACGATGGTGGGGAACGGATGCGGCCCCATGCAGGAGCCCAGGCAGTAGTGGGTGTCGTCGATGCGGCGGCTCCACTCCCGCATGGTCTCGCTGACGGCGTCCTTGAGGGTGGCGGTGCCCGACGTCACCGGGTGGACCTGCGCCCCCAGCAGGCGCATCTTGTAGACGTTCAGGGCCTGGCGCTTCGTGTCCTCCTCGCCCATGTACACCTCGCACGCCATGCCCAGCAGGGCTGCGGCCGTTGCCGTGGCCACGCCGTGCTGGCCCGCGCCGGTCTCGGCGATGAGCCGCGTCTTGCCCATGCGCCTGGCCAGGAGTGCCTGACCCAGGACGTTGTTGATCTTGTGGGCGCCGGTGTGGTTCAGGTCCTCCCGCTTCAGGTAGATCCTCGCGCCGCCCAGGTCCTCGGTCATCCGCCGGGCGAAGTACAGCCGCGACGGCCGGCCGGCGTACTCGTTCAGCAGCTCCGTCAGCTCCGCCTGGAACTGCGGGTCGGCCTTGCAGGCGTCGTACGCGGCTTCCAGCTCCAGCACCGCGTGCATCAGCGTCTCCGGCAGGTACTGCCCGCCGTGGGCGCCGAAGCGTCCCTTGCTCATGTTGCATCCTCCGTTCTCACGGCGGCCGCGGCCGCCAGCATCTTTTCAAAATCCTTCCGCCCGTGGGTCTCCAGCCCGCTGGACAGGTCCACACCCCAGGGGCGCAGCCGGCGGATGGCCGCCGGCAGGTTCTCCGCCGTCAGGCCGCCGGCCAGCAGGAACGGCCGCGGGAAGCCCTCGGCCAGCTCCCACGGGAAGGTTCGGCCCTCCCCCGCCCCGCCGTCCAGCAGCACCATGTCCGCCGGGGAGGCGGCCGCCGCCGCGGCGTCGGCCGCCGTATGCAGGCGGAAGGCCTGCCAGACGACGGCCCCCGGCGCCAGGCGGCGCAGGGCCGCCACGTACGCCGCGTCCTCGCGGCCGTGGAGCTGGGCGGCGTACAGCGTCCCGTCCCGGAGCAGCGCCGCCACCCGCTCCGGCGGGCTGTCCACGAACACCCCCACCGGCCGGACGGCCGCGTCCAGCCGGGCCCGCAGGGCCCGGAGCGTCTCCACCGAGACGTTCCGGCGGCTCCGCGGCACGTCCACCACGAAGCCGGCGAAGTCGGGCTTCACCCGGTTGACGGCGTCCACATCCTCCGGCCGGACGAGGCCGCAGAACTTGATCCGCGTCATTGCCCCGCCCTCCGCAGGGCCGCCAGGGCCGCCGGCCGGTCAGCCGCCCGCATGAGGGCCTCGCCCACCAGGGCCGCGTCGGCCCCCAGTGCCCGGAGGGCCGCGGCGTCCTCCGGGCCGCGGACGCCGCTCTCCGCCACGAACAGCACACCGGGCGGCACCGCATCCCGCAGCCGGGCGGCGTTGGAGAAGTCCACGGTGAAGTCCTTCAGATTCCGGTTGTTGACGCCGACGATCTCCGCCCCGGCGGCCGCGGCCATGGCCGCCTCGGCCTCGTCGTGGGCTTCCACCAGAGCCGCCAGGCCCAGCTCGCCGCAGACGGCCAGGCAGCGCTCCAGGGCCGGCCGGTCCAGCAGAGCGCAGATCAGCAGGGCCGCGTCGGCCCCCAGGAGCCGCGCCTCGTACAGCTGGTAGACGTCCACGGTGAAGTCCTTGCGGAGCATGGGCGTGGGGACGGCGGCGCAGATGTCCCGGAAAATGGCATCGGAGCCCAGGAACCACTTCGGCTCCGTCAGGCAGGAGATGGCCGCCGCACCGCCGGCGGCGTAGTCCCGGGCGATGGCCACGTACGGGAAGTCCCGGGCGATCAGCCCCCTGGACGGGGAGGCCCGCTTGACCTCGCAGATCAGGGACAGGCCCGGGGCGGCCAGGGCCTCCCGGAAGCGGCGGGCGCCGTCAGCGCGGCCCCGCTCCCGGCACAGGGCCCGGAGCACGTCCAGGCTGTTCTCCTCCCGGGCCGCCGCCACCCGGGCCCGGGCGTGGTCAGCCAGCTGGTCGAGGACCGTCATTGGCCGCACCTCCGGCACACGGCCAGCAGCTCCTCCAGCTTGGCCGCCGCGGCGCCGCCGTCCAGCAGGGACTCCGCCAGGCGGACGCCGTCTGCCAGCGTCTCCGCACGGCCGCCGATATACAGGGCTGCGCCGGCGTTGAGGCAGACGGCCTGGCGGCGGGGCCCCCGGTCGGTGCCGGCCAGGACGGCCCGGGTGATGGCCGCGTTCTCCTCCGGCGTACCGCCGGTCAGGTCGGATCGGTCGCAGCGGTCGTAGCCGAACTGCTCCGGCGTCACCTCGTACGACTGGAACCAGCCGTTGCGGATCTCGCACACGGCTGTGGGGGCCGCCATGGACAGCTCGTCCAGCCGGTCCTGGCCGTAGACCACCATGCCGCGGGTCACACCCAGCTTGCCCATGACCTGGGCCAGGGGCTCCACCAGGGCCTCGTCGTAGACACCCATGAGCTCCCGCCTGGCGCCGGCGGGGTTCGTCAGGGGACCCAGGACGTTGAACACCGTCCGGATCCCCAGCTCCCGGCGGACCGGGGCCACGTACTTCATGGAGATGTGGTAGTTCTGGGCGAACAGGAAGCAGAAGCCGTGCTCCCGCAGCAGCGCCGCGCTGCGCTCCGGCGGCAGCGTGATGTCGAAGCCCAGGGCCTCCAGCACGTCGGCGGCGCCGCTTCTGGAGGAGGCGGCCCGGTTGCCGTGCTTCGCCACCGGGACGCCGCCGGCGGCCACGACGAAGGCGGCGGTGGTGGAGATGTTGAAGGAATTGGCGCCGTCGCCGCCGGTGCCCACGATCTCCAGGGCGTCCACGTCGTGGAGCAGGCGGACGCAGTGGGCGCGCATGGAGGCGGCGCAGGCGGTGATCTCGTCGATGGTCTCTCCCTTCATGGCCAGGGCCGTCAGGAAGGCGGACATCTGAATCTCGCTGGCCTGGCCGCTCATGATCTCGTCCATGACGGCGGCGGCGGTGGCGTAGTCCAGGTCGCGCTTGGCGGCCAGCTGCACGATGGCTTCTCGAATCATACGGATCCCTCCAGAAAGTTTTTCAGAATTGCCTCCCCCCGGGGCGTCAGTACGGACTCCGGGTGGAACTGCAGGCCGTACACCGGCAGCTCCCGGTGCTGCACGGCCATGATCTCCCCGTCCGGCGCGCGGGCCGTCACGGTCAGGCACGGCGGCAGCGTCTCCTCCCGGGCGGCCAGGGAGTGGTACCGCGCCGCGGAGATGACCTCCGGCAGGCCGCGGAACAGCGGGCATGACCGGTCCAGCCGGACCGGATCCGCCTTGCCATGGACCAGCCGGGCGGCGTGGACGATCTCGCCGCCGAAGGCCTCGCAGATGGCCTGATGCCCCAGGCAGATGCCCAGGATCGGAATTTCCCCGGCCAGCTCCCGGACGGCCGCCTCGCAGACGCCGGCATCGGCCGGGCGGCCCGGCCCCGGCGAGAGCAGCAACCGCGCGGGGGCCATGGCCCGGATCTCCTCCACCGTCACCCGGTCGTTCCGCACGACGCGGATGTCCGGGCAGATGCTGCCGGCCAGCTGGTAGACGTTGTAGGAAAAGCTGTCGTAATTGTCAATCAGCAGAATCACAGGTCCCTCGCCTCCCGCGCCAGCTCCAGCGCCCGCACCACGGCGCGGGCCTTGTTGAGGCACTCCTCGTACTCCCGCTCCGGGTCCGAGTCGGCCACGATGCCCGCTCCGGAGCGGATGAACACCCGGTCTCCCTTCCGGTACGCCAGGCGGATGGCGATGCACGTGTCCAGATTGCCGGAGAAGGAGAGGTAGCCCACGGCGCCGCCGTAGATCCCCCGCCGGTTGTTCTCCAGCTCGTCAATGATCTGGGCAGCCCGCAGCTTCGGTGCGCCGGACAGGGTCCCCGCCGGGAAAATGGCGTCCAGGGCGTCCACGGCGTCCAGGCCCTCCCGCAGCTCCCCGCGCACGGTGGAGCCCAGGTGCATCACGTGGGAAAAGCGCTCCACCTGGAGGTACTTCTCCACCTGCACCGTGCCGAAGCGGCTGACCTTGCCCACGTCGTTGCGGCCCAGGTCCACCAGCATGTTGTGCTCGGCCAGCTCCTTTTCGTCGGCCAGCAGCTCCGCCTCCAGGGCCGCGTCCTCTTCCGCCGTGGCGCCGCGGGGGCGGGTCCCGGCCAGGGGGAAGGTCCGGAGGACGCCGTCCTCCAGCCGCGCCAGCGTCTCCGGCGAAGCGCCGGCCAGCTCCAGGTCGTCGCTGGTGAAGCAGAACAGGTACGGCGAGGGATTGATGGTGCGCAGGATCCGGTACACGTCCAGCAGCGAACCCTCGAAGCCGGCCTCCAGCCGGTTGGACAGCACCACCTGGAAGATGTCCCCGTCCCGGATATACCCCTTGGCCCGCTCCACCATGGCGCAGTACGCCTCCCGGCTGAACAGCGGGCGCACCGGCGTCGTCAGCCGGGCCGGCTGCCGGGGGGCCGGCGACCCGTGGCGGAGCAGCTCCGCCATCCGATCCAGCTGGGCGCAGGCGGCGGGGTACGAGGCGTCCAGGTCGGCGGCGTCGGCGTTCGTCACCAGGACCAGCTTCTGGCGGAAGTTGTCGAAGGCGATGACGCTGTTGAACAGCATCACGTCCATGTCCCGGAACTGCTCCCGGTCCTCCCCGGTGAAGCGGAGGGTCGGCTCGGCGTACTGCAGGTACTCGTAGGAGAAGTAGCCCACCAGGCCGCCGGTGAAGGGCGGATGGCCCGGCACCACGGGGCTCCGGTATTCGGCCAGCAGCCGGCGCAGCGTCTCCCCGGGAGGCTGGATCCGCGTCGTCGTCTCCGCCCCGGTCCGCTGCTGCAGAACGCCGTCGCGGCACGTCAGCTCCAGCTCCGGCTCGCACCCCAGGAAGGTCCATCGGCCCCAGCCGCCGCTGTCGGCAGCCGATTCCAGCAGAAAGCAGTGGTTGTCCCGTGCCCGCAGGATGCGCAGCGCCTCCACCGGCGTGAGAAAGTCGGACAGCAGCTCCCGGACCACCGGGATCCGCCGCCAGAGGCCGGAAGCCGCCAGCGTGCGGGCCTCCTTCAGCGTGGGATGGTACATATTCCGCCTTCTTTTCCGGGACAGGACGAAAAAAGACGCCTGTCCCTGATGCATTCATCAAGGACGGGCGTCGAAACGCTCGCGGTGCCACCTTGCTTCGCGGCCACGGCCGCACACTTTGCGGGATACCAGCATATCCCCGGCAACTGACGTATGCCCGCACGTCGCGAAATACTGGGCCCTGGGGCTGTTCCTCGCGCCCTCCGTGCTCCATTTGCCTGCCTGCGTTCTGCCCGGCTCACAGCGCCCCGGGCTCTCTGGGAGTGCACAACAGACGTTATCTGCACATCATCGGTTTGATGGAGCTATCATACAGGGAAGTTCCGCCGTTGTCAAGGCCTTTTTCTGCGGGTGGCCGCCAGCGCGCTCACAGCAGCGCCTCCTCTTCCTCCGTGCCGGCAATGCGGCGCAGCCAGAGCGTTACGCAGGCTGCCGCCGCAGCCAGGATGGCGCTGCCGATCAGAAGCTTTTTCATGGTGCATCCCTCCAGTGACTTTTGAATTCTGTGCCTTCAGAATACGCCACAAAGATTGCGGAATTGTCAGGAAACTATGAATGGACTGTTAAAACCTGCGGCTGCGGAAAATTTTTTGCAATCACGGGGAAACTATGGTAGAATAGCACCGGAATTTTGGAACCGGGAGCGCAGAGCATGGAGTATGTCACCCATTCCCCCCAGGAGACCGAGGCGCTGGGGGCGGCCCTGGGGCGGCGGCTGGCTGCAGGAGACGTCATTGCCTTCCGCGGCGGCCTCGGCGCCGGCAAGACGGCCTTCACCCGCGGCGTGGCCGCCGGGCTCGGCTGCACCGACGCCGTCACGAGTCCCACGTACACCATCGTCAACGAGTACGGCGGCGGCCGCCTGCCGCTGTTCCACTTCGACATGTACCGCCTGGCCTCGGCGGACGACCTGTTCGACATCGGGTGGGACGACTATCTGGACCGCGGCGGCGTCTGCTGCGTCGAGTGGAGCGAGAACGTGACGGAGGCGCTGGACGGCGCCGTCACCGTGGCCATCCGGCGTGACGGCGCCGACGAGAGCCGGCGGATCATCACTGTGGAGGGAGGCGATCGCTTTGCGGATCTTGGCCTTTGAGACGTCCGCCAGGGCCGCCTCGGCGGCGCTGCTGGAGGACGGGCGGCTGGTGGCCGAGGCGTACCAGATGAGCGGCCTGACCCACAGCCGGACGGTGCTGCTCCTGGCCCGGGAGCTCCTGCGCACGTGCGGGTGGCCGGTGGAATCGGTGGACGCGGCGGCGGTGGCCGCCGGACCCGGGAGCTTTACCGGCGTGCGCATCGGCGTGGCGGCGGCCAAGGGCTTCGCCTGGGGGCGGGAGATTCCGTGCTGCGGCGTCTCCACTCTCGAGGCCATGGCCTGGGGCGCCGGGCTGCACGACGGCGTCGTGGCCGCGGCCATGGACGCCCGGCGCAGCCAGGTCTACTGCGCGGCCTTCGCCATGGAGGGCGGCGCGCCCCGCCGGCTGCTGCCGGACGCGGCCATCTCCGTGGCGGAATTCGGCGCTGCCCTGGCCGGGCTGGCCGGCCCCGTCACTCTGTACGGAGACGGGGCGCAGCTGTGCTTCGACGCCCTGTCCGCTTCGGTGCCGGCGCTGCGCCTGGCGCCGGAGCATCTGCGCCAGCAGCGCGCTGCCGGCGTCGCCCTGGCGGCCTGGGAGCGGCTGCGGCAGGGAGCGGCGGCCGACGCCGCGTCGCTCTCCCCCGTGTATCTGCGGCTGAGCCAGGCCGAGCGCGAGCGCCTGGCAAAAGAGAATATGAGAGGAGCATAACCATGGGAACGTTACACGTACTCGATCATCCGCTGATTCAGCACAAGCTGGCCATCCTCCGGGACGCCCGCACCGGCGTCAAGGAGTTCCGCGAGATCGTCGGTGAAATCGCGGCACTGATGTGCTACGAGGCCACCCGGGACCTCCCCACCGAGGAGGTGGAGATTCAGACGCCTGTGGCGCCGGCGAAGGTGCGCGTCCTGGCCGGAAAGAAGCTGGCCATCGTCCCGATCCTCCGGGCCGGCCTGGGCATGGTCGACCGGATGATCACGCTGATCCCCTCGGCCAAGGTGGGCCACATCGGCCTCTACCGCGACCCGGAGACCCACCGGCCGGTGGAATACTACTGCAAGCTGCCCGGCGACATCTCGGAGCGGCGCGTCTTTCTGGTGGACCCGATGCTGGCCACCGGCGGCAGCGCCGCGGCTGCCATCGGCTTCCTCAAGGAGCACGGCTGCAGGAGCATCACCCTGATGAACATCATCGCCGCGCCGGAGGGCATCGAGGTGGTCCGGAGCGCCCATCCGGACGTGGATCTCTTCGTGGCCGCCGTGGACGAGCGGCTCAACGAGCACGCCTACATCGTCCCGGGTCTGGGCGACGCGGGGGACCGTATTTTCGGAACCAAGTGAGCAAAAGCCGCCGGAATTGTGCAAGAAAGCCAGTTTTCAAGCCGCCAACCTGCGAATTTGGGCAGGCTGGCGCCTTGACACGGCTGCGGCCCGCCGGTATAATATTTCTGGAGCAATTTGGCTCCTTTTCCTTCTGAAAACCTCCTTGGGGTCTGATGGGACAGGCCCTTCCGTGAGCAATACGACTGAAAGGAAGATCACGATGATTTACTCGGCAGAAGTACAGCACATGTGCCCCGTTGCCAAGGGTGCGTACCACGGCCCGGCGCCCATCCCCGAAGAGGGCAAGTGGGTCCAGGCGAAGGAAATTTCCGACATCAGCGGCTTCACCCACGGCGTGGGCTGGTGCGCCCCGCAGCAGGGTGCATGTAAGCTGACCCTGAACATCAAGAACGGCATCATCGAGGAGGCGCTGGTGGAGACGCTGGGCTGCTCCGGCATGACCCACTCGGCCGCCATGGCCTCCGAGATCCTCATCGGCAAGACGATCCTCGAGGCCCTCAACACCGACCTGGTCTGTGACGCCATCAACACCGCCATGCGCGAGCTGTTCCTGCAGATCGTCTACGGCCGCAGCCAGTCTGCGTTCTCCGAGGACGGCCTGGCCGTCGGCGCCTCCCTGGAGGACCTGGGCAAAGGCCTGCGCTCCCAGGTGGGCACCATGTTCGCCACCAAGGCCAAGGGCCCCCGCTACCTGGAGATGGCCGAGGGCTACTGCACCCGCATGGCCCTGAAC
>CAJFNY010000090.1 GCA_904395865.1 uncultured Oscillospiraceae bacterium
CTTCACCAAGGAGGAGGACACCCTGGACGGCTGGTTCGACTCCGGCTCCACCCACTTCGCCTCCATGCAGAAGGACCAGGGCTTCTGGCCGGCCGACGTGTACCTGGAGGGCCTGGACCAGTACCGCGGCTGGTTCCAGTCCAGCCTGCTGACGGCCGTGGGCGCCCTGGGCAAGGGCGCGCCGTTCAGGGAGTGCGTCACCCACGGCTGGACCGTGGACGGCGAGGGCAAGGCCATGCACAAGTCCCTGGGCAACGGCGTCGACCCGGCCGACATCTTCAAGAAGTACGGCGCCGACCTGCTGCGCCTGTGGGCCGCGTCGGCCGACTACCACGTGGACGTCCGCTGCTCCGACGCCATCTTCAAGCAGCTGAGCCAGAACTACCTGAAGTTCCGCAACACCGCCCGGTACTGCCTGGGCAACCTGGACGGCTTCGACCCCGACCGGCTGGTGCCGCCCAGCAGCATGCTGGAGCTGGACCGCTGGGCCATGACGAAGCTCAACGCCCTCATGGAGAAGTGCGAGCAGGCGTACCGGGACTACGAGTTCCTGACCATCACCCACGCCATCAACGACTTCTGCGTCGCCGACCTGTCCAGCTTCTACTTCGACATCCTCAAGGACCGGCTCTACTGCGACGAGGCCGACGGCCCCAGCCGCCGCAGCGCCCAGACGGCCCTGTACCTGATCCTGGACACCATGACGAAGCTGTTCGCGCCCATCCTGGCGTTCACGTGCGACGAGATCTGGCTGGCCATGCCCCACCGGAAGGGCGACGACGCCCGGAACGTGGTGTTCAACGAGATGAACAAGCCCTTCACCGAGTACGCCCTCAGCGAGGCGGCCATGGTCCGCTGGGACGTGCTGATCCAGTTGCGCGACGGCGTCAACGCCGCCCTGGAGAGCGCCCGGGCCGCCAAGTCCATCGGCAAGGCCCTGGAGGCGGAGGTGGTGCTCGTCACCGACCGGCCCGTGGCCGAGAGCAACCTGGCCCAGACCCAGAACCGCTTCGGCAGCCAGTGGTCCGACCTGTTCCTGGTTTCGTCCGTGGAGGTCACGGAGGACGCGGAGCTGTACGCCCAGGCGGCCGAGACGCCCCTGGAGGGCGTCCGGGTGCTCGTCCGTCCGGCCGGCGGCGTCAAGTGCCCCCGCTGCTGGAAGCACACCGACTCGACCCATCCCGACGGCCTCTGCCCCCGCTGCGCCGCCGTCATCGCGTCCATGGATCTCGAGAACGCGTAAGCAGCACTAAGCAACACGCTGCGGCCCGGGGCGTCTGCCCCGGGCCGGTTTCGCATTCGTATTGTGTAAAAAGGAGGGAGGAACGGGTGGAATTCTCTGCCCGCACCGCGCGGCCGACGATCCTGTTCGACCTGGACGGCACGCTGCTGCCCATGGAGATGGCGTCGTTCCAGCGGGCGTACTTCGCCAGCCTGTGCGCCTGGTTTTCCGAGTATCCGGCGGAGGCGCTGGTCCGGTGGATCTGGGCCGGCACGAAGGCCATGGTGGCCAACGACGGCAGCCGGACGAACCGGGAGGCCTTCGCCGAGGCGTTCACCGCCGCCAGCGGCATCGACTACCTGGCCCGGGAGGCGGAGTTTCTGATGTACTATCGGGAGGGATTCCAGGACTGCGCCCGGGTCTGCCCCATCACCGACGTCAGCCGCCGGCTGGTGGAGACGCTGCGGGGGAAGGGGTACCGGGTGGCCGTGGCCACGAACCCGATCTTCCCGCGGATCGCCACCGAGTCCCGGCTGCGCTGGCTGGGCCTGGAGCCGGCGTCGTTCCCGCTGGTGACGGCCTACGAGGACTGCCGCTTCGCAAAGCCGAACCCCGGGTACTACCGGGACGTCTGCCGGGCGCTGGACGCGGCGCCGGAGGACTGCCTGATGGTGGGCAACGACGTCGCGGAGGACGGCTGCGCCCGGGCGCTGGGGATGGAGGTCTTTCTCGTCACCGACTTCCTGCTGAACCCTGCGGGGCTGCCGACGGGGGATTTCCCCGCCGGCAGCCTGGCGGAGCTGCTGGCCTGGGCCGAGGCCCTGCCGGCAGCCGCCGGGTAAATCAGCAGAGCCGCTCCACGGTGGCGTTGAACAGCTGGTACGACGTGGTCAGGGCGCCGGTGTTGTAGAAGCCCAGGGTGTTGACGGCGTTGGGCATCGACACCACGAACGACGAGGACAGCGCGGCGCTGCCGCCGTCCGGGACCGTGGCGAAGCTGCCGCCCCGCGGGAAGGCCACGCCGTTGACGGCCGGGGCCACGCCCAGGGTGGCGCCGCCGGCGGCCGCGCCGGGCGCGGCCGAGGCGTTGACCGAGTAGGCCACGCGGTACCGGCCGCACGGCAGGTACGCCGCCGTGGATGTGACGGCGTCGTCCGGCGCCGGCGAGTACTGGGAGAAGCTCAGCGCGCCGCCGGCGGCCACGTCCTGAGCCGCGGAGCCGAAGTACACGGTGCCGCCGCAGCTGCACTCGCATTCGCAGCCGCTCTGGCAGCCGCAGCCGCTCTGGCAGCCGCAGCCGCTCTGGCAGTTGCAGCCGCACTGACAGCCGCAGCCGCTCTGGCAGCCGCAGCCGCTCTGGCAGCCGCAGCCGCTCTGGCAGCCGCAGCCGCATTGGCAGCCGCAGCCGCACGAACAGCAGCCGTTCTGGCAGCAGGTGGTGTTGGCGGTGGTGTCCGAGGCCACGTAGCGGCGCACGGGGATGGCGTCGGCAATGGCCTGGAGACGGGCGCGGATCTCACAGCCGGCGCTGCCGGAGCAGCAGGCGCTGCGCGCGCCGCAGGTGTTGCAGGATTGGTACATTCAAAATTCCTCCTTCCTCGCCCTCATTCTATGGCGCAGCCGCCGCCGGTGTGACGAAGGATGGAAATTCCGGCCGGACACCGGGAAAACCCCCTTTACAACGGCCGGGAAATATGGTATTGTAGTACAGCCGGCCGAGCGCCGGCAGGCCCCCGCACTCGGTTCCGGGACAGCGCCGCTTCCGCAGAGGGCACTTCACCGGCCCGGTACTTAGTCGGCGGGCACGAATTTGGAAAGGTGGAACAACCATGATTCAGAAAGACGTCAAGGCCAAGGTCATCGCCGAGAACGCCACCCACGAGGGCGACACCGGCTCCCCCGAGGTCCAGATCGCCATCCTCACCGCCCGCATCAACGAGCTCACCGAGCACCTGCGGGTCCACAAGCACGACAACCACAGCCGCCGCGGCCTGCTGATGATGGTCGGCAAGCGGCGCAACCTGCTGGACTACCTGGCCCGGAAGGACATCAACCGTTACCGCGCCATCATCGCCAAGCTGGGCATCCGCAAGTAAGTTACCCAAAAGGGCGGCCCTCGGCCGCCCTTTTCTGCGACAATTCCCATGCACGGGGCGGTGTTTAGCAGTTGAAAGGGCCGCCGAGGCTTCGGCGTTCGTTTCAAGTGCTAACTCCTCCGCGTGCACCAGTGCGAAAGGAGATTGCAATGATTACCCACAGACAGTTCCCCAACCACCACATCTTCGAGACCGAGATCGGCGGCCGCACCTTCACCGTGGAGACGGGCAAGGTGGCCGAGCTGTGCAACGGCGAGTGCATCTGCCGCTACGGCGACACGGTCGTCCTGGTGACGGTGGTGGCCTCCTCGGCCCCCAAGACCGGCATCGACTACTTCCCGCTGACCATCGAGTTTGAGGAGCGGATGTACGCGGTGGGCCGCATCCCCGGCTCCTTCAACCGCCGCGAGGGCCGCCCCAGCGAGCGCGGCACCCTGAACTCCCGCCTGATCGACCGCCCCATGCGCCCGTTCTTCGACGACGAGCTGCGCAACGACGTGGTCATCACCTGCACCGTCCTGGCCAACGACTACGACAACCCCGTGGAGGTCGTGGCCTCCCTGGGCGCCTTCATCGCCACGGCCTACTCCGACGTGCCGTGGAACGGCCCCATGGCCACCACCGAGGTGGCCTACCTGAACGGCGAGTATCTCATCAACCCGTCCTCCGAGCAGCGGCGCGAGGCCAAGATGTTCTGCTGCATCGCCTCCACGGCGGAGAAGGTCGTCATGATCGAGACCGAGGCCAACGAGGTGCCTGAGGACATCCTCATGGGCGCCATCCGCCTGGCCCACGAGACGAACCAGAAGATCGTCGCCTTCATCAACGACATCGTCGCCCAGATCGGCAAGCCGAAGTTCACCTTCGAGAAGGCCGCCGTCAACCATGCCCTGCTGGACGAGCTCATGGCCTACGGCATGGACCAGATCGAGTACGCCCTGGACACGCCGGACAAGAACGTCCGCGAGGAGCGCCTGGCCAAGACCCGCCTGGACTTCGCCGAGAAGTTCGCCGACAAGTACGAGGACTACGAGGAGAACATCGAGGTCTGCCTCTACAAGATGCAGAAGAAGGTCGTCAAGAAGTGGCTGCTGGCCGGCAAGCGCGTCGACGGCCGCCAGATGGACGAGATCCGGCCCCTGTCGGCCGAGGTGGGCGTCCTGCCCCGGGTCCACGGCTCGGCCCTGTTCACCCGCGGCCAGACCCAGGCCCTGTCCATCTGCACGCTGAACACCCTGTCCATGGAGCAGAAGCTGGACACCATCTACGACGAGGAGACGAAGCGGTATATCCACCACTACAACTTCCCCGCCTTCTCCACCGGCGAGGCCCGCGGCGCCCGCTCCACCTCCCGCCGGGAGATCGGCCACGGCAACCTGGCCGAGAAGGCCCTGCTGCCCATGATCCCGTCGGTGGACGAGTTCCC
>CAJFNY010000091.1 GCA_904395865.1 uncultured Oscillospiraceae bacterium
GAGGGAAAGTGTGAAAGGGGACCGTCAGGGTCCCCTTTCGCGTTCAATCAAACCCGAATTTGCAACTTTTTGAAGTTGCAAATTCGTAGCAGCTTGTCAAAAAATTCTCGTGAGAGACTTTTTTGACAAGCTGAGCGGCGGGCGGAGGCCCGCCGCTGCATTTTTCGGGCGGATCCCGGGAGAAATACCGATTGAGTTGAGAAAAACTGTGTGATAAAATAAAATGGTATGGATCCTGCCGGCGGAAGGAGGTGCGCGGATGAACGAGGTGCTGCGCCAGGAGAAGAAGTTTTTCATCCACCAGGCCGACGCCGCGGTGCTGCGCCACCAGCTGGGCGCCGTGATGCTCCGGGACGCTCACAACGGCGCCCAGGGCTACCGCATCCGCTCGCTGTACTTCGACACGCCGGACGACGAGGACTTTGCCGCCAAGGTGGACGGCCTGGAGCTGCGGCGGAAGCTCCGCCTGCGGATCTACAGCCCTGCGGCGGACTTCGCCATGCTGGAGATGAAGCAGAAGCAGGGGCCGTACCAGCGGAAGCGCTCGCTGCGTGTGAGCCGGGAGGAGGCGGCGCGGCTCTGCCGCGGCGACTACCGGCCCCTGCTGGACCACCCGGAGGACTTCGCCGCCGAGTGCTACGCCCTGATGCACTGCCGCTGCTACCGGCCGAAGGTCATCGTCGAGTATCTGCGCCAGGCGTTCATCGCCCGGGAGAACCACATCCGCATCACGCTGGACGGCGGCATCGTGGCCACGGAGACGTGCTGCGACGTGTTCGCGCCGCAGCTGCCCATGTACCCGGTGCTGGACCCGTTCCGCCTGGTGCTGGAGGTCAAGTACAACGGCTTTCTGCTCAGCTACTGCAAGCAGCTGCTGGACCGGGTGGAGCGCTCGGAGCTGTCGGTCAGCAAGTACTGCCTGGCCCGGGGCGTTTCCCTGGGGAGCGAAGGCTAGATTCCGGAGAAGGAGAGAGCAACCATGAGAGAAACCCTGCTCGAGCTGCTGGAGACGAGCGGCGGCCAGCTCACTGCCGGGACGATTCTGCTGCGGCTGGCCATGTCGGCGGTCATCGCCGCGTTTCTGTTCCTGTCGTACCGCCTGTCCCACAGCGGCAGCATCTACAGCGTCAAGTTCAACGTCTCCCTGGCGGCCCTGACGATCATCACCACGACGGTCATGATCGTCATCGGCAACAACATCGCGCTGTCTCTGGGCATGGTGGGCGCCCTGTCCATCGTCCGCTTCCGGACGGCCATCAAGGACGCGCGGGACACGGTCTACATCTTCTGGGCCATCGTCGTGGGCATCTGCTGCGGCTCGGGGGACTACCTGGTGGCCGCCGCCGGCAGCGCGTTCGTGTTCCTGGTGCTGCTGCTGTTCGGCCGGCTGCGGACGGACAACCGCGCCCTGCTGGTGCTGCGCATCGCCCGGATCCACGAGGCCCGGGCTGAGGCGCTGATCTTCCAGTACTTCGACCGGAAGGCCATCCTCCGGGCCAGGAACACCACGGAGGAGACCGTGGAGTTCCTCTACGAGCTCAGCGGCAAGTACCTGAACCGGCCGCGCAAGGCCGGCGAGAAGCCGATCACCGACGCGGTGTACGAGCTGGGGGGCGTGGAGTATTTCAACATCGTCCTGCAGAGCGACGACATCAGCGGCTGATCCGGGCGGCGGATTCGCCGCCCGCGGGAAGGGGGCGCGGCCATGAAGTACAAACTGCTGGGGCTGGCGGCGGCGGCCGTCATGCTCCTGTGCGCCCTGGTGGCCTCGGCTGCCGAGTCGGAGGCGGGCACCAGCCGCTACCACCAGCATCTGGAGATGCCCCTGCCGGCCGGCGAATGCGGCTGCGACGGCTCGGAGCTGTGCACCCACCTGCCGATCATCCGCATCGAAACCGGCGGGCAGTACATCCCCGGCGAGGTCATCCGCGACGAGGAAAGCGACGAGACGCTGGGCTTCACCACGGCGGTCGACGGCGGCGAGGACATCATCGTCACCATCGAGACGGTGGAGACCGAGGGCGTCTGGCACCACGCCTCCGACGAGGCCGACCTGACGAGCCTGGCCGCGTTCCGCATCCGCGGCAACAGCTCCCGCAACTTCCCCAAGAAGAACTACCGGCTCGAGCTGGTGGCCGACGAGACCCGGACGGAGAACCGGGAGCTGCCGCTGCTGGGGATGAATCCCGACAACGACTGGGCCCTCCACGGCCCGTTCCTGGACAAGACGCTGCTGCGGAACTACATGTGGATGAACATCTCGGCGGAGATCATGGGGTACGCGCCGGAGGTGCGCTTCTGCGAGGTGCTGCTGGACGGGGAGTACCAGGGTGTCTACGTGCTGATGGAGACGGTCAAGGAGGACGATTACCGGGTCAACCTCAGCGACTACGAGGCCGGCGCCGGGGCCTACAGCTATCTGCTGGAGATGGACGGCGTGGCGCCCGGAGAGACCGGCACGGGCGACGGCACGGAGGCCGTGGCCGAGAGCTACACGCTGTATACCCACCAGATGGAGTTCGACGAGTTCTACACGACGATGTTCTGCATCCGCTATCCGCAGGCGGAGAATCTGACGGAGGAGGTCATCGAGTACATCCAGAACGACGTGAGCCGCGTCGAGCGGGGGCTCTACTCCGCCGACATGGTCACGGGGCAGTACGACTACGAGCAGGAGATCGACGTGGACTCCTTCGTAGACTACTACATCCTGCAGGAGTTCCTGGCCGTCAACGACGCCTTCTCCCGCTCCACGTACCTCTACCGCGACCTCCGCGGCACGCTGCACATCGGCCCCGTGTGGGACTACAACAACGTGCTCAACAACTTCTTCCACGAGTTCTCCCGCGCCGGCTTTCTGCTGGAGAACCGCGGCTGGTACGGCCGGCTGATGACGGACGAGGACTTCGTGGAGCGGGTCATCAGCCGCTACCGGCAGCTGCGGCGCGGCATCCTGTCGGACGAGTACCTCGATTCGTACATCGATGACGTGGTCGAGTTCCTGGGGCCCGCCATCGAGCGGAACGACGCCGTCTGGGGCTGGAGCTACGACCCGAACCTGCTGGAGCGCTACCAGCGCCGGGAGCCGGACGCCGACGAGACGCTGGAGGAGGCCAACCCCAGCAGCTACGAGGACGCCGTCGGCCGCATGAAGGGCTACATGTTCTCCCGGGCAGCGTGGCTGGACGAGCACATTGAGGACCTGCGCCAGTACTGCCACCGGTCCCGGAACGCCACCCAGTGGCTGGAATAGGAGACGGGTATGAGGCGATTTATCCTTGCGGCCTGCGTGTGCGTGGCGCTGCTGGCCGCCGCGCTGTACGCCGTCTACTACGAGGGCTTCTACGTGGACCTGGCCCCGGATGCGCCCGTCACCGCCGCGTTCCGCACCCGGGGCAGGACGATTCAGCAATGGGCCGACGGACGGTGGGAGGATTTTGAGATCCGCGGCGTCGACGTCTCCTCCAGCCTGCCCGGGGAGCCGGCTTCCGACTACGCGGCCGACGAGGACGACTACCTGCGCTGGCTGGAGGCCATCGCGCAGCTGGGCGCCAACACGGTCCGGGTCTACACGGTCATGGACAGCGACTTCTACGACGCGCTTTACACCTTCAACACCGAGAACGGCTCGACGCTGTACCTGCTCCAGGGCCTGCAGGTGTCCGACGAGGCCAACTACGGCGCCGAGGACGCCTACGACGACGACTTCCGGGAGCTGCTGCTCCAGAACGGCCAGGCGGCCGTGGACGTGATCCACGGCAACCGGCGCATCGCCACCGGCGACGTCACCGGCACCGGCTCGTACCGCTGCGACGTGTCGCCCTGGGTCCTGGGATACCTGGTGGGCAGCGAGTGGGACAGCGGCAACATCGCCTACACGAACCACAGCACCAACTACCCCACGGCGTATTCCGGCGCGTACTTCACCACGACCCCGGAGGCCAGCCGCTTCGAGGTGCTTCTGGCGGAGATCATGGACCGCATCGTCTCGTACGAGACGGAGAAGTACAAGACGCAGCGGCTGATCGCCTTCATCAACGACCCCAACAACGACCCCTTCGCGTACGAGACGCTGTACGCCACGCGGTTCTTCAAGTACAACCAGGTGGACGCCGAAAACGTCGTGCCCACGGAGGCGCTGCAGTCCGGATACTTCGCCGCATACCGGCTGAGCCGGTTCAGCGAGGACTTCCTGGACTACTTCACCCCGAAGCAGCGGGCGGAGCTGGGAGACCTGCTGACGGGCCTGAACACCGCCGCCGAATACAGCGGCTACCTGGACCTGCTGGGCCGGTACCACACGATGCCCGTGGTGGCCGCCGGCTTCGGCTTCTCCACGGCCCGGGTCCCGGTGTACGAGGGGGAACCGCCGCTGACCGAGCAGGAGCAGGGTGCGCGGATCGTGGGCGTCTGCCGCGACGCGGCGGAAGCCGGCTGGGCCGGCGTGTTCGTCTCCACGTGGCAGGACGTCTGGGAGCGCAAGACGTGGAACGTCTCCTACGCCACCATCGACTCCGTCATGCCCGTCTGGCAGGACAAGGAGGACGACGGCCAGAACTACGGCCTGCTGGAGTTCTCCCGGGAGGGGTCCCCGGCCTGCGTGGTGGACGGCGACGTCTCCGAGTGGACGGCGGAGGACGTGGTCCTGGAGACGGACGGCGGCAGCCTGTCCATGAAATACGACGAGAAGTACCTCTACTTCTACGTCCGGCAGGACGGCTTCGACCCGGAGACGGACACCCTCTACATCCCCATCGACACGACGCCCCGGTCGGGCAGCACGTACTGCGAGAACTACGGCCTGACCTTCGAGCGGGCCTGCGACTTCGTGATCTGCCTGGACGCCGGCGGCGTAAGCCGCGTGGTGGTGCAGGAGCGGTACGAGCTTCTGTGGGCCATGCATGCCTACGAGACCGACCGGGCCGACGCCTACGAGGAGCCGCGGGACGCCGACTCGCCGACGTTCCGGCCCATCCGCCTGCTGGTGCAGCGGGAGGACCCGGTGCCCGTCGTCGGCGGCTGGGCGGCGGCCCCCACGTACGAGGCCGGCCGCCTCCGGCGCGGGACGGCCGACCCGGACGACCCGGCGTACGACTCCCTGGCCGACTTCCAGCTGACCGGCGACGGCGTGGAGCTTCGCGTCCCGTGGGAGCTGCTGAACTTCGGCGACCCGTCGGAGCAGATGATCCACGACGACTACTACGAGAACTACGGCGTCGAATACCTCCGCATCGACGAGATGTGGGTGGGCTTCCGCACGGGGGACGGCGGCGGATACCGCATCCCCATGGCCGCCTTCGCTCTGGAGGGCTGGGACGACGCCGACGCGTACCGCGAGCGGTACAAGGAATCGTATTACATTCTGCAGGACTACTGGACGGCGCAGAACGGCTGAGCCGCCCGGCGCGGAGAGAGGAGGCGGGGCGCGTGGGCGCCGAAACCCTGCTGTACGGCTACGGGCTCGTCTGCCTGAGCATGCTGGCGTACAATCTCGTCTACAGCGTCTACCTCCGGGCGGGCGACCGCCGGCTGCGCCGGCGCATGGAGAAGCTCCAGCGGCGCATCGAGGCCCAGCTCCGCGCCGCGCAGCCGGACCCGGCCGGGACGCCCCGGCCGGTCCAGGTCAGTCATCTGACCTGGATGAACCGCTGCCTGTCCCGCGTCAGCTACCTGCTGGCCTTCGACCACCTGCTGGAGTGCCGCGCCGGCGACGCGGCGTTCCGGGAGTACCTGCGGCAGCTGCAGCCGGTGTTCCTGTATCTGGCAACGGTGTACCGGCGGCGGGAGGACACCCAGGCCGCTTATTTCTGCCACTTTCTGGCGCGGCACCAGCTGCAGCGCCACATGCAGATGGACGAGATTCAGCGGGCGCTGCTGGGCTTCCTCGGGAGGCCCAGCCTCTACTGCCGGGTCAACGCCCTCAAGGCCCTGTGCGCCTTCGGCAGCCCCGAGACCGTCGCCGAAGCGCTGCTGGAGCTGCAGCGGCGGCCAGACACGCTGCTCCACGAGAAGGTCATCACCGAGTGCCTGCTGGCATACACCGGCGACAGTCAGGCCCTGATCGCCCGGCTGTGGGAGAGGTTCGACCGGTTCACGGTCCAGCTCCAGCGGGCCGTGCTGGACTACATCCGCTTCCGCAGCGGCGGCAGCGGCGCGGAGATGGAGGCCATCCTCCGGGATCCCGGCCGGGACAAGGAGCTGCGCTTCGCAGCCATCCGCTACTTCGGCCGGTACCCGGACCCGGCCATCCGGGGGCTGCTGCTGGACTTCGTCCGGGACGACGACCCGCTGCACTGGGAGTACGCCGCCATCGCCGCCACGGCCTTGGCCGCCTACGGCGGGGAGGACGTGGAGGACGCGCTGCTGCAGGCCCTGCGCAGCCCCAACTGGTACGTGCGGTACAACGCCTCGGCCAGTCTGGAGGCCCATGGCCTGCAGTACGAGGACATGCTGGCCGTGCTCCACGGGGACGACCGGTACGCCCGGGAGATGCTGACGTACCGCATCCAGTCCCGGGCGCTGGAGGCGCGGGCGGCGGCCGGACGGACGGAACGGGAGGAGGCGGCGGCAGGCGTATGAGAGAGGGCATTCAGCTGTTCCTGTGGTGGGTGGAGTGCTTCTTCATTCTGTATATGGTGGGGTACGCCAGCTTCCTGTTCCTGTCGGTGACGGTGGGCTCGTCGGACCTGTACGCGGCACGGCGGCGGAACCTGCTGAAGAACGAGCTGGGCAACGACTACTACGTCCCGGTCTCCGTCATCGTCCCGGCCCACAACGAGGAAGTCACCATCGAGGCCACGGTCCGCTCCCTGCTGGCCTTGGACTACCGGCTCTACGAGATCATCGTCGTGGACGACGGCTCCACCGACGGCACGTCCCGGGTGCTCCAGGAGGCGTTCGGCATGTGGCGCATCGACCGGCCCATCCAGCGCCGGATCGACTGCCGGCCCGAGGAGGCCGTCTACGAGACCCGGGCCTGGAAGGTGCCCATCACACTGGTGCGCAAGCAGAACGGCGGCAAGGCGGACGCGCTGAACATGGGCATCAACGTGGCCGGCTACCCGTACTTCCTCTGCATCGACGCCGACTCGGTCCTCCAGCACGACTCGCTGGAGAAGATCGTCCGGCCGGTGCTGGAGGACCCGACGGTGGTGGCCGTGGGCGGCGCCGTGCGGCCGTGCAACGGCGCCGAGATCGAAAACGGCCGCGTCGTCCGCTACCGGATGCCGCGGAGCCTGCTAGCCAGCATGCAGGTGCTGGAGTACGACCGGTCGTTCCTGGCCTCGCGGCTGCTGTTCGACCGGTTCAACGGCAACATCATCATCTCCGGCGCCCTCGGCCTGTTCCGCAAGGACGTGGTCGTATCCGCCGGCGGGTACGACAGCGCCACCATGGGCGAGGACATGGAGCTGGCCGTCAAGCTCCACGTGTTCTGCCGCGAGAGCGGCCGGCCGTACCGCATCCGCTACGTCACCGACGCCATCTGCTGGACCCAGGTGCCCGAGCGGCTGCGGGACCTCTGCCGCCAGCGGCGGCGCTGGCACATCGGCCTGTTCCAGAGCATGACGAAGTACCGCAACATCCTGGCCAACCCCAAGTACGGGGCCGTCAGCTTCGTGTCGTACTTCTACTTCCTGCTGTACGAGCTGTTCTCGCCGTACATCGAGATCTTCGGCCTGGTGACGACGCTGCTGGCCTTCCTGGTGGAGCTCATCAACGTGCCGTTCATGGTGCTGTTCTTCGGAATCTACGTGGTCTATTCGGCCGTCCTGTCCATGACGGCCTTCCTGGCCCGGGTCCACACCGTCGACATGAAGCTGTATCCCACGGACCTGCTCAAGGCCCTGGGGCTGTGTGTGGTGGAGGTCTCGTGCCTGCGGTTCGTGCTGGCGTGGGTGCGGATGACGGCGCTCATCGGATATCGGAAAAAGAAGCACAGCTGGGGAACGATCACCCGGCAGAAGATTGAATACAAATAGGCCCGCCGACGGCGGGCCGGAAAGAACGGAGGCGGTATTGTGCGACTGGAGGAACTGAAAAAGAGCCTCTGGGGCTACCGGAAGGAGACGGTGCTCCAGTATGTGGCGGCGCAGGAGGAGGCGTTTTCGAAGCGCCTTCTGGAGAAGGACGGGCAGGCGGCCGAGGCCGACCGGCAGGCCCGGGCGCGCATCGAGGCGCTGGAGGCAGAGAACCGCCAGCTGCGCGGTGAGCTGGAGCGGCTGCGGGGCCTGCAGGAGCAGATCGCCGCGGCCATCCTCGACGCCCGGACCAGCGCCGAGGCCATGAAGGCCGAGACCCGCGCCCGGGAGGAGGAGGCCCGGGAGACGGTCCGCCAGACCCTGGACGGGGACCTGGCCGTGCTTGCCGGCTACCGGGCCCAGCTGGCGGCGCTGCGGGAGGCGATCTCCGGCGCGCTGCAGAGCCTGGACGAGACGGCCGGCGGCCTGGAGCAGGAGGCGCAGGTGCTGTACGAGGCGGCGCCCGTGGGGAATCTGACGTTGTTTACGTGATGTGACAGAAGGAGCGTTGACCTTGCAGAGCGGCGAACCCATCATCTACGTGGCCGGCAATCCGGACAACGGCCCGCTGGAATCGTACGATCCGGAGAGCGGGACGTACGTCGGCGCGATCCCGGCGTTCCTGGCGCAGTTCGCCGCGGACTGCGGGTACGACGTGCGGTACTATGAGCCCGGCCGGGAGGACCGGCGGGCCGGGCTGGCGGAGAACCTGCAGGTGGACCTGATCTCCGGCTGCGTCGGGGAGGAGCGGTACGCCAACACCGCCGGCGAGCGGCTCGTGCTGTTCACGGCCGGGCAGGACGGGGAGGAGGAAGCGTACTTCCTCTGCTTCACCGAGACGGCGCCGGAGGACTTCCGGGACGCCCTGCGGGACTATGCCGCCGGCCGGAGCCAGGCCTGGTGGACCGGCGCCGTGCTGGAGGCCGCCGCGGCCGCGCCGGCCCGGACGGTGCCTGCGGCGGCGGTGGCCGGCGCGGCAGTGGCCGTGGCGGTGCTGCTGGCGGCGCTGGTGGTGCTGCTCCGACGCCTGCGCCGGGAGCGGCGCCGGGCCCGGGCGCGCAGCATGACCGACCCGGAGACGGGCCTGGGCACGGCGGCCGCCCTGGAGGACGCTTACGGCCGGGTGATGCGGGACCAGAGCCGCCTGTTCTACCACCTGGTTTACATCCATCTGGACCTGGACCACGTGGGGTATCTGGGCGGCCAGGAACAGGCCAGGGCCTTCCTGCACCGCGGCGCGCAGGTGCTGCAGCAGCGGGCCGGCGGGGCCGACGTGGCGGTGTGCGCCGAGTGGGGCGGCCTTGCGGTCCTCCATCGGGCCGGAAGTGATGCCGACGCCGAGGCGTGGGCCTCTGCCGTGGCGGCGGAGATCCGCGATGCCGACTTCGCCGGCGGCGCCCTGCAGCGCGCCGACGTGACGGCGGGCGTCTGCCCGCTGGGGGATGAGCACCGGACGCTGGACCAGGCCCTGTTCCACGCCCGCCAGTGCGCCCTGACGGCCGGCCGGGAGGGAAAGGACTGCCGCCGCTGCGGCACGGAGCAGTGCCTCCACTGCCAGGAGCGCTGGCAGCTGCTGTCCGACTTCGACCGCGGGCTGGAGCGGGACGAGTTCGAGCTGTATATCCAGTTCTTCGTGGACGCCCACAGCTACCGGGCGGTGGGCGGCGAGGCTCTGTCCCGCTGGAACCACCCGCGGCGCGGCCGCCTGAATCCCGACCGCTTCATCCCGCTGCTGGAGCAGGAGGGGCGGATCGGCCGGCTGGACTTCCGCGGCCTGGAGCTGACGTGTACCTTCCTGGAGAAGCTGGCGCGGCAGGGTGTGGAGAACTTCTTCCTCTCGTGCAACTTCTCCCGCGGCACGTTTGCCCGGGAGGACTTCGCCGCCCGGGTGGCTGAGGTGGTGGAGCGGCGGGACTTCCCGCGGAAGCTCCTGATCCTGGAGATCACCGAGAGCGCGCAGCTCTCCCGGCAGGAGGCCGAGCAGATGCTGCGCAGCATCGTGGCCGTCCGGAAGCTGGGTGTCCGGGTGATCTTCGACGACTTCGGCATGGGCTTCTCGTCGTTTCACGACCTGCAGGAGTACCCCATGGACGGCCTGAAGCTGGACAAGGATCTGGTGGACCATATGGAGACCGAGCGCGGGCGGATCCTGCTGCAGGGCCTCGTCCAGACGGGCCACCGGCTGGGCATGACCGTCCTGGCCGAGGGCGTGGAGGAGGACTGGCAGATCGAGGCCCTCCGGGAGCTGGGGTGCGACGTGCTCCAGGGCTTCCGCTTCAGCGTCCCGCTGCCGGCGGCCGAGGCGGAGAAACGGATTTTTGAGGCGCTCCGGCAGCCGCCGGACGACGGGGAGGGGGAGCAGAATGGCGGAGCGTGAGCCGCGCAGCTCGCTGCTGATCGTTGACGACGACGCCATCAACCGGGCCATCCTGGAGCAGATCTTCGCGCCGTACTACGCCATCGAGGAGGCGGCCGACGGCCGCGCCGGCCTGGCGGCCATCCTGGCCGGGCAGGACCGGCTGTGCGCCGTGCTGCTGGACGTGGTCATGCCGGAGCTGGACGGGCTGCAGGTGCTGCGTCGGCTCCGGGAGCTGGAGATTCCGGAGCAGCTGCCGGTGTTCCTCATCACCGCCGAGGCCAGCGACGCCGTCCTCCGGGAGGCGTACGGCCTGGGGGTCATGGATGTGATCTCCAAGCCGGTGGTGCCGTACGTGGTGCTGCGGCGGGTGCAGTCGGTGATCGAGCTGTTCCGGGCCCGGGGGCGGCTGCGCCGCACCGTGGAGAGCCAGCAGGCTCGCCTGCTGGACCAGGCCCGGGAGATCATCGCCCTGAACCAGGGCATGATCGAGGCCCTGGCCACGGCCATCGAGTTCCGCAGCGAGGAGTCCGGCGACCACGTCCGCCGGATCCACGACATCACCCGCTTCCTCCTGGCCGAGACGGAGCTGGGCCGCGGCCTGGCCGCCGGCGAGATCGAGGAGATCGCCCTGGCCTCCATCCTCCACGACGTGGGGAAGATCGCCGTGCCCGACGCCATCCTCAACAAGCCCGGCCGGCTGACGCCGGAGGAGTTCGAGGTCATGAAGACCCACACGGTCCAGGGCGCGGCTCTGCTGGGGCGGATCCCCCAGCTGCGGCAGCAGGGGGCGTACCGGTACGCCCTGGACATCGCCCGCCACCACCACGAGCGCTGGGACGGCCGCGGCTATCCCGACGGCCTCCGGGGTGACGAGATCACCGTCTGGGCCCAGGTGGTCTCCCTGGCGGACGTGTACGACGCCCTCAGCTGCAGGCGCGTCTACAAGGACGCGTTCCCGCGGGAGCGCGTGCTGGAGATGATCCGGGACGGCGCGTGCGGCGTGTTCAACCCACGGCTGCTGGCGTGCTTCTTCGAGGCGGAGGAGACGCTGTCCCGGCTGTACCGAAAGGAGGAACCGCAATGACGGATACCCGCCGCGCGCGGCTCACGGCCGCCGGCATCGACGTGGACGACGCTCTGCAGCGGATGATGGGCAGCGAGGCCCTGCTGGAGCGGCTCCTGGGGAAGTTCCCGGAGGACGGGAACTACGCTGCCCTCCGGTCGGCCCTGGCCGCCGGGGACCTGGAGGCGGCGGCCAGGGCGGCCCACACCCTCAAGGGCGTCTGCGGCAACCTGTCCATGACGGCGCTGCACGGCCTGTTCACCCGGCAGGTGGCGGCGCTGCGCAGCGGCGACGCGGCCGCGGCGTGGGCGCTGCTGGACGAGATCGCACCGGCGTACGCCGCCGTGACGGCGGCTATCGGGGAGGCGGCCTGTGGCCCGGCGTGAGCGCCCGGCCTCCGGCGGCTGGCGGCAGCTGCTGCGGCAGATGCGCCTGTCCCTGTGCGCCTTCGCGGTGCTGGCGGCCCTGGCCGCGGCCGGCATCCTGATGCTCCGGTCGGCCATGCTGCGCAATGCCCGGGACACGGGCACGGCCCTGGCCGCCAGCTGCGCCGCCGAGGCCCGAGGGCGGCTGGCCGTCTTTGAGACGCTGCTGACCTTCGGCACCGCCTCCCTGGACCAGCGCCTGGCGGAGGAGCAGGACCGGGCCGCCACGGAGGCGTGGCTGGCCCTCTACTTCCAGCGGGTGCACACGGTGCTGGGCAGCGGCGTCGTCGATCCGTACGCGGTGCTGGACGGGGAGATTGTGGCGGCCAACCCCTGGGAGGGCGACGCCGACTACGACTACGCCGCCGCCCCCTGGTACCGGCAGGCCGTGGCGGCCGGCGGAGAGGTGATCTTCACCCAGGTCTACACCGACGCCATCTCCGGCCGGCCGGTCGTCACGGCGGCGCAGCTCTGCCGCGGCAGCGGGGCCATCATGGCCTTCGACCTGCTGCCGGAGAACCTGCGCATCGAGGCGGCCGTGCTGGAGGAGGGGGACTCGCTCTTCCTCTGCGACGGCGCCGGCACGCTGCTCTACCGGCAGACCGACCTGGACGTGCCCCAGGAGACGCTGCAGGCGTACGTGACGGGGCTTGTGGAGCGCATCGCCGGCGGCACGCTGGACGACGACCCCTCCGTCCACGACCTGGACGGCCAGCGCCGCGGCGTCTACTACGCCCGGATGGACAATGGCTGGTACGCCATCCTGACGGTGCCGTACCGGCGGATCCTCGGCGGGCTCCAGGGGGCCGTCTGGCTGCTGCTGGCGATGTTCGCCGTCTCCTTTGCGGCGGTGGCGGCGCTGAACCGGCGGGAGCTGCGCCTCAGCGCCGGCATCCGCCGGGCCAACGAGACGGTCCGCGTCCTGGGCAACACGTACTACGCCCTCTACCGGGTGGACTACACCCGGGAGACGTACGAGATGATCAAGGGCTCCGAGTACGTCCGCAGCCGGATCCCGCCGTCCGGCCCGTACGATGCGCTGCTGCGCACGGCCGGCGAGGTCATCGAGGAGGAGGCCTTCCGGGACTTCACCGAGAGCTTCTCCTGCGAGAACATCCGCCAGCTGGTGCGCCGGCGGGTGCGGGACTTCGGCGGCGAGTTCCTGCGCCGCTTCGGCGGGACGTACCGCTGGGTCAGCGTGCGGGTGCTGTACGACGCGTCCCTGGCCCCGGGCGAGGTGGTGCTCTGCTTCCGCGAGGTGGAGCGGGAGAAGCAGGGGCAGCTGCAGGAGCGGCGTCTGCTGGAGGAGTCCCTCCGGCTGGCCCGGCAGAACGAGGCGTCCCGCCAGGCCTTCTTCCGCAACATGTCCCACGACATGCGCACGCCCATCAACGCCATCCTCAGCGCCGGCCAGCTGGCCCGGCAGCACCTGGCCGACCCGGCCAGGACGGCCGGATACCTGGAGAAGATCGAGGCCTCCGGCCGCTACCTGCTGGGCCTCATCAACGACATCCTGGAAATGGCCCGCATGGAGCACGGCCAGGTCTCCCTGGACCAGCGCGCCTTCGACCTGGGCGCCTGCATGGAGGCGTGCCTGGGGACGTTCCGCGTGGAGGCGGAGACCCAGGGCAAGACGCTCCGGGAGGACGTCCGGACCGACGGGGCGCAGGTGGTGGGCGACGCGTTCCGGCTGCAGCAGATCCTCAACAACCTGCTGTCCAACGCCTTCAAGTTCACGCCGGCCGGCGGGACGATCACCGTCTCCGTGGCCCGGCCCGATGGCGACACCCGCGCCAACTGGCAGTTCCGCGTGGCCGATACGGGCATCGGCATGTCCGCGTCGTTCCTGGAGCGGATCTTCGAGCCGTACGCCCGGGAGATGCGCTTCACCGACCGCCAGGCCGGCGGCACCGGCCTGGGGATGTCCATCACCCGGAGCCTGGTGGCCCTGATGGGCGGCGAGATCCGCGTGGAGAGCGCCCCCGGCGCCGGCAGCACGTTCACGGTGACGGTGCCGCTGCCGCCGGCCATGCCGGCGGAGGAGGCGCTGCCGGAGCCCGCGGCGCCGTTCACGCTGGACGGCCTGTGCCTGCTGCTGGCCGAGGACAACGAGATCAACCTGGAGCTGACGGCCGAGCTGCTGACGGCCCGGGGCGTGACCGTGACCCGCGCCCGGGACGGAGCTGAGGCCGTGGCGCGGTTCCGGGAGTCGGAGCCGTTCACCCTGGACGCGATCCTCATGGACCTGCAGATGCCGGAGCTGGACGGCTGCGAGGCGGCCCGGCGCATCCGCGCCATGGCGCGGCCGGACGCGGCGTCGGTGCCCATCGTGGCGGTGACGGCCAACGCCTTCGCCGAGGACGTGGCGGCCACGGCCGCCGCCGGCATGAACGCCCACATCTCCAAGCCCGTGGACCTGGACGGCCTGGCCCGGCTCCTGGAGGGACTGCTGCCGCCCCGGTGAACGAAAGACGCCCGCCTTCCGGCTGGAAGGCGGGCGGTTCCGGCGGCCGCGGCCGCTCAGGCGGTGGTGTGCTGCCGGAGGAGCACCTGCTCGCGGAGCTCGCGGCCCCGCTGCAGCTGCGCCACGAGCGCACCGCGGTCCCCGGCGGATAAGGCGGTGCGGAATTGGGCAAGATTTTCCATAAGCGTGTCGATCTCCCGCAGCAGCGGGCCGCGGTTGCACAGGAAGAGCGTGGCCCACATCTCCGGGTCCAGCTTGGCCACGCGGGTCATGTCCTGGAAGCTGCCGGCCGAGAAGCCCAGAACCTTCTCGCTGGTGGGGCTTTTGATGTACGCGCTGGAGACGACGTGGGCCAGCTGGGACGTGTAGGCGATGATGGTGTCGTGCTCCTCGGGCGTCGCCTCCACCACGCGGCCGAAGCCGATGTCCAGGGACAGCTGCCGGACGGTCTCCAGCGCGTCCCGGTCGGTGCGGTCCGTGGGGGTCAGGATCATGCTGGCCCCGCGGTACAGGTCGGCCGTGGAATTGGCGAAGCCGGCCACCTCACGCCCGGCCATGGGGTGCGTCCCCACGTAGCGGACGCCGGCGTCGGCGTACAGCGCGTCGGCGCAGGCCACCACCGGCGCCTTGACGCCGCAGATGTCCAGGACGATGGCCCCGGGCCGGAAGTCCCGGACGTGGCTGCGCAGGAAGTCCATGGTCGCCTCCGGCGGCAGCGCCACGATGCACACGTCCAGCGCCGCCAGGTCCTCCACCGGACCGTCGATGGCCCCGACGCTCCGGGCGAAGGCCACAGTGGCCGGGTTGCGCGTGGCGCCCAGGACCGTGTGGTCCGTGTACCGCTTGAGGGCCCGGCAGAAGGAGCCGCCGATCAGGCCCATGCCCTGAATTCCAATCCGCATGTGCGTTCACCTCACCGGCTATTGTAGCCGCTCCCGCCGCCGCCGTCAAGGCGGGGGCGGCGGTTAAAAAAAGTAAAAAAATTGTCGCGCCCTATTGTTTCCCCCGGGTAAAAGGTATATAATGGGCTGGATGCGCAAATAAAGGGGGATTTTTTCCCCGTTTCCCATATGACTGATCGTTAAGGATGTGCAACATGGCAGATTCCAAGAAACCTGAAAACGAGAAGAACCAGGCCAGGGACACCGCCGAGTCCATGGCCGCCCTGACCGCGCTCATCGCCAGGGCCCGCAAGGAGGGCGCCATTCAGGCCACCGAGCTGGTGGCGGAGCTGGAGAAGCTGGACCTGTCGGTGGAGAAGATCGAGCAGGTCTACGAGTCCTTCGACGCCATGGGGATCCAGATCGTCGGCGCCGAGCTGGATCTGGACCTGGACAGCGACCTGGCGCCGCTGGACCTGCCCGACGAGGAGGAGGAGCTGGTGGACCCGGTGGAGCTGGCCGCCGAGTACAACCTGGACGACCCGGTGCGCATGTACCTGAAGGAGATCGGCCAGGTGCGTCTGCTGACGGCAGACGAGGAGACGGAGCTGGCCAAGAAGGTCGCCGAGGGCGACAAGGCCGCCAAGGACAAGCTCACCGAGGCCAATCTGCGCCTGGTGGTCTCCATCGCCAAGAAGTACTCCGGCCGCGGCCTCCACATCCTCGACCTGATCCAGGAGGGCAACACCGGCCTCATCCGCGCCGTGGACAAGTTCGACTACACCAAAGGGAACAAGTTCTCCACGTACGCCACGTGGTGGATCCGCCAGGCCATCACCCGGGCCATCGCCGACCAGGCGCGGACCATCCGCGTGCCGGTACATATGGTGGAGGTCATCAAC
>CAJFNY010000092.1 GCA_904395865.1 uncultured Oscillospiraceae bacterium
GAGGGAAAGTGTGAAAGGGGACCGTCAGGGTCCCCTTTCGCGTTCAATCAAACCCGAATTTGCAACTTTTTGAAGTTGCAAATTCGCACCCAGCTTGTCAAAAAATTCTCGCAAGAGACTTTTTGACAAGCTGGGTGCCCCGGCCGTCCGGCCGGGGCGCAAATCATTTCTTGTCACAGAACGCAGCCGGTGGTACACTGAAGGTACAGAAGCCAGAAGCCGTCATCCGTACAGCTTTCCCAGCAGCCGCAGCATCCACGCCGTGGGCAGCAGCCGGTACAGCAGGCCCAGCACCGTGTTGCCGGCGCCGACGATCTTGTGGGGCGGCAGGTGCCGCCGGCGCAGCAGGGCCGCCAGGGCGTCGGCCACCCGCTCTGGGGCCATGCCGCGGCGCTCCGACGCCTCCATCTTCCCCACGGCGGCGGTGACGCGGCCGCCGTAGACGGCGTCGCCCGTCTCGTCCTTCCGGCGGGTGTCGGTGAAGTCGGTCTTTACGTCGTTGAGCAGCAGCACGCACGTCTCGATGCCGAAGCGGCGCACCTCCAGGCCCAGGGCGTCGGAGAAGGCGTTGAGCCCCGCCTTGCTGACCGAGTAGAAGCTCTGGTACGGCAGCGGGAACAGCGCCCCCAGGGACGAGGTGAACACGATCCGCCCGCCGCCCTGCCCGCGCATGGGCGCGATCACCTGCTGCGCGCAGGCGACGGCTCCCAGCAGGTTCACGTCCAGCTGCCGGCGAACGTCGGCCCCGGCGGCGAACTCCGCCGCACCGGAGACGCCCATGCCGGCGTTGCACACCAGCAGATCCACCCGGCCGGCCACGGCCAGGATCTCCGAAAATACCGCGGCCACGGCCGCGCCGTCCGTCACGTCGCAGCCGCGCCACTCGACGCCGTCGGCGTCGCCGGCCCGGCGGCTCAGGCCCCAGACCTGCCAGCCGTCGGCCGCCAGCCGCCGGGCCATGGCCAGGCCGATGCCCCGGGACGCCCCGGTGACGACGGCCACACGCTTTTCCATCTCCATGCCTCCTGTTCAGCCCGTCCGGGCCCGTGTCATGCCGCCGGCCGTCAGCGCGCCGCCGGGTCTTCGGGCTCCTGCCGCGGCTCCGGCGCCCGGCCCTCCGCCTCACCGGCGATCACCGCCAGCAGCCGGATGACCTCCGCCAGGCCCAGCAGCACCATCCCGGACCCGGCGCCCAGGGCCCAAAACCACAGCATCGCGCCGAATTCGCCGTCCGCCAGCTGCACGAGGCCGGCCAGGGCGGCGCAGGCCATCACAACGATGGCCGCGATCCGCAGGGCCTTCGCCACGCCGTTCCAGCCCGCGCTCCGCCCGTTCCCGTCGTTCATGGCAATCCTCCTTCCGAACATCGGTCGACTACAGGATACCACACGGCGCGCCGCCGCGGTAGCCCTGCGCCGAAAAAAATTTTTTCTGCCGGTGAAACCCGCGCCGTCCGTTTTTCGTCTTAGAGGGTAAAGGGGAAAACAGAGAAAGGAAGTGTCACGATGAAATCTCGCATGCTTGCCATGCTGCTGGCCGTGACGGTGCTGCTGGCCCTGGCCGGCTGCGCCGCGTCCTCCGACACGGCCGCCGCCGACAGCGCCGACACGAGCTCCAACGGAAGCGCCTTCGAGGAATCCGCCACCGAGGAATCCACCACCGCTTCCGGCGGCATTGCCACCGACTCCGCAGAGACGGCGCCGCCTGAGCCCGGCAGCGCCGAAGCCGACGGCAGCGCCGCCCAGTCGGCCGCGGAGCTGACGGAGAAGCTCATCTACTCGGCCGACCTGACCGTGGAGACCACCGACTTCGACGCGGCCACCGGCGCCGTCGAAGACCTGGTGGCGGAGGTGGGCGGCTTCCTGGAGTCGTCCAACGTCTCCGGCGACACCCGGTACGACGCCGACGGCACCATCCGCCTGGTGAACCGGTACGCCGACTACGTCATCCGCGTACCGGCGGACCAGTTCATCAACGCCATGAACCGGACCGGCGAGATCGGCAACGTGGTGCAGAGCGGCATCCAGGTGGACAACGTCACCTCCCAGTTCATCGACCAGGAGGCCCGCCAGGCGTCCCTGGAGGTGGAGGAGGAGCGGCTGCTGGAGCTGGCGGCTCAGGCCCCCGACGTGGAGACGCTCATTGCCCTGGAGACGCGCCTGAGCGAGGTGCGGTACGAGATCGAATCCATCGAGCGGAACCTGCGGAACCTGCAGAACCAGGTGGACTATTCGACCATTCGCCTGAGCCTCTACGAGGTGGCCGTCTACACGCCCACCGCGCCGGTCCAGCGTACCTTTGCCCAGCGGCTGGGAGACGCGTTCCGCGGCGGCTGGAGCAGCTTCGTGGACGGGGCGGAGAACTTCGCCGTCTGGTTCGTCTCGGCGCTGCCGTCGCTGGTGCTGGTGGCCGTGCTGGTGGTGGCGGTGGTGCTGGTGATCCGGCAGGTTCGCCGCAGGAACCGCCGGGAGAAGGACGTGCCGCCGGACGATCCGCCGAAGGAGGGTTGACCGTGGTCCGTTCCCTGCTGCGCACCGTGGCCCGGACCGTGGCGGTGGCCGCGGCCGCATTGGTGCTCATGGGCACGGCAGATTTCGTCGCCGCCGCCCGGCTCCGGCCGCCCCTGTTCGCCCGGCCGGAGAGTCCCTGCTGCGCCGACGGCGCCGGTGCCTACCGCGGCCTGGGGTACACCGTCGTGCTGGAGGACGACTGCCCGGCCGACGCCGGCATCACCGGCTACGAATTCTGCCTGCTGGGCCGCCCCGTGGCCGGCACGCATCTCTGAACACGAAGCCCTGCCAGACCGCTCTGGCAGGGCTTCGTCTCTCCGGACGGCCATTCCGACGGACGCAGGCCGGTTTCCGGTACCTGATACGCTTTTCGGCAGCCTGGCACGTCCCGTCCGTATCCTCGGCTGCCGGCCCGGCGCTTCTGCCGGAAAACCAGCCGAAAGTCTCTGCCAGGCTCCCCACGCATTCATTCCTCCAGGAACTGCCGGAAGGCCGTGGGCAGGGCGATCTCGCCGGCCAGCTGCCCGTCCGTGACCCACGTGAAGGGGCCGGCTGCCGCGCCGCAGCGGATGGCGTAGCCCCGCAGTTCCCAGCGGATGTGGGTGAACACGTGGAACTTCTCCGTGGTTCGCTCCAGCTCCAGCGGGCGGACGCCCCAGGCGGACGCCGCATCCAGCGCGGCCTGGGGCTCCAGCTTCCCGGGCACGTTGGGGAACGACCACAGCCCCGCCAGCAGCCCCCGGGCCGGACGCCGGGCCACGGCCGTCCGCTCCCCGCACCGCAGCAGGAACACGGTCTTTTCCTCCACGCGGCGGGCCCGCTTCTCCGCCTTCACCGGCAGGGCCGCGGCGCGGCCCGAGGCCCTGCCGCGGCAGAACGGCGCGCATGGGCACGCGCCGCACCGGGGCGGGCCGTTGGGGACGCAGACCGTGGCCCCCAGCTCCATGAGGCCCTGGGTAAAGTCGCCGCAGCGGCCGGCCGGATACACCGCCGCCAGCGCCTCCGCCACGGCCCGCTTCACCTTCGGGTCGGTGACGGAGGCGTCGCTATCGCACACCCGGGCCGTCACCCGGAGGACGTTGCCGTCCACCGCCGGCGTGGGCAGGCCGAAGCAAATGGAGCAGATCGCGCCGGCCGTGTAGTCGCCGACGCCGGGCAGGGCGCGGACGGCCGCGTACGTCCGGGGAAAGACGCCGCCGCGGTCCGCCACGATCACCTGCGCCGCCCGCTGCAGGTTCCGGACGCGGGTGTAGTACCCCAGCCCCTCCCAGAGCTTGTGCAGCGCGTCCGGATCGGCGGCGGCCAGGGCCTCCACCGTGGGCAGCGCCGCCAGGAAGCGGGTATAATATCCCCGCACCGCCTCCACCCGCGTCTGCTGCAGCATGATCTCCGACAGCCAGACGTGGTACGGCTCCGTGTCCCGGCGCCACGGCAGGTCCCGGTGGTGCCCCAGGTACCAGTCCGGCAGCACCGCCGCCAGCTGCGCGTATACGTTCTCCACGGCCCGCGCCCCCTTTCATTCCCCGGTAGTATACCGCCGGGGCGGGGCAGCTGTCAACTGCGCCGCGATGCGGACTTGCGGCGCCGCGGTGCGCACATTATAATAGTGGAAACCGCTTTGAAACCGGAGGGAATTCCATGGCGCTGCTCCTGCTGCTCCCGGCGTTGGCCCTGGTCGGTCTGATGATGATCGCCTGCCCGCGGCCCAGGCCCCTGCCGCCCTGCCGGCGGTACGCCCACCGCGGCCTTCACGATCTGGCCGCCGGCATCCCCGAAAACTCCCTGGCTGCCTTCCGCCGGGCCCGGGCTGCCGGATACGGCGCGGAGCTGGACGTCCACCTGACGGCCGACGGCCGCCTGGCCGTCCTTCACGACAGCGACCTGCGCCGCCTCTGCGGCGTGGAGGGGACGGCCGAGGCCATGACGGCCGCGGCGCTGACGCGGCTGCCCATCCTGGGCACGGGCGAGACCGTCCCGCTGCTGGAGGACGTGCTGGACGTGTACGCCGGCGGCCCGCCGCTGCTGCTGGAGCTGAAGGCGGCCGGCGGCAACGCCGCCGCGCTGGCCGAGGCCGTGTGCCGGGCACTGGAGGGCCGGCGCGGGACGTTCCTGCTCCAGTCGTTCCACCCGCTGACCCTGCGGACCGTGCGGAAGCTGCGGCCGGACCTGCCCCGGGGGCAGCTGTCCAAAAGCTTCCTGCGGGACGGTGCCGTCCACGCGGTGCCGGCCTTCTTCCTGACGAACCTGCTGCTCAACTGGCTCTCCCGTCCGGACTTCATCGCCTACCGCTTCGCCGACCGGCGGAATCCGTGCCTGCGGCTCGTCCGCCGCCTGTTCGGCACGGCGCTGTTCTGCTGGACGCTGACGTCGCCGGAGGAGATCGCCGCCGCCGACGCCGAAGGCTGCACCGCCATCTTCGAGGGCCTGGAACCGGCTCCGTAGACGCAGCAAAAAAATGACCGCCGGTGGCGGTCATTTTTTATGGAAAGCGGCGTGCGGCGAAGGATTGCAGCCGTTCTGCCCGCCGGAACAGGAGCGCGAAGGGCTTCCGCCCCCCGGCCCGTCAGCTGTTCTGCTTCAGCAGGCCGTATTTGATGTCCCAGAGCTTCTGGGACAGGTCCACGTAGTACGTGTGCGGATTGTCGAACCGCTTGACCTCGTCCCAGAGGGTGTCCACCTGGGCCAGGCAGTACGTGCGGATCTGGTCCAGAGACGGCTTCTCGTAGACCAGCCGCCCGCCCCGGAAGATTGGCACCTGCAGCTCCCGGGCCGTGAAGTTGTAGACGTCCTTCGTCTTCCACGTGGCCTCCGGGTCGAAGATCCGGAGGTTCTTCGTGTCGTCCACCGTCTCGTCGTGGACGCACAGGTAGTCGGCGATGGCCTTGCCGGTGTCGTTGCCGTAGAGGCGGTACAGCTTCTTGAAGTGGGGGTTCGTGATCTTGCCCACGTTCTCGCTGATCTTGATCTTCGGGATGATGTTGCCGGCCTCGTCCTCCACGGCGGCCAGCTTGTAGACGCCGCCGAACACCGGCTCGCTGCGGGCCGTGATGAGCCGCTCGCCGACGCCGAACAGGTCGATCTGCGCCCCCTGGCGCAGCAGGTCCTGAATCAGGTACTCGTCCAGCGAATTGGACACGGAGATCTTGCACGACTGCCAGCCGGCTTCGTCGAGCATCTTCCGGGCCTTGCGGGTCAGGTATGCCATGTCGCCGGAGTCCAGCCGGATGCCGCACTCGGTGATGCCCCGGGGACGGAGGACGTCGTTGAAGGCGCGAATGGCGTCGGGGATGCCGCTCTTGAGGGTGTTGTACGTGTCCACCAGGAGAATGGCGTTGTTGGGATACGCCTCGCAGTAGGCCCGGAAGGCCTCGTACTGGCTGTCGAACATCTGCACCCAGGCGTGGGCCATGGTGCCGCCGGCGTGGACGCCGTAGAGCTGGTCGGAGATCGTGCAGGCCGTGCCGTTGCAGCCGCCGATATACGCGGCCCGGGCGCCCAGGATGGCGCCGTCGGCCCCCTGGGCCCGGCGGGAGCCGAACTCCAGCACCGTCCGCCCCTCGGCTGCCCGGACGACCCGGTTGGCCTTGGTGGCGATGAGGCTCTGGTGGTTGATGGCCAGGAGCAGGTACGTCTCGATCAGCTGGGCCTGGATGGCCGGGGCGCGGACCGTCAGCAGCGGCTCCCGCGGGAACACCGGTGTCCCCTCCGGGACGGCCCAGATGTCGCCGGTGAAGCGGAAGTTCCGCAGGTAATCGAGAAACTCCTCGCTGAACAGCTGCCGCGAGCGGAGATACGCCACATCCTCCTCGGAGAAGTGGAGATCCTGGATGTATTCAATGACCTGCTCCAGCCCGGCGGCGATGGCGAAGCCGCCGTTGTCCGGCACGTTGCGGAAGAACACGTCGAAGTACGTGATCCGGTCCTTCAGGCCGTACTGGAAGTAGCCGTTTCCCATGGTCAGCTCGTAGAAATCGCAGAGCATGGTCAGATTGAGTTTGTCCTTCGTGGCCGTCATGGGCCCACCTCATCTCTGTCCCCGCAGGGACGGTGCTGCCGCGGGCCGCAGGCGGCCCCGGCGCGGTTCGGTTGTGTTCCTCTTATTATAGTCCATTTCCGGCGTTTTGCAATCCCAATCCTCCGCCGGAACGGGTCGTTTTTCCGGTTTCTCCGCCGGGCTTTCTTGACACCGGAGGGGGAAACGCCTAGAATGGTATCGGAAATCTGCAACTTTGGAAAGGTGGAGCATCATGTCTGTTACCGTCGGCCTCCGGGGAGAGGCCACCGCCGCCGTCACGGCGGCCAACACTGCCGCCGCCTGCGCCTCCGGCCAGCTGGAGGTGTTCGGGACGCCGTACCTGATCGCCCTGATGGAGGAGGCCGCGTGCCGCGCGCTGGCGCCGGTGCTGGAGCCCGGGCAGGGCTCCGTGGGCACCCGGCTGGATGTGCACCACGACGCGCCCACGCCCGTGGGCGGGCAGGTGCGCGCCGAGGCTGAGGTTACAGCCGTGGACGGGCGGCGGATCACCTTCCGCGTGGCGGCGTGGGACGCCGCGGGCCCCGTCGGCGGGGGCACCCACGAGCGCTTCCTGATCCGCGAGACGTCGTTCCTGGCCAAGGCGGAGGCCAGGCTGACGCCATGATCGTCGCCGACCTGACCCGGCGCATGATGCCGGGCATGCCCGTCTGGCCGGGGGACCCGCCGCTGAACGCCGTTCCCGCGGCCGACGCCGGCCGGGACGGCTGCGCCGTCACCCGGGTGACGCTGGGCACCCACTGCGGCACCCACATGGACGCCCCCGCCCACGTCCTGCCCGGCGGCCGGACGCTGGACCGCTTTCCGCCGGAGCGCTTCCTGGGCTGGGCCGTCACGGCCCGCAGCCGCGGCCCGCAGATCACGGAGGCCGACCTGCAGCCCGTCCTGGAATCCGCCGTCCGGGCCGGCTTCCTGCTGGTCCACACCGGCTGGGACGTGCACTGGGGCGACGCCGACTGCTTCACCGGCTATCCGCCCCTGACCGAAGGGGCCGCGGCTCTGCTGGCCGGCTCCGGGCTCCGCTGCCTGGGGCTCGACACCCCCGGCCCCGACGCGCCGGGAGACGCGTCGCTGCCACATCACCGGGCGCTGCTGGGGGCCGACATTCTGCTGGTGGAGAACCTCCGGGGGCTGGACCGGCTGCCGGACGTCCCGGTGCGCTTCCAGGCGCTGCCCCTGGCTCTGGCCGGGGCCGACGGCGCGCCGGTTCGCGCCGTGGCCTACTGGGAGTGACGGCTGTGGACCGCGCGAGGCTGGAGGCGCAGCTGGCGGAGCTGCCCCTCTACCAATATGAATTCCTGACGCCGGACCGTCTGACCTTCTCGGAGCGGATCCGCACCGTCTGTGAGCAGGAGTGCCCCATGTACAACACCACCTGGGCCTGCCCGCCGGCGGTGGGCTCCGTGGAGGCGTGCCGGGCCCGGTGCCTGTCGTACCCGTCGGTGCTGCTGATCACGTCGGTGGCCGAGGTGCAGGACGTCGCCAACATGGACGAGACGCTGGCCACCCGCGGCCCCCACGAGGCGCTGACCCGCCGGGTGCGGGACCTGCTGCTCCGGTGCGGCGCGGAGGAGGTGTACGGCCTCTCCACCGAGGCGTGCGCCATCTGCTCCCAGTGCGCCTATCCGGATGCCCCGTGCCGCCATCCGGACCACATGTTCCCGTGCGTGGAGAGCCACGGCATCGTCGTCACCGACCTGGCCGAGCAGTGCGGTATCGAATACCTGCTGGGGGACGCGGTGGTCTGGTTCTCCCTGCTGTTTTACCGATGAAAGGCGGAATCTCTGATGTATCTTGACGATCTGCTCCTGGTGGCCGACGAGCTGGCCCGGGCCGGCTGGGCCGAGGCCAACGCCGGCAACGTGTCCGTCCGCCTGCCGGACGAGGCGCTGGCGGAGCTGCCCCTGGGCCCCGGCGGCCCCTGGACGCCGCTGGCCCGGCCGGTGCCGGAGCTGGCCGGCGAACACATGCTGGTGACGGCCAGGGGCTGCCAGATGCGCCTCGTCTCCCGCCGTCCGCAGCGGGACTGCGGCGTGCTGGAGCTGTCCGGCGACGGCGCCGCCTGGCGCGTCCGCTGGGGCCTGGAGGGCACGACGCCCACCAGCGAGCTTCCCTCCCACCTGCTGTCCCACGCGGTGCGCAAGGCGCGCTCCGGCGGGGCCGAGCGGGTGATTCTGCACACCCACCCGCCGGCGCTGATCGCCCTGTGCCACGTCCGGGCGTGGGACACCCGCAGCCTCAATCAGCTGCTGTGGAGCCTGCATCCGGAGGGCGTCTGCCTCTTCCCCGGCGCCCTGGCGTACCTGCCCTTCGCCATCCCCGGCAGCGTGGAGATCGCCGAGCAGACGTGCGCCGCCTTTGCGGAGCACGCCATGGTCCTGTGGGAGTACCACGGCGTCTTTGCCTCGGCGCCCACGGCCGACGCCGCCTTCGGCATGGTCCAGGCCGCCGAGAAGGCCGCCGTCATCTACCGGGACGCCTGCGCCATGGGCGGCGTCCGCCGCGGCCTGTCGCCGGCGCAGATCCGGCAGGTGGCCGCCTCCCTGGGCATCACGCCGGCCCCGGGCATTCTCGGAGAGGAGGACGGCAGTCATGCAGTTTGACGCCATGTGCATCCAGTGCCTGATCCGCCGTCAGGCCCGGCTGGCCGAGCGCAACGGCGAACCGGAAAAGACGTACCGCTACCTGCGGGACGTGCTGCAGCTGCTGCTGGACGCGCCGGAGGGCGTGGCCGCGCCGTACATGATCCCGCTGTTCGACGACGCCTACAGCCGGTACTGGCCGGAGGACGACTACTACGGCCCCCTGAAGGCCGCTTCCAACCGGGAGATGCTGGCCCGTCTGCCGGCCATGGAGGCCATGGCCGACGGCGCCGCCGACCCGCTGCTGGCCGCCCTGCGGCTGGCCCAGGCCGGCAACTTCATCGACTACGGCACCATGGCCTCCCAGGTGGATCTGGGCGAGATCGACCGGCAGCTGGCCGCCTCCCAGAGCAGCCCGGTGGACGAGGCCGTCTACCGGGCCCTGCGGGCCGACCTGGCCGCCGCCCGGGAGCTGCTGTACCTGGGGGACAACGCCGGCGAGATCGTCGCCGACCGGGTGTTCCTCCGGGTGCTGCGGCAGACGTATCCGTCGCTGCGCATCACCTTCGCGGTCCGCGGCGGCCCCGCCCTCAACGACGCCACCCGCGAGGACGCCGAGGCCGCCGGCATCGCCGCCTACGCCGACGTCATCGACAACGGCACGCGCATCCCCGGCACCGAGCTGGCCTACGCCGGGCCGGCCCTGCGGGCCGCGGCCGACCGGGCCGACGTGGTGTTCTCCAAGGGACAGGCCAACTTCGAGACCCTCAGCGGCTGCGGAAAGAACGTGTACTACAGCTTCCTCTGCAAGTGCGAGCGCTTCACCCGCTGGTTCCACGTCCCGATGATGACGCCCATGCTGGTGCGGGAGCTGGAACTCCGCATCGACTCTCCCTACTGCTGAAGCCCAGCCCGCCCGGTCCGTCGGACCGGGCGGGCTCCGGTTTCCGGCGGAACGGCCGCGCTCCGGAGCCCGTCCCGCCGCGGGTTTCCGCCCGCAGGACCCCTCCGGCCGGAGCGGTTTCGGAGCGGATCGGGGACATCTGCATAAGCAGCTATTCTGCACAATTTCAATCATCAAAAATTGTGCAGAATTTATAAGCCTCTTTGTGAACTTTTTATGAACGCCGCTTGACATCCCGACAAGATTCCGCTAATATGTAGCATGCTACGAATTTGTTTGGAGAGGAGGGCAGGACTTCCATGGAACAGCCGGCCAGAGAGATGCTGGGCTTCCAGATCAAGACCATTTCGGAGATGATGTCCCAGCGGATGACGAACGCGCTCACGTCGCTGGACCTGACCAGCTCCCAGGCGTTCGTGCTCCGGTACCTGTGCCGTCAGACCGAGCAGGGCGCCGCCGTGTATCCGCGGGATGTGGAGCGGATCTTCCAGCTGGCCCATCCGACGGTTTCGGGGCTGCTGCAGCGGCTGGAGGCCAAGGGTTTTCTGACGCTGGAGCCGGCGCCGGAGGACCGGCGGTGCAAGCAGATCGTCCCCACGGAACGGGCGCGGCAGGTGAACCAGCAGCTTCGCAGCCAGCTCCAGGCGGAGGAGCAGCAGCTGGTCCTCGGCATGACCGACGCGGAAGTCGCCCGGCTCCGGGGGTATCTGCTCCGCATGATCCACAACATCTCTCCCGCCCGAGGATGTTCTGCACCTGCCGCGGAGGACGCTCCGGGGGGCATGCGCTGTGCGGATGGAGCCTCTCCGCCCCACGACTCTGCACCGGCGCAAACGCCTGCATACCACGCCCGCAGACTGTTTGGCACGGACGCAGATATCCCGTGGAACCGATGAGGAGGCATCTTTAAGTATGATAAAAACGTTGAGCAAAAGCATCCGGGAATTCAAAAAACCGGCAATTCTCACGCCCATACTCGTGGTCGGCGAGGTCGTTCTGGAATGTATCATTCCGTTCGTCATCTCGAAGCTCGTCAATGAGATGCAGGCCGGATGCGGTATGGACGTCATCATCCGCTACGGCGTCCAGCTGCTGGTCATGGCCGCGCTGTCCCTGATCCTGGGCGTCATGGCCGGCAACACCTGCGCCACGGCTTCCACGGGCTTCGCCCGGAACCTGCGCCAGGACATGTTCTACCGGATTCAGGACTACTCCTTTGAGAACATCGACAAGTTCTCGGTCTCCAGTCTGGTGACGAGAATGACCACCGACGTCATCAACGTGCAGATGTCCTTCATGATGATCATCCGCATGGCCATCCGCGGGCCGCTGATGCTGATCTTCTCCTTCATCATGGGCTTCATCATGGGCGGCCGCCTGGGCCTGATCTTCCTGGTGACGATCCCGCTGCTGGGCATCGGCCTGACGCTCGTCATCCGCAAGGCGACGCCGATCTTCCGCCGGGTGTTCCGCAAGTACGACGCCCTGAACGACTCCGTCCAGGAAAACGTGCAGGCCATGCGCGTCGTCAAGAGCTACGTCCGCGAGGAGTATGAAAAGAAGAAGTTCGCAGCCGCGGCCGAGAACGTCTGCCGGGACTTCACCCGCGCCGAGCGCATCATGGCGCTGAACACCCCGATGATGCAGTTCTGCGTCTACGCCGGCATGGTGTTCGTGCTGACCTTCGGCTCCTACCTGGTCATCACCAGCCGCGGCATGGACGTGGCCGTGGGCCAGATGTCCGGCATCATTACTTACAGCTTCCAGATCCTCATGAGCCTGATGATGCTCTCCATGGTGTTCGTCATGATCACCATGTCCATGGAGTCTGCCGAGCGCATCGTCGAGGTGCTGCAGGAGCAGAGCAGCCTGTCCAGCCCCGAGAACGCCCTGACGGACGTGAAGGACGGCTCCATCGACTTCGATGGCGTCAGCTTCAAGTACTCCAAAACCGCCGAGCGCAACGCCCTGGAGCACGTGGATCTCCACATCCGCTCCGGCGAGCTGATCGGCATTCTGGGCGGCACCGGCTCGTCCAAGACCACGCTGGTGCAGCTGATCCCCCGGCTGTACGACGTCACCGAGGGTACCGTCCGGGTCGGCGGCGTGGACGTCCGGAAGTACGATCTGGAGACGCTGCGCAACAACGTGGCCATGGTGCTGCAGAAGAACGTGCTCTTCTCCGGCACCATCAAGGACAACCTCCGCTGGGGCAACCCCGACGCCACCGACGAGGAGATGTACGAGGCCTGCCGTCTGGCCCAGGCCGACGAGTTCATCCAGCAGTTCCCCGACAAGTACGACACCTGGATCGAGCAGGGCGGCGCCAACGTCTCCGGCGGCCAGAAGCAGCGTCTGTGCATCGCGCGGGCCCTGCTGAAGAAGCCGAAGGTGCTGATCCTCGACGACTCCACCTCCGCCGTGGACACCCGGACCGACGCCCTGATCCGCCAGGGCTTCCGGGAGTTCATTCCGGAGACCACGAAAATCATCATTGCCCAGCGCGTTGCCTCGGTGGAGGACGCCGACCGGATCATCGTCATGGACGGCGGCCGCATCAGCGCCATCGGCAACCACGAGGAGCTCATGAAGTCCAGCGAGATTTACCGCGAGGTTTACACGTCCCAGAACAAGGCAGGTGATCACGATGAAGCATAAGGATTTGATTGAGGGAAGAAACGCCGCTCCCGCCGCGACCCGCACGCAGACCACCCGCGGCCGCCGCGCCCCCAAGGGCGTGCTGCGCCGGCTGGTGAAAACGCTCTTTGAATTCTATCCGGTGCTGCTGCCGATCACGCTGGTCTGCATCCTCATCAACGCCATCGTCAGCTCCATCCCGGCGGTGTTCCTGCAGAACGTCATCGCCGTGGTGGATGAGAGCTACAAGAGCGGCGACTGGGCCGGCGTGTCCGGCCGGATCTTCGGCTTCGTGGGGATCCTGGTGGCCATGTACGTGGTCAGCCTCATTGCCGGCGCCTTCTACACCCAGATGATGGCCATCATCACCCAGGGCTCTCTGAAGAAGATGCGCCAGAAGATGTTCAGCCACATGCAGGACCTGCCCATCCGGTACTTCGACACCAACGGCCGCGGCGACATCATGAGCTACTACACCAACGATGTCGACACCCTGCGGCAGCTCATCAGCCAGAGCCTTCCCAACATCCTGATCTCGGCCGTGTCGCTGCTGGTGCTGTTCTCCATCATGCTCTACTACAGCGTCATCCTGGCGGCCGTGGTGGTGGCCGGCGTGATCTTTATGGTATACGCCGCCAAGGCCATCACGAGGCGTTCCTCCACCTACTTCCTGCGTCAGCAGATCACGCTGGCCAACGCCGAGGCCTTCATGGAGGAAATGATGACCGGCCAGAAGGTCGTCAAGGTGTTCTGCCATGAGGAGGGCGCCAAGGCCGACTTCGACAAGGTCAACGACGAGATCTTCTTCAACGCCCGCAACGGCAACCGCTTCGCCAATATCCTGATGCCCCTGCTGGGCAACGTCGGCAACGTCATGTACGTGATCGTGGCCCTGGTGGGCGGCGCCCTGCTGCTCTCCGGCGCGCAGAACGTCAGCATCTCCGGCATGGCCTTCAGCATCAGCATCGTGGTGCCCTTCCTGAACATGACGAAGCAGTTCGCCGGCAGCATCGGCCAGGTGTCCAACCAGATCAACATGGTCATCATGGGCCTGGCCGGCGCCCACCGGATCTTCTCCCTGCTGGACGAGGAGCCCGAGACCGACGACGGCTACGTCACCCTGGTCAATGCCAA
>CAJFNY010000093.1 GCA_904395865.1 uncultured Oscillospiraceae bacterium
CCAACCGCCGCGCAGCGGCGGCGCTTGGGCCGAGATGAAGCCGGTCTGGACCGTTCGCGTTCAATCAAACCCGAATTTGCAACTTTTTGAAGTTGCAAATTCGTGCACAGCTTGTCAAAAAAGTCTCTTGCGAGATTTTTTGACAAGCTGAAGCCTCCCCGTCAGGGGAGGCTTTCGAAGCTGCCGGCTGTGTTCAGCCAGCGCCATTCGGCGGGCTCGGCGGTGCGGGTGCAGACCGTGACGATCACGTCGCCCACCGTCCGCGTGGTGAACCGCGCCGCTTCGCCGGGGACGCCCAGCGGGTCGCACGTCAGCTCGATGGCCCGCGGCTGCCACCGCAGCCCCCGGCCCGTCAGCTTCGACCACGCCTCCTTCGCCGTCCACAGGGTCAGAAACCCCACGTCGGCGTCGGGCTGCGCGTCCAGCCAGCGGAGCTCCGGCTCGTTCATCGTCCGCAGCGCCACGCGCCGCTGCACCGGCCGCACCGTCTCGGCGTCGATGCCCACCGGCTGGCGGCTCAGGACGCAGAACGCCGCCGTCCGCGTGTGGCTCAGGGAAAACTGCATCCGCCCCCGCAGGAAGTACGGCTTCCCGCCCTCGGCCTGCAGCACCGGCGGCAGCGGCCCGCCCACCGACTGCCGGTACGCCCGCTCCAGCAGGTCGTACGCCGCGTCGTGCCCCGGCCGGCCGGCCAGGGCCATTCCGTAGATCTCCACTGGCTCCCTCCTCTCCCGGTGTAAAAAAGAGAGGCGCTGCGGACGGCAGCGCCTCTTTCGAAATTCTGCTCAGCCGTTGGCCTTCATGCGGGCGAAGCAATCGCTGCAGTAGACCGGACGGTCGGACTTGGGCTCGAAGGGCACGCGGGCCTCGCCGCCGCAGGCGGCACACGTGGCCGTAAAGTACTCCCGCGGGCCGCGGGCCGCATTCTTCCGCGCGTCGCGGCAGGCCTTGCAGCGGCGGGGCTCATTCTGGAAGCCGCGCTCGGCATAGAACTCCTGCTCGCCGGCAGTGAACACGAACTCGGCGCCGCACTCCTGGCAGATCAACGTCTTGTCTTCGTACATGGTGGTGTTACCTCTCTTTTGCTCAAACTTGCCCTGACGGATGCCACAAAAAGCTTGATGGTCGTCGCGATGACGGGCTGATATTTGCGAACGGCTTACACCGTTGACGCTGGGGCTTGCAGCCGCGCCGCTTTCTGGCGGATGCGCTGCACGGCATTGTCCACCGCTTTGGCGGACCGGTGGAGCAGCTGCGCGATCTCCCGGTAGGACAGGCCTTCCAGGTACAGCGCCAGCACCTTCCCCTCCAGCGGGGACAGGGCGCCGGACAGCCGACGGCGGAATTCCTCAAACTCCTCCCGGCCGATCAGCAGCTCCTCGGGGCTCTTTTCCGTGGGGTGTGTGGGAGCTTCGTCAGTGGCAGGATCCAAAGAGAAGGCATACAGTGGTACGGAATCGTTGAGCGCACGATGCTTGGCAGACCAGGACGCCCGCACCGCCGAAATCAGGCGGCTGCGGATACACACGGCGGCGTACGTCCGGAAGGACGCCGAACGGGCCGCGTCGTACGTGGCAGCGGCGTGCAGCAGGCCCAGCATGCCCTCCTGGAGGACATCGTCGGCCTCGGCGCCGGCCAGGAAATACGGTCGGGCGCAGATGCGGACCAGCTGCCGGTGCCGGCGGACGAGCTCCTCCATGGCCTGGGCGGAACGTCCGCACTCGGCGCACAGCGCCTCGTCGGAAAGCTGCCGCGGATCTGCGGGTGCGTCAGATTGGACGCTGGGATTATTATATGCAGGCGCGCACAATTTGTCAATAGCAATAAAATTTTTTCCCAATGCTTTTTTACTTTTGTGCGGTTTCGACACTTTCGGCGACCATGGCCACAGCCCGGGCGGCCAGCTCCTCGGTGCCGGCCTCGGCCATGACGCGGAGCAGCGGCTCGGTGCCCGAGGGGCGCAGGAGGACGCGGCCGTCGCCGCCCAGCAGCTCCTCGGCCCGGGCCACGGCGGCCTGGACGGCGGGATGGTGCACCAGGGCGTCCTTGCCGGCGGCGTCGTGGGGCGCCGGGACGTTCCGCAGCACCTGCGGATACTGGGGCACCCGGGCGGCCAGGCGGGAGACGCTCTGGCCCGACTGGCAGAGGATCTGCAGGAACTGCAGCGCGGCCAGCTGGCCGTCGCCGGTCGTCATGTGGTCCAGGAAGATGATGTGGCCCGACTGCTCACCGCCCAGGACGTAGCCCTTTTCCTGCATCAGCTCCAGCACGTGGCGGTCGCCCACGGCGCTGCAGGCCAGGCGGAGGCCGTGGTCCTCGGCGAAGCGGTGGAGTCCCAGGTTGGACATGACGGTGGCCACGAAGCCGCCGTTCTTCAGCTGGCCGCGCTCCAGCAGGTGCGCCGCGCAGATGGCCATGATCCGGTCGCCGTCCACCAGCTGGCCCTTCTCGTCGACGACGAGGCAGCGGTCGGCGTCGCCGTCGAAGGCGATGCCGATGTCGTAGCAGCCGGCGACGACCTTCGCCTGCAGATCCTCCAGGTGGGTGGAGCCGCAGCCCTCGTTGATGTTGACGCCGTTGGGGTGGTCGTGGAGGTAGGAGACGCCGATGTTGAACCGGTTGAAGATCCGCGGGGCCGTCTTGGAGGCGGCGCCGTTGGCGCAGTCCATGAGGACGCGGATGTCGGAGATCTCGGACTTGACGGTGGAGAGCAGGTGGTAGACGTAGTTCTCCAGGGCGAAGTGGCCGTTGTAGATCTGGCCCAGCTGGGCCGGCTCCACCTCGGCCGGCAGCGCGCCGGTGGAGAGGACCATGCGCTCGATGGCTTCCTCCATCTCGTCGCTCAGCTTGAAGCCCTGGGACGAGAAGATCTTGATGCCGTTGTAGGGGAACGGGTTGTGGGAGGCGGAGACGACGATGCCGGCGTCGGCGTGGTTGGAGACGGTCAGATACGCCACGGCCGGGGTGGGGACGACGCCCAGCTGCACCACGTTGGCGCCGCCGGCGCAGAGGCCGGCGCTGAGGGCGGCCTCGATCATATCCGAGGAGATGCGGGTATCCTTGCCCACGGACACCAGGGGCCGCCGTCCGGCGGCCTTCCGCAGCTGGTAAGCCGTGGCCAGGCCGACGCGATAGGCGGTGCGGTTGTCGAGCGTGTCGTTGGCAATCCCGCGGATGCCGTCGGTTCCGAATAATGTACCCATAAAAAATCCTCCTTTGCCCCCGCCGGGCGGGGGACGTGATTGAACTGCCCCGCAGGGGGGGCGAAATCCGGCGGCGGCTGCCGCCGAAAGAAGCTACGGGATGTTCCGCATGACGGGGGGCATGCCGGCCCCGGCGAATGGAACGGCTGCCCCTTCCACGAGGGAGGCCTGGGGCGGTGCAAATCCTTCGGCGGGGCGGTTTGCCGGGAAGCCGGGCGGAAGTCTGGATCTACTCCCCGTTTTCCCGACTGTGAGCCGCTGCGCTGGGCTCGCAGTCGGGAAAACGGGGGAACGGAGACGAGTGCCACCCGCTCCCTTTCCTTTGCCCCTCGGCCTAAGTGCCGCTGCTGCGCAGCGGTTGGCCTCGGGATGCGCCTGCGGGCGCAATCGCTCCGACTGCCCTCCG
>CAJFNY010000094.1 GCA_904395865.1 uncultured Oscillospiraceae bacterium
AAAAGTTGCAAATTCGGGTTTGATTGAACGCGCAGGGGAACCCTGACGGTTCCCCTGCACACATCCCCTCCCTCCGAATCCTTCGGCCGGAGCGGTTTTCGACAGTCTGAAAGGCCGGTCCCGCCTGCCGCGGGGCCGGCCTCTGCCTGTCAGGGAGGTCTCATGCGAGTTTCTGACGAGCCGCCGATTCCCGTCCGATGGGACACGAACGGCTCAGAGGTTCGGGTCCACCAGGACTTCGACGCCCTCGCCGCGGCGAAGCAGGTCGATGGCCTCGTGGATCTCCCGGAGCGGCAGGGTATGCGTCACCAGGAAATCCAGGTGCAGCGTATCCGAAGCCAGCAGCCTGACGGCCGCGTCGAACGACGCGTTGGCCAGCCACGTGCCCAGCACCCGCGCCTCCTTGTACGTGATCTGGCTCTGGGTCACGGCCGGAGCCGCCTTGGCATTGTTGCCGAAGAGCAGGCAGGCGCCGCCCTTGCGGATCACGTCGACGGCCACCATCATCTGGGAGCCCACCACGTCAATGGCATAGTCGGCGCCGATGTCCGTATACCGCAGCACGGCGGCCTTCGTGTCCTCGGCAGCGGGGTCGATGGCGTAGTCGGCGCCGCAGCGGAGCGCGTAGTCCCGGCGCAGGGCATTGGGCTCCACCGAGAGGATCGGCCCGGCGCCGGCCGCCTTCATCAGCTGGATGAACAGCATGCCGATGGGCCCCGCGCCGATGACCACGACGCTCTCCCCCGGCTGCACCCGCAGCTTCCGGGAGGCGTTGATGACGCAGGCCAGCGGCTCGGCGAAGGCCGCGATCTCCCGGGGCATGTCCGGGGGGATCCGGAAGGCCATCTTCTCGGACACGCGGACGTACTCGGCAAAGCCGCCGTCCACGTCGATCCCCATGGCCTGGATGTGCTCGCACGCGTTCGGCAGGTTCCTGCGGCAGTAGACGCACGTGCCGCAGTACTCGTTGGGATTGACCACGAACCGGTCGCCGGGCCGGAACGTCCGGACGCCGCTGCCCACCTGCTCCACCGTGGCCACCAGCTCATGCCCCAGGATGGTGCCGGGCGTGGCCGGGTATCCGGGCGGCACGTTCGTCATGTGTACGTCGGTGCCGCAGACGGAGCAGACCTCGATGCGCCCGATGATGTCGTCGGGCTTCTGAATCTCCGGCTTCGGCACGTCCCTGAGTGTCAGGACGCCGACACCCTCAAACACAGCAGCTTTCATGCTTTTCGCTCCTTTCGCTCACCGTTCAAGAATCACCGGCAGGCGGCAGCGGTACGCCCCGGCGGCGTATTCGGCCGTGGGCCACGGGCCGCGGGAGAGGACCCGCGCGCCGTCGGGGCCGGCCATGGCCAGCTCCTCCACCTTGCAGCCGGTGACGGTCAGATAGATATCGTAGCACTGGGTCGGCAGGATCTCCCGGTCCTCCAGGAACGGCGCCGGGGAGCCCAGGGAGTAGTCGATGTCGGCGCCGGGAAAGTGGCAGCCGTACTCCCACAGGCGGCCCGCCTCCTCCAGGATCCGCTTCCGTGCCTCCAGCACCGCGCCGTGGCGCCGGCCGGGAATCAGGCGGGAGAACGCGTCGGCCTGGAGCCGGTTCAGCAGATCGTAGTCCCGCCGCAGGGCCTCCGGCGCCGGGCCGAACGTCACCATGCGGGTGACGGCGCAGCAGACGCCGCCGTACGTGGCCACCACGTGGAGCAGCACCGTCCGCTCCATGGGCTTTCCGGAGGGCAGCGGATGGCGGTACCGGGCGATGCGCTCGTCGCTGCCCACCAGCAGCACCGTGGGCACGGCGCCGGCCGCCTCGAAGCGGGCCGCCAGCAGCGCCGCGGCCGCGCGCTCCGTCATGCCGGGGGCCAGCGTCTCCGCCGCCGCCAGGAACGTCTCGTCGAAGAACGCGCCGGCCGCCTCAAACCGCTGCACCTCCCAGGGCGTATACGGCAGGTGCAGGGCCCGCAGCGCCGCCGGCCGCGCCTCGCAGCCGGGCGCCTCCGTGTCCGACACCACGGGGCCGCCGGCCAGGGACGCGGCGTACGCCGCCGGCGGCGGGTCGTACCACCGGAGCGTCACCGGCTCCACGGGCAGGCCGGCCAGCTCATCGTCCCGGATCCGGTCGGCGTCCATGGACTGGGCCACCAGGTACACCCGGTCCCGGGTGCAGAGCAGCACCGCAGCGCCCACCGGCGTGTCCCGCAGGACCTTGTTGTCGCCGCCCAGGGTGGCCCAGGCGAAGCTGTCCCGCCGGGCCAGGAGCATGGCGGCAAAGCCCTCCCGCTCCAGGTACGCCCGGATGCGCCGGAGCTTCTCCTGAAAATCGCGCGGATTCGCCCCCATGGTGCGCCTCAGAGCAGCAGCTCCGCCGGGGACTCCAGCAGGGCCCTGACCCGGGCCAGGAACTGTGCCGCCAGCGCTCCGTCCACCAGCCGGTGGTCGAAGGAGGCGCTGAGGCACATCATGGGCCGCACCTCCGGCCGGCCGTCCACGGCCACCACCTGGTCGCGGATGGCTCCCACGGCCAGGATGCCCACCTCCGGCGGGTTGATGATGGCATGGAACCGCTCCAGGCCGTAGCCGCCCAGGTTCGAGACGGTGAAGGTGCTGCCGGAGATCTCGTCCAGGGTCAGCTTCCCGCTGCGGGCCCGGGCGGCCAGGTCGGCCGCCGCCGCCGACAGCTCCGACAGGCTCCTGCCGGCGGCGTCGGGGATCACCGGCACCAGCAGCCCGTCCTCCACGGCCACGGCCATGCCGAGGCTGACGGAGTCGTAGCCCACCAGCTCGTCGCCGTCCAGCCGGACGTTCAGGGCCGGGAACTCCGCCAGGGCCGTGGCCGTGGCCTTCAGGACGAAGTCGTTGACCGTCAGCTTCGTGCCGTTCTTCCGCAGGGCGGCCTCCGCCAGCTGACGGCGCAGAGCCTGCAGGGCCGCGGCGTCGGCCCGGTCCTCGAAGTAGACGTGGGGAATGGTGGTCTTGCTCTCCAGCAGCCGGCGGCCGACGGTGCGGCGCATGCCGCTCAGCGGCTTCCGCCACGCCTCCGCCGGGCCCGGCGCGGGCGCCGGAGCCGCCGGGCGGCAGGCCAGCACGTCGTCCCGCTGGATGCGGCCGCGGGGACCGGTGCCGCGCACGGCTCCCGGATCGATCCCCAGCTCCCGGCACAGCCGCCTGGCGCAGGGGGTGATCAGCAGCCGCGCCGCCGGGGCCTCAGAAGGCGCTTCCGCCGCCGGAGCCTCGGCGGGCGCTTCCGGAGCGGCAGGCGCTTCCGCCGCCGGGGCGCCGCCGGGGCGCTCGCCCGGCCGGCCGATGTAGCAGACCGGCTCGGCCACCGGCACCTCGCTGCCCTCCGGCGCGACGATCTGCAGCACGACGCCGTCGGCCGTGGACTCCACCTCGGAGGCCAGCTTGTCGGTCTCCACCGCGAAAAGCGGATCGCCCTTCCGGACCGTGTCGCCCTCGGCCACGTGCCATTCGGTGATGAGGCCGACGGTCATCTGCAGGCCCAGCTTGGGCATGATGACGGTTTCCGCCATGTCAGTTCCCTCCCATCATCCCGCGGATCTCCCGCACAATGCGGTCCACGCTGGGCAGCACGAACGTCTCCAGATCGGGGCTGAACGGCGCCGGGCAGTCGGGGGAGGCGATCCGGAGGATCGGGGCGTCCAGGTCGTCGAAGCCCTCCTGGGCCAGGACGGCCGCCACCTCTCCGGCCACGCCGCACGTCTTCCACGTCTCCTGAAGGCAGACGGCGCGGTTCGTCTTGTGGACGGAGCGGAGGATCGTCTCGGTGTCCATGGGCTTGATGGTCCGCAGGTCGATCACCTCCACGTCGATGCCCTCCCGGGCCAGAATCTCGGCAGCCTGCAGGGCGAAATGGACCATGTAGGAGTAGGTGATGACCGTGACGTCCCGGCCCTGCCGCTTGACGTCCGCCTTGCCCATGGGGACCAGGAATTCCGGGTCGTCGGGGACCTCGCCCTTCATCTCGTAGCACTGGCGGTGCTCCAGGAAGATCACGGGGTTGTCGTCGCGGATGGCCGTCTTGAGCATGCCCTTGGCGTCGGCCGGCGTGGAAGGGCACATGACCTTCAGGCCGGCCACGAAGGCGAACCAGCTCTCAAACATGTGGGAGTGCTGGGCGGCCGCGGCGCCGAAGCCGCCGCAGGGCAGGCGCATGACCATGGGCACCGTAATGGCCCCGCCGGACATGTAGTGCATGTTGGCAGCCTGGTTGACCAGCTGGTCCGAGGCGATCGTGACCCAGTCGCCGAACTGCAGCTCCACCACCGGGCGCAGCCCCGTGGCCGCCGCGCCCACGGCCAGGCCCGTGTAGCCGGCCTCGGCGATGGGCATGTTGACGATCCGGTCCTCGCCGAACTCCTCGGCCAGGCCCTTGGTGACGCCGAAGGCACCGCCGTAGTACTGCAGGTCGATGCCGATGCAGACCACGTTGGGATCCCGCCGCATCTCCTCGGAGAGGGCAGTCCCCAGGGCCTTTGAATAAGACATGATGCTCATTTCCGTGTCTCCTTTCCGTCAGCGGACCTGCAGATCCGTGTAGACATCGTCGAATACCGTCTCGGGGCGGGCCTTGGGGCTGGCCTCTGCGAAGGCCACGGCCACGGCCTCCTCGCCCACGTACAGGTGGAAGAAGCCCGGCAGGCGGTTGGCCATGGCCAGCTCGCGGACCTTCTCTTCAAAGTACCGGATCCGGACCATCTCCCGGTACAGATGCAGTCTTTCCTGTTTTTCCATCGTCCTCGCTCCTTTCAAAGCTTGCGGAAGGTTTCCAGCAGCGTCCGCGTCACCTGGGCCGACGGGGCGCCCCGGGACGAGAATTCGAAGCCCACATACCCGTCGTAGCCCGTGGCCTTCAGGGCCCGCAGCACGTTCTCATAGCAGATCTCGCCGGTGCCCGGCTGGCATCGGCCCGGTACGTCGGCCACGTGGAAGTAGCCGAAGGTGTCGTGGTTGGCACGGATGTGCCCGATCAGGTCCCCCTCCATGATCTGCATGTGGTAGGCGTCGTACAGCAGCCGGACGTGGGGGCTGCCCACCTGGCGGATCAGGTCCGCGCCGTCGTCGCTGTGGCAGAGGGAATAGCCCCGGTGATCCACCTTCGTGTTCAGCGGTTCGATGAGGAACGTCATGTCCGCCGCCTCCGCCAGCGGCGCCAGCTCCCGCAGGACCGCCAGCGTGGCCGCCCGCTTCGTCTCCTCCGACAGCGGATACGGCGCCGGCTCCACCGACCGGTCGGCCCGCAGCACGTCGGACATGAAGAACAGTCTCCGGACGCCCAGCGCCTTCGCCGCCTCCACCGACCGCCGCGCGCCCTCCACGTACAGCGCCCGGTCGGCCGGATCCACCATCCGTCCCCGCAGGTTGCCCTGCATCAGCGCCGCCTCCAGCCCCGTCTCGTCCAGGGCCTTCCGGATGGCCGGCAGATCCTTGTCCTCCCAGCACCAGAACTCCACGCAGTCGAAGCCGGCCTCTCCGGCCCGGTAGATCCGCTCCACGAACGACACCTCCGGGAAGAGCATCTCGATGCAGCAGGAAAATTTCATGGTATCGCCTCCTGATATTCTGTTGATTATATTCCCTAAATATCGATCGGATTATCGTATTTTATCGTTGGCGAGGCCCGCGGCGGTTCTGCGGAACCGCCGGAATCAGACGGGCCTCGTGGATCCTCCCAGGAACATGGCAGGCTGGAACACGACCTCCTTTTCCACCGTGGGCGGCTTTTCGATCCGCTGCACCAGCAGCTCCACCGACCGCTTCGCCATCTCCCGCAGGGGCGAGACCATGGTGGACAGGGACGGCGTCATGAGCCGGCCGTACAGGATCCCGTCACAGCCCATGACGGAGATCTCGTCGGGCACGCGGACGCCGCTCTGCCGCAGCTGCTCCAGGCAGCCCAGGGCCATCAGGTCGTTGGAGGCGAAGATGGAGTCCAGCTCCGGCGCCTGCTCCAGCAGCCGGGCCGCGGCCTCGCGGCCGCCGTCGTCCCGGGCCGACTCCATGCGGACGATCAGCCGGTCGTCGTACGGGATGCCGTGCTCCCGCAGGGCCTCCTGATAGCCGGCGAAGCGGTCCTCGGTGGCGCTGACCGACTCGTGGAAGCCGAAGATGAAGCCGATGTGCCGCGCCCCGGTGGCAATCAGGTGGGAGACGGCCTGGTACGCGCCGGCCTGGTTGTCCAGCGTCACGTTGTCGCAGGGCAGCTGCGCCATCCGGCGGCCCACGTAGACCAGCGGGATGCCGGCCTCGGCCACCCGGGCGAAGCGCGGGTCGTAGATGCCCATGCCGTTGAACAGGATGCCGTCCACCCGGTGCTGAATCAGCGTCTCCAGGCTCGTGACCTCCCGCTCCACCGACGAGTTGCTGCTGCAGCTGGGCGCCGAGGAGCCGGTCATCGACCTGTCCATGGCCAGCCGCGTCATGGCCCTGGACCTGCGGACCCGCCGGTGGTCGCCGGAGATCCTCGGGGCCGTGGGCATCGACGCCGCGCTGCTTTCGGAGCCGGTGCCCTCCGGGGAGATCGTCGGCGTCATCCGCCGCTCCCTGGCCCAGGAGCTGGGGATCCACCCCCGGGCGAAGATCGTCTCCGGCGGCCACGACCAGACGTGCGCCGCCCTGGGGGCCGGCGTCATCGGCGAGGGAATCGCCCTGGACTCCCACGGCACCGCCGAGGTCCTCTCCACGGCGCTGGAGACGGAGCGGCTCGGCAGCGCCATGTACGAGGGGTACTACCCCTGCACGTTCCACGTGGTGCCCGGCCGGTACTTCACCTTCGCCCTGAACCACACCGGCGGGCTGCTGCTCCAGTGGCTGCGGGACACGTGCTGCGGCGAGGACGTGGAGGCCGCCCGCCGCCTGAACATGGACCCGTACACGTACCTGATCGAGCGGACGGACGCCCGTCCGTCCCCGGTGATGGTCCTGCCGCACTTCAACGGCAGCGGCACCCCGTGGTGCGACCTGAAGTCCCGCGGCGCCATGGTGGGCCTGACCATGGACACCACCCGGGAGGATCTCGTCAAGGCCATCCTCGACTCCCTGACGTACGAGATGCGCATCAACCTGGAATATCTGAGCGGCACGCAGATCTCGGTCCGGCGCCTCCGCTGCGTCGGCGGCGCCGCCCGGAGCGAGAAGTGGATGCAGATCAAGGCCGACATCCTGGGCTGCACCGTGGAGACCCTGGCCGTCCGGGAGGCCGCCTGCCTCGGCGCGGCCATGCTGGCGGCCACGGCGGTCAAGGCGTACGACACGCCCATGGAGGCCCTGGCCATGGTCCAGCTCCAGAAGCGCTTCGAGCCCAACCAGGCCAGCCGGCAGCTGTACGACGCCCGCTACCGCGTCTACTCCCAGCTCTATGAGGCGCTGCGTCCCCTGAACCACATGCTCTGACGAAACCAGCACGGCAGGAGCCGGGCCGGCCCTTCGGGCCAGTCCGGCTCCTGCCGTGTGTCTGCAAGGGCGCGGCCTGCGGCCGCCGTCACCGCTCCGGGGCCGCCGGCGGATCCGCGCCGTCCGCCTGCTGCAGGGCGGCCGGGCCGTCCGCGTCCAGCTGCAGGCGGCACGACAGGATGGCCAGCAGCTGCGCGGCGCGCGGCTTCTCCGGCAGCTTTCGGCCGGCCAGCGCCTCCAGCAGCGGGCGGTTCCGGCTCCAGGCCATGCCGCTTGCCACGCGAATGTTCCGCTCCACCGCCTTCCAGCTCGTCCGGTACCGTCTCGCCACCTCCGGGTACACCCATTTCGTCACCATCCGCAGCCGCTCCGGCTGCGCAAGGCACAGCTGGACGGCGCAGGCCGTGTACGGGAAGCCCGCATAATTGGCCGTGATCCCGAGGCTGTTCAGCAGCCGGTACGTCGCTTCCAGGCGCGGGTCTGCATCAGACGGGTGCAAGTTCTTCCTCTCTCTTTCTCCGGCGGGCCTTGTCTGCAAAGTAGGCGGCATAATACGCGCTCCAGAACGCCTCGATCTCTTTCTCGCCGAACTCCAGCACGTTCATCAGCTCAAACAGCGTGTCGAACTGCGGCAGGTGCTCGTAGCACTCCATCTGCTGTATGCAGTTCCGCGTCAGCCCCGTCCGGATGGCCACCGCATCCTGTGACAGCCGTTTCTCTCTCCTGCGGGCATAGATTCTCTCCTCCAGCAGATGGAACATCTGCGGATAGTCCTGATACGTATATTTGACTCTCGGCAACCATTACACCTCCCCTTTCAGGAGAGGATATAATAAATTCCAGAATTTTACTGCCAATTCAGATTGGCATTGTGAAAAATGTTGAATTTTCCAGACCAGCGATGCACTTCCGTGCACGGATTGGAAGCCGGCCGTCCGCGCCGCCCGTGCACAAAAACCGGCGGCTTCTCACGCCGTCCGCATTTGGAAAAATTCTGCAGCGTCCGCCCGGGCCGGAGGCCGCCCCCGGCGGCAAAGCGCCGCTCCCCCGGGCGTCCGGGGCTTTGGCGTACCGTCCCCATAGCGCCAGGATATCCGGCGGCCCGGCGGAACTCCCCGCCGGGCCGCCGGCCGTGGCGGCGCCGTCAGCCCGCCAGTTCCACACTGCTGCCGGAGCCGTCGGTGCCGGCGGCCGTCAGGCGGTCGACGGTATACCAGGCGGCGGTGCTGTTGTGATCGCCCAGATTCTCGTACACCTGAATGGAAACGCTGCCGTCGTCATTCGTCTGCGCGGCCGCCTCCAGGCTTCCGGCAGTCTGGCCGCCGCTCTGCTCCCGGTAGAAGGCCAGCGCCATGTCCGCCAGCTCCTGATTGGTGTAGAACCGGAACGTGTCGGAGCCCTGGTCGGACACGTAGGTGAGATGCTCCACGGTGCCGTCCGCCCATTCCAGCGTGACCGTGTCCCCGTCACGGCGCACGGTGCAGGCGCTGGAGTTGTCGGCCGCGCCCATGGAAAAGGCGGCCTCCGTCCCGGCCACGGAATACGTGAATCCCACGCCGGTTCCATCCTCCAGGCTGGCGGTCCGGCCCGTGGTGCCGCCCTCGTCGAAGAAGTAATACTGCCCGCCGTCGGAGCGCCACGTGCCGGGGGTAAAGGCGGTCTCCCCGGAATCGGCCGACGCCGCGGGGGTCTCCGTGTCATTGGCGGACGGCTGCGACTCCGTGTCGTCCGCCGCGGCCGGCGGCTGCGTCTCCGCGCCGTCCTCCGGGTCCGACGGCTGCGCCGCCGTGCCGTCCGCCGGGTCCGACGGCTGGGCCGCCGTGCCGTTCTCCGGGTCCGACGGCTGGGCCGCCGTGCCGGATCCGGCACTCCCGCAGGCCGCCAGCAGCATTGTCAAAAGGACTGCCAGGCACGCAATGCCCGCCAAATATTTCTTTTTCATCATCAATCACCCTTTCTTCGGCGTACCGTGCTTCCGCGCATCGGATGGCCGCAGCCGGCGATCCGATGATGCTCAGTTATACCATGGAGCGCGAAGCCTGTCAACGGAGTTTCCGAATCCTTCACAAACGCGACACATTTCCCTCCGGGCATGCCGGGCGCAGAATTTATGCGCAGTTTAAGAATCGCGGCAGAAGATGATCGCGGTCCCCGCCGCCATCGTGGCGCTCGTCGGCCTGCTGTGCATGGCCCTGCTCCGGGCGGCGCTCCACGGCGGCACGTGGACGCCGTTCCTCTTCGGAAACCGGCAGGAGCATCCGGCCAGCGGCCGGGCATCCGCTCGTTCATTCGCTGCCCCGGGAGCCGATCTGCTCCCGCATCACTTCCAGAAACGCCTCGGCCGCCCTGGAGAACACCTGGTACTTCTTCCAGACCAGATCCATGCCGGCAGTTACCTGGTTCGCCAGCGGGCGGAAGCAGAGGCGGCTTTCTCCCCCGGTATGGATGAGCCTGTCCAGGCAGAGCGCGTAACAGACGCCCTCCTCCACCATCAGGGAGGCGTTGTAAAGCAGGTTGTAGGTGCCGACGATGTTCAGCCGCTCCAGGTCACAGCCGAACCACGTCCGGAGGCCGTCCTGTACGGGACTTGTGGCGTCCCCAAAAAGAAACCAAACCGCAACCCAGCATAGCGGTTGCGGTTTGGAAAGGAGGAGCAAGGGAGCGGGCGGATGGCGTTCTTTTTTGCAAAAAGCAAAAAAGAACGCCGGAGCAAAGCGGACTTT
>CAJFNY010000095.1 GCA_904395865.1 uncultured Oscillospiraceae bacterium
ACTGACCGCCCCCGCCGTTTGCTTCTAGCAACAAAAAAGCGAATGGCGATACAGCATCTTTCAAATACTGTATCGCCATTCGCATTGATCCCGGTGGCGGCATTTGAGCGGACGGAGGATGCCGTCCCGGCGGCCCGGGCCATCGCGGCCGGCGGCGTGCCCGTGATGGAGATCACCCTGCGCACGGCCGCCGGCCTGCAGGCCATTGAGCAGGTGCGCAGCGCGTGTCCCGACGTGCTCGTCGGCGCCGGCACGGTGCTGACGCTGCAGCAGGCCAGGGACGCTGCGGCCGCCGGCGCCATGTTCGTGGTGTCCCCGGGGCTGTCCGCGGACATCTGCACCTGGTGCCTCGAGCAGGGCCTGGCCGTGTTCCCCGGCTGTGTGACGCCCACGGAGATCCAGCAGGGCCTGGCGCTGGGGCTCAAAACCTTCAAGTTTTTCCCCGCGTCGGTCTACGGCGGCCTGACGGCCTGCAAGGCGCTCCACGGCCCCTTCGGCCCGGCCGGCGTGTCCTTCATCCCCACCGGCGGCGTGGACCTGACGAATCTGGCGGAATACGCCCGGGCCCCGTACATCGCCGCCATCGGCGGCGGCTGGCTGTGCAGCGGCGCAGCCCTGGCAGCCGGCGACTTCGACCGGCTGACCGAGACGGCGCGGAAGTCCGTTGCGGCGCTGCTGGGCCTCTCCTTCGCGCACGTGGGCGTCCGTCCCGGCGGCCGTCCGCTCTCCGAGCTGGAGGCCCTGCTGCCGGAGCACAGCAGCAGCCCTTACTTCCTGCTGAACGCGGCCATTGAGTGCTGCCCGGAGTCGACGCCCGGGACCCACGGCCACCTGGCCATCGCCACCAACAGCGTGCTCCGGGCCGCCCGGTATCTGGAGCGGCAGGGTGTCCGGTTCGACTGGGAGAACGCCAAGTGGAACGGCGATCGGCTGAACGCCCTCTACTTCCAGGAGGAATTCGGCGGCTTCGCCGTGCATCTGCTGCAGAAGTGACCGGGAAACCGGCTGCCACACCGAAACCTGAGGTGATTTTATGAAGACGTATTCGTCCTTTGAGCGGCTCTTCCGCACGCTGGCCGGCGAGCCCATCGACGGCTGCGCCGTGATGCCCTACAACGGCAACTTCGGCATCCGCCAGGCTGGCTTCGACATGATGGACTGCTACACCGACGGCCGCAAGCTGGCCGAAGCCCAGACCCGCGCCTGGGAGCTTCTCGGGCAGGATGCCATCGTCGCCCAGTCTGAACAGTACTACATCAGCGAGGCTCTGGGCGTCCGGACGCGGCTGGTGCCGGGCGCGCTGCCGGCGGTGGAGGACGTCCCCGTAAAGCAGCTCTCCGACATCGACAAGCTGAAGGTCCCGGACCCGTACCACGACGGCCGGATGTACGTCTACATCGAGGCCGTGGGGCTGCTGGCCCAGCGCTTCGGCGGGACGGTGCCCATCCGCGCCCCGGGCGCCGGCGCCTTCGCGCTGGCAGGGCATCTGATGTCGCCGGCCGAGTGGATCATGGCCATCTGCGACGCCGAGGCCGAGGAGGACGAGGAGGCGCAGGCGCTGCTGCTGCAGCTGATGGAGATCACCTCCGAAAGCCACTACCGTTTCGTGGAGGCCTGCGTCCGCGCCGGCGCGACGCTGGTGCAGTCGGGGGACTCGCTGGCATCGCTGGACATCATCTCTCCGTCCATCTACCGGAAGTACGCCTATCCGTACGAGAAGCGCTTCTTTGAGCGGATCTCCCGGCTGAAGGAGTCGTACCGCTTCGCCACCATTCTGCACATCTGCGGCAACAACACGAAAATCGCCCCGCTGCTGGCTGACACCGGCTGCGACATCCTGGAGTGCGACTACAAGGTCAGCCTGGCGGACTACGCCGGCCAGATCGGCTCCAAGGTCTGCCTTCTGGGCAACCTGAATCCGGCGGGCGCTCTGCTGCGCGGCACGCCGGACGACGTCACCGCCGAAGCCGAGGCGGCCATCGCGGCCACGGCCGGGACGCGTTTCCTGCTGGGCTCCGGCTGTGAGGTGGCGCCCCAGGCGCCGCTGGAAAACCTCCGGGCCATGGTGGCCTGCGGCCGCCGGGCCCGCCGCGGCTGAGACGGAACTGCAGAAAAACAGCAGCGCACACCTGTGGTGTGCGCTGCTGCCGGTTTCGGCAGGAGGCGTCATTCTTCCGCTTCCCCGGCACACGCCGGCAGGCGTTCCACCCTGCCGGCCCGGAGGTCCGGAAGGTACTGCCGGATGCGGGCCGCCGGCCACTCCCACCAGCGGACGGCCAGGAGCCGGGCGATGACGTCGTCCGGAAAGCGCCGGCGAATCGTCCGCGCCGGGACACCGCCCACGATGGTGTACGGCGGCACGTCCCGCGTCACGACGGCGCGGGCCCCGATGACGGCGCCGTCCCCCACGGTGACGCCGGCCAGAATCACGGCCTCGTACCCGATCCAGACGTCGTTCCCGACGACGATGTCGCCGCGGTGATCCCAGGCCTCCGCCACGCCGTCCGCGGGAAGCCCCCATTCCTCGAAGAAGATGGGGAACGGGTAGGTGGACAGCGAGCTCAGGGTATGGTTGGCGCTGTTGAACAGGAATTTCGCGCCGCTGGCAATGGAGCAGAAGCGGCCGATGCGGAGATGCTCGCCGTTGATGGGGTAGTGGTACAGGACGTTCCGGCGCTGGAACTCCCGCGGGTCGTGGGCCACGTCGTGGTACATGGTGTAGTCGCCGACGTGGATGCCGGGGTCGGTGATCACGTTCTTCAGGTAGACCGTCGCCCGGTCCTGCGGGCGGGGGTAGATTTTTTCCGGATTCATTCTCGTCTCCTTTCTCAGAAGCCGTACGTGTTCACCCGGGTAAAGCGGCGGTCCAGCACGTACGAAACCGTCTGCCGGCGCACCTCGTAGACGAACGAAACCCGGGTGGCCCAGCGGCCCTCCTGACAGACGGCCTGCAGCACGGAAAGCGCGTCGTCCGCCGTGAAGCGGCCTCCGAAGGCGCCCAGGCGCCGCTGCGCCTGCGCGAAGCGGTCGTCCCCCGGCAGCAGGAAGGGGCGGGTGCGCTCCGGCGCCAGCAGGGAGCCGTTCGTCATCAGTGAAAACCGCCCGTCCTCCACCCGACAGCCCACGCCCGGCTCCACCACCAGCGTGCGGCCGGACCGGTCGGACAGCATGGCCTGCATGGTGGCGTCTGGCGCGTAGACGATCCGCTTCGTCCGCACGATGCGGCACGCGTCGTCGAACGAGAGCTCCGCCCGGATGAACCGCTCCGTCAGGTCGGCCACCGTCACGCAGTCGGCGGACGCCCGGTACCGTCCGTCCGGATTGCCGTGGACGTACAGCAGCGTGCCCACGTTCCCGTTTCGGTGGATGCCGTGGTAGACGTGCCGGGCGCCGTCGGGGCGCAGGATGCCGATGCCGAAGCGGTCCCGCTCCCGGAGGATGCGGTAGTCCCACTCCGCCGGGTCCACGTCGAAGTTGAAGCCGGTGATCACGTCGTCACCGCGGTATACGAATCGGGTACACATGCTGCGCGCTCCTCTCCGGTTTTCTCCATTGTACCGCGGCGCGCCGCAGGCTTCCATCCACAAAACGGTACCGAAGCCAACTGTAGCAAAGCCGGGGCTGCGGATGCAGCCCCGGCCCGTTACTTCTTCCGGTAGAGAATCTTTCGGATGGCGGACTCGGACAGGCAGTAGCGGGCGGCCAGGTCCTCCACTGTGGCGCCGCTCCGGTGCGCCTCTGCAATGGCGCCGTTCCGCCGCTGCAGCTCCTGCCGGTAGCCGGAGCGCTCGCCCCAGCGCCGCTTCCGCGCCTCATCGGCGGGGATGTACACGTATCCCCCCTGCAGATAGCCCTGCAGCTCCCGAACCAGTGCCTCGGGAAGCAGGTCTCTGGCATTGACGTATTTCATGCGGGCTTCCTCCCTGATGATCAGATCAAGCAGCAAAGCCAGCACATCGTGTCTGCGACCGTCGATTACTCCATGCAAATGTCGCAGCGCGCCGGCTTTGCATGGAGCCGCACTTCGTTGCGCTTCATACCGTCTCACCTCATTCCGGCGTGGATACCCACAGGATACCACAGATGGCGGCCGGATGCAAATGGCAGGGGGACCGCCCACGGACGTTTCCGTCCCCGGGGCGGCACGGAAAAACGGCATGGCCCGGAGGCCATGCCGTTTCCAGCAAGCTCGCTGTCGCGCGTCCCGCCCGGAGCGCCGCGTTACTTCGCGGGCACTGCGCCGATGGCGTTGTGCCAGCAGCTGGGATTCAGGACCCGGGGATCGGTATCCTGGAAGGCGGCCCGGACGGCCTCCATCTGCGCATCCGTCAGCTGGACCGTGCTGTCGATCAGGGCCGCGTTGGATTCCACCTGGGCCACCGTCTCGCAGCCCAGCACCAGGCCCGTCACCTCCGGCAGCGTCAGTAGGAAGGACAGGGCCAGCTCCGCCGGCTGCAGGTGGAAGTCGGCGCACAGGGCGCGGAACTTCTCCAGCGTCGTCCGGCAGAAGGCCATCTCCGGCTCCAGCTTCTCCGGATCCCGGAACACCAGCCCCTGCAGGAAGGCGCTGCGGACGAATACCGCAAGCCCCGCTGCAGCCAGCCGCTGGATGCTGCCATCCAGCAGCTTGCCCCAGTCGAAGATGTTCAGCGGGATCTGCACCGCGTCGAAGCCGGACGCCGCCATGACGTCGTAATCGTGGCGCGAATAGGCGGAAATGCCGCTCATGCGGATCAGGTGCTCGTCCTTCAGCTTCCGGAAAATCCGCTGCATCCACTCCGGCCGGGCGGCGTACTCCTCAAAGTTGTGGAGCATCAGCACCGGGATCTGCGTCAGGCCCAGCCGCTCCAGGCAGCCCTCCACCTGAGCGCGCACATCCTTTTCCAGCGCGGCCTCGCTGTCCAGGCACAGGTGGCCGATCTTCGTCGTCACCAGCGGACGCCGGTCCTCTGCGCGCGTCTGCAGCCAGCTGCCGACGGTCCGCTCCGAATCGCCGTAGTCGTTGGACGTGTCCAGATGGTTGACACCCAGGGCCATGGCCCGGTCCAGGATGGCAAACGCCTGCTCCGTGGTGGGCTTTCCGCTGGTATTGCTGATGCCGTAGTTGAGCCCCAGCTGCACCGTTCCCAGCGAGAAGGCCGAGATCTGCAGGCCGTGGGATTCCTTGTATTTCATCGTCAAAGCTCCTTCATCCGATGATCGTCGGTTCACAGGCGGAGCTGCCCGTCCTCACAGGCCAGCTGTCCGTCCAGGAATACCTTTTTCACGTGCACCATGTCGTCAATCACGATCAGATTGGCCCGCTTGCCGGGCGCCAGGCTGCCCACCTGGTCGTCGATGCCCAGCAGCTGCGCCGGGTTCCGCGTCGCCATGCGGATCACGTGGCAGAGGCCATAGCCGCTGTGGGCCATGGCGTTTCGGCAGGCCGCGTCCAGCGTCAGGTGGCTGCCGGCCAGGTGGCCCTCATAGTCGTAGTTCAGGTCCGGGCCGTAGAGGATCCCCTCGGCCTCATTGTTCCGGTAGGGCTCCCCGGTGGCGGGATCCACGGCCGTGGCCATGGAGTCCGTAATCAGGACGATCCGCTCCACACCCTTGGTGCGGATCACCATGCGGATCAGATCGGGATCCACGTGGATGCCCTGCTCGTCGCAGATCAGCTCGGCGTAGAGATCCGGATTGGCCAGCGTGTACTCGTCACAGCCGGCGCCCATGGTGCCCTGCGCCCGGCCCGGCGCCTTGCCGGAGTCGTTGTGGTGCGTCTGCACCTTCACGCCGTAGTGCTGAACCGCTCGGCACTGGGCCGCCGTGGCGTGGGAGTGGCCCAGCGCGAAGATCGCCCCGGGATTCCGCTGCCGGACGTAGGCCATGAAGCCGCCGATCCCCGGCCGCGCCGGGTCGATGGCCCAGACCCGGGCCGCATCGCCCAGCCGGTCCACCAGCGGCGCATATTCCTCCTGGCGGATTTCCCCATTCCAGAGAATGGTATTCTGATTGCTGCCTTCACCGCTCATATACGGCCCCTCCAGATAGAAGCCGTCACAGACGCGGCCGGCCAGGGCGTCTGCCCGGATCCGCGCGGCGGCGTCGAGCATCTGCTCCGCCGTCATGTTGCAGTAAAACGTCGGCAGCACCGTCGTCTCTCCGTGGCGCAGGAAGTGCTCCGCACACGCCTGGGGATTCTCACCGAACAGGAAGCGGTCGGAACCGTGATTGTGAATATCGATGAGGCCCGGGGCCGTATAGAGCCCGCCGGCATCCACCAGCGTCGCGCCCTCCGGAATGGACACCGTATGGCGCGGGCCGGCCTCCAGGATCCGGCCATCGGTGAAGGTTACAGCGCCGTCCCAGACGACGCTGTCCTCCAGCAGCAGCTTGGTATTGACAATGGCGTACATTGTTCCACCTCACAGTCAAAGCCCTGCCGGGCAGCCGCCCGGCAGGGCGCGGAAATTCCTTACAGCTCGCTGATGGGCAGTCCGTTGGACCAGCTGCCGAAGGGCTTGGCCAGGGCCTCGCTGACGTAGCAGACGCCCTTGCCCAGGCGCATGATGGACGCCGGGCACTCCATGGAGATGGGCCCGTACAGCTCCAGCCGGGAGATCATCCGCTGCCAGGAGCTCCCGTCGGGGTTGGAGAAGTTGTGCATCTCAAAGCGCTCCCGGGCGTTGACGATGTCCCGCGGGCCGATGGTCGCGGCGCGGGGCGGCACGGCCCAGACGTCGCCGGAGGCGCCCATGGGGGCGAACAGGGAGTTCTCGCTGATGGTCAGCGGCGTCTCCGTCACGAGGCGGGAGCCCAGCTTGCAGAACTCCTCCAGGGAGTCCGCCGCGAACTCCGGCGAGCCCGGATCGATGAACGCCGTGTGGCCCGGCCAGCCGGTGGCCGAATAGACCACGTCGGCGCCGCCGCCGCCCACGTCCTCGATGATCCGGGAGTAGACGTTGTCGGCCTTGTTTTCATTGGTGAACACGTGCCAGTGGTCCACGCTGGGCCGCAGGTCCTCGCGGATGCGCCCGTAGAAGTGGTTCCGGAACGAATAGCCCAGGCCGGCGCCGTACGTCACCGGCGCCACGTTGCCGTCCTCGTCGGCCCACTCGTCCATGGCGAAGGCGTCCACGTTCCGGCAGGAGACGTTGTAGCGGTTGATCATCTCGGCAATGGCCGAATACGCATCGGGCCACTGGTTGGGGAAGATCATCGTCAGATGCGTGTCGTGGAGATCGCTCATCAGGATCCGGTAAAACACGTCCTGCACCATGCACAGGGTCGGGTTGATGACCACCCGGACGCTGAAGCCGTTCTCATTGGTGTATTCCATGTCCTCCCGCTTGATGTTGCGGACGCGCTCCAGCTCCTCCAGGGGCAGCTTCGCATGGGGCAGCCACGAGGCCGGGCGGAAATAGAATTCATCGTACAGTCCCATTCGTCATTCTCCTTTTTGAATTACCAGGCGGTCCAGCCGCCGTCCACGGTGATGTTGGAGCCGGTCATGAAGCTGGAGGCATCCGAGGCCAGCAGCAGCACGGCGCCGGCGATCTCATGGCTCTGGCCGAAGCGGCCGAGCATCGTCTTGCCGGCCAGCTGCGCGTTGAACGCCGCGTCGTCCTGATTCTTCGGGTTCGGGAACGGCCCGGGCGTGATGGCGTTGACGCGGATGCCGTACTCCGCCAGCGCACCGGCGGCGTACCGCGTGAACTGCGCAACGCCCGCCTTGCCGGCGCCGTAGTTGGGCGGCTGCTTCTGGGGATTGTCGCCGTAGATCCGCAGGTCCGGCGCCACGATGCCGTACATCGAGCAGTAGTTGATGACCGAGCCGCCGTGCTCCTTCATGAACGGCACCGCCTCCCGCGTGCCGCGGAACACCACGCCCAGGGAGCCGTCCACACCCTTGTTCCACGTCTCATCGTCCATGTACTCCAGCTGGCTGCCCTTGCCGTAGCCGGCGCCGTAGCTGGCACAGTTGACGAGCACGTCCAGCCGGCCGTAGGTGTCGTACACCTTCTGGAAGCACGCCCGGATCGACTCCGAGGACGACACGTCGCACGCCACGAACAGGTCGCCCATGGGCTGCGCCGCATTGGCCCAGCGCTCCTCCGCTGCCCGGATGTCCGCCACCACCACGGTGGCTCCGAAGTCCTTGAGGATCTTGACGTTCTCCGTGCCCAGGTAGCCGGTGCCGCCGGTCACGATGCAGACCTTGCCGGTCAGATCGAACAGTTTCTTGTAATCCATCGCTGTGCGCGCTCCTTTTCTTACAGGTAGGTTTCCTCGTACCGCAGGTCCTTCAGCGTCTGGTGGAACGCCGCCCGCTCCTCCTCGCTCAGCCGCTTCTTTGGATACACCTGGTAGCCGCAGTCGTAGCCCAGGCCGCCCAGCATGTCCTTGATGCCGGCCACCACGCCGAACTTCAGCAGCACCTCGATCAGCTTGTTGGCCTGGAACTGCGCCTTCTGCGCCCCCGCCAGGTCGCCGGCGTGATACCGGTCGTAAATCTCACGGAACAGCCGCGGCATCACGTTGTACGTGGCGCCGATGCCGCCGTCGGCACCCATGGTCAGGCCGCACAGCAGGCACTCGTCCGGCCCGTTGATGACGTTGATGTTGCCGCCGCGCAGCTCCCGGATCCGGTGCATCGTGAAGTAGTCGTAGCTCGTCCACTTCAGGCCGATCATATTCGGCACATCCATCAGTCTGTCCACCATGTCCCACGTGATGTTCACGCCCGACAGCGGCGAAGCGTACATCAGCACCGGCAGCCCCGACGCATCCGACAGCGCCGTGTAGTAGTCCCGGATCTCCGCCTCGCCGTAGTGGTAGAAGAACGGCGGCACCGACGAAATCGCGTCCAGCCCGATGTCACTGGCGTGCCGGGCCAGCCGGACGGCCGTCTTCAGGTCGATGGCGCCCACGTGGGCGATCAGCTTTCCGCGGCTGCCCACGGTGTCCTTGGCGATCTCCGCAATCTTCATCCGCGCCTCCGGCTGCAGCACCGGACCCTCGCCGGTTCCGCCGCACAGGTAGAAGCCGTCCATGCCCTCCCGCAGGTGCCACTCAATCAGGCGGCGCGTGACGTCCTCCAGGACGCGGCCGTCCTCGTCCACGCACGACACCAGGGCCGGCATGATGCCGGTGAACAGAATGTTGGATGTTGGTTGTTCCATGTTCAGTACCTCACTTATCATTTGCTTGCCCGCCTACAGGCGGACCTTTGCAATGAGTTTTTTCACCTGCGCCGGTGCCTCCCGCCGCAGGCCGGGGCAGTGGGCATCCTCCGGGAAGAAGATGACCACATCGCCGGGCTTGAACGCTACCCGGCTCGGCGCCGCCGAGCTCCTGCCCAGCAGGGCGTCTCCGTCGGCATCGTAAGGGGTCGTGATCTCGTCCAGCGATTCCAGCGGACAGTACGCCACCGTCTCCTCGCCTTCCAGCAGATACATCACGTCGACGTACTGCCGGTGCGCCTCGTACAGCGGCTCGGCCTCCCGCGTCTCATACGCCAGTGCATTGATGTAGAGCGCCTTCCCGTCGACCTCCGTGACGCCGGCCTTCCAGGGCGCTTCTCCCTGTTCCCGCAGCGCCCGAAACGCCTCCGCAAACGCCGGATGCATCGCAGCATAGCGCCCCACCTGTGCCATGGTGGTTTGAATCATTGTATCGCTTCACTTCCTTCGGCAGAGCTTTGGATTCCGACGGTTTCTGTGCAGATCGCCCAATTCCATCGGATTTTTCATCTGTAGTCTAACAGAGCTGTCCACGTCTGGCAACAGGTGTACTGGACGACTTTTCTGCGGGTATGTCAGAAACTCAAAAGCCCCGGGAGATACTTTCTTTTTCTGCAGCCGTCCGGTATAATAGAAACCGAGGTGATGCGCATGAGCCAGCGCAGCTATCTGCTGGATTTCTCTCTCAGTGGGATTCCCTGCCAGGTATTGGCCATCGCACCGGCTTACGAATCTCTCCAGCGAATCCCGTACCACACCCATCGCCATTCCAGCTTTGAGCTCCACGCCATCTTCCGCGGCGCCATGGGCATCCGCGTCGGCGGAGAGCAGTACGAAATCTGTGCCGGGCAGGGCATTCTGATTGCCCCCGACACGTACCATACCATCTGCTACCATACGGGCGATCCGAACAAAATGTGTCTGAACTTCGCGCTGCCGCGTCCGGAGACGCTGAAGGGGCAGGAGCAGGTGCAGCTGGCAACGGCGTTTTACGCGCAGGAGGCCGCCGTGCTGCCCACGGGGGATCTGCAGGAATCGCTGCAGGTGCTCTGCCGGCTGGCCAACCGCTTTCCCAACCCCTTTTGGGACGAGGAGCGGCTCAAGGCTGCGACCATTCTGCTGATCCTCAGCCTCTACGACAAGCTGGGCGCCCCCATCACCGTCCACCACACCGCCCGGCAGCCGCTTCCGCAGTCCGCGTTCATCATCGACGAATTTTTCAACCTGCATTTCAATCTCAGCAACGGCAACGAGCTCCTGGCCCGTCAGCTGCACATGAGCACGCGTCAGCTGGACCGGGTGCTGCGAAAATACTACAACATGGGCTATCGCGAAAAGCTGCAGGACATCCGCCTGGCCAACGCCATGGACTACCTGCTGACCACCGACAAGTCCATCGCGGAAATCGCCGAGCTGATCGGGTACAGCACGCCGGCCAACTTCAGCGCCTTCATCAAGCGCGCCACCGGCCGGAGCCCCACGGAGATCCGTGCCGACCGTGAGACATCCGCAAAACCGTAAAACTGCGCCGCAGAGCATCTGCGGCGCAGTTTTTTCACCGGATGTAACCGACCGGCCTGCTGCTGCGATCATAGAGGTGAAGGCCTTCAATCGCCCGGGAGGTGACTGCATGGAAGAGGAACGGCTGCTCACGGCGCTGCGCGCCGGCAGCGCCGACGCCCTGGAGGAGATCATTCGGCGCTGCGGCGCGTACGTGTACACCGTCGTGCGCAACCGCGCAGGCGGCCAGCTCCCGGAGGAGGATCTGGAGGAGATCTCCAGCGACGTCTTCCTCGCGCTCTGGCAGCACCCGGACCGCGTGCGGGCGGGCCGCCTGCGGAGCTGGCTCGGCGCGCTGGCCCGCAACAAGACGGTGGACCGGCTGCGCCGCCTCCGGCCACGGGTCCCGCTGGATTGATGAGAAACCGCAAAAGAGGCCGCCGGCGATGCCGGCGGCCTCCGTATTTGCGGCGATTACTCGCCGATGACCATCACCTGAACCGTGCGCTTGCGGGCGCGGGTCTGGTCCCAGTCGATGAAGTGGATGAAGCCGAACTCCCCCAGATCCATCTGGCCGTCGATCAGCACCACCGTCACGTTGCGGCCGATGATGGACGAACGCAGGTGGGCGTCGGTGTTGTGGCAGCCGCGGGCGTCCTCACCGTGCTCTTCAGCGAACACCAGGGCCTTGGGGCCCGGATGGAGATACTGGCCCTCCCGGCGGCAGGTGGGGATCCAGTCCTCAAACACGTCCACCAGATCCTGCTGCAGCGTCTCCAGGCCGGTCATGGACCGGTCGAACGCGCACTCCTGGGTGATGACGGAGCAGGTGGTGTGGTGGGAGTAGACGACGACGATGCCGTTCCGGATGCCGGAGCGGGCAACGATCTCCTTGGCCTGGGCGGTGACGTCGTGGAACGTGCAGACCTTGTCGTTGGACTGCACCTGGAATTCTTCACGGTGGACCATGGCGTTATCCTCTCTTCTTCAGATCGTCGGCGGCGCGGCGGGTGGCGGCGATCATCTCGTCGATCATCGCCAGGGGATCCGCGGCGTTCATGATGCCGGAGGCGGCGCCGGCAGCCTCCGAGCCGGCCATGATGAAGTCGTAGACCTGCTGGCCGTTGGTGATGCCGGCGGCCTGCTCCACCAGGATGTCCGGGTAAATGGCCTTGATGGCACGGATGGAATCCATCACGTAGTCCATGGGGCTGACGCCGTTGCCGCCGCCGATGATGTCCGACGGCTCCGGATTGATGATGTCCGGATGGAGCTGGGCGATGGCCTTGGCCTCGGCGATGGTGTCGGCACAGGCAAACACCAGGAAATCCAGCTCCCGGGCCCGGTCGATGGTGGCCTTCATCTGGGGCAGGCTCATGGGCTTTTCGCAGTGGTTGATGACGACGCCCTGAGCGCCGGCAGCCTTCAGCGCCTCCGGCAGGATGTCGGCCATGCCGCGGCCGGGCCGCAGGGTGTCCATGTACGGCGCCAGGATGATCAGGTGCTTCGTGTGCTCGGCGATCCGGCGGATCTCCACGGCCGGCGTGATGAACAGCACGTCAATGTCGTACTTTTCCGCGGCAGCGTCTGCCGCCAGGGCGTACTCCAGCACCTTGTCGCCGTAAATATAGTTCTTCGTACCGATCTCAAAGTACGGCGTGCGGATTGCGGGTTTCATGGCAGTACCTCCGGCCGTTCAGCGCTTGAGCTGCAGATCGTAGTGGACGTCGTAGGCCTTCTCCTCGTCGGTGAACTTGCGCAGGGTGTTGATGACCTCGCCGTTGTTCCACTTCCGGTCGCCCACGTCCTCGGTGGTGCCCATGACGGTGACGTTCAGCTGTCTGTGGCGGGCACGGACGTGGTCCCAGTCCACGAAGTAGATGTGTGCAAACTCGCCGCCGTCCAGCTTGCCGTCCTTGATGGTCATGGTCTCGCTGCGGCCGAAGAACACGGAGCGCAGGTGGCCGTCGGTGTTCATGCTGGTGAAGTCGCCGGGCTCACCCACGTAGCGGCCGAACTGGGAGTGGATCGGGCCGGGATGGCGATACTGATGCTCCTCGGCGTAGTCCGGGATCATCTTGCGCATGATGTCCAGCAGGTCGTGCTGCAGGAACTCCAGATCGAAGCTGTCGATGTCGTGGGAGCACTCCTGAATCATCACGGAGCAGGTGGTGTGATGGGACGCGATGCAGACCGTGCCGTTCTTGACGCCGGATGCCTCGACAATCTCAATGATCTCCTTGGACACGTCATGGAACGTGGGCACCCAGCCCCGGGACTGCAGCTCCAGTTCCTTCTGAAACACCTTGAATTCCATTGTTATTCCCTCCTGTAGCGGTTGCGATGGGCGCGCTCGGCGCCGGATCCTACATCTCCCATTATAGATAAGAAAGTCAAAAAGTCAATCTTATTTTTGTTATTGATTTTTTTTACGTGTCATATATAATAGTTTTGAAAAGCAAAGGTTTCGATTTCGAAAAACAATTCACAGATCAGGAGGTTACGCACCATGACACAAGCCCTTCAGGCGGCCCGGGCCGCCTTTGGAATCGAGGCAGAGAGCATCCGGAAAATGGCGGACCACTTCGACGAGGCCGCCTACCAGAAGGCCGTGGACCTGCTGGCCGCGGCGCCGCGGATCGGCGCCTCCGGCTGCGGCCACTCCGGCATCATCTGCCAGCACTTCGCCCATCTCATGTGCTGCATCGAGCGGCCGGCCCGCTTCATCTCGCCGGCCGAGGCCGTCCACGGCGCCACCGGCTTCCTGCAGCAGGGGGACGTGATGGTCTTTGCCTCCCGCGGCGGCAAGACGAAGGAGCTGCTGCCCATTCTGGACATCTGCAAGGCCAAGGGCGTCCACGTCATCACCGTGACGGAGAATCTGGAGTCCCCGCTGGCCCTGGGGGCCGACGTGGTGCTCAAGCAGTACGTGGAGCGGGAGACCGACAAGTACAACTGCCAGGGAACCACCAGCACCTCCGCCCTGTGCGTGATCTTCCACGCGCTCCAGGCGGCGCTGATCGAGCAGACCGGATACCAGGAAGCACAGTTCGCGCTGATTCACCCGGGCGGCGCCGTGGGTGAGCGGCTCAACCACCACTGAGGCCGCTGCCATGGCGGCCAACAGCCTGAAAATCGACGCCCGGCGCCGCCAGATCCTGGAGCTGCTGGAGCGGGACGGGCGCGTCAGCGTCGCACAACTGAGCCAGCTCTTCGGCACCACGCCGGTGACGATCCGCAGCGATCTGGACGCGCTGGAGGAAAACGGCTATCTGGAGCGGATCCAGGGCGGCGCCATCCGCAAGCTGCGGATCCAGCCGCAGCTGCCGGCCGGCAGCCGCCTGCTGGAAAAGCGGGCCATCGCTGCCGCGGCCGCAGCCCGGATCCACGACGGGGACACCCTGTTCCTGAACTCCGGCACCACCACCCGGGAGGTGGCCCTGGCCCTCCGGCAGCACCGGGGGCTGAACATCGTCACCAACTCCGTCTCCGTGGCGTCGGAGCTCAGCGGAATCCCGACGTTCCGCGTGATCCTGCTGGGCGGGGAGCTGAACACCCAGTATCTGTTCACCTGCGGGGGAGACGCCCAGGAGCAGCTGCAGAAGTACCAGGCCGATTACGCGATTCTGTCCCTGGACGGCGTCAGCGTGGAGCACGGCATCACCACCTACCACGCCGACGAGGCCATCATCGACCGGCTGATGGTGGAGCGCGCCCACCGGACGCTGATCGTCGCCGACCACACGAAGATGGGGCACGCCGGCTTTTCGCTGATCTGCCCGCTGCAGCAGGTACACACGCTGATTACCGACGATGCCTGCGACCCGGCCGTGGCGGAGGCCATCCGCGCCACGCCGGTCCAGATCGTTCTGGCCGAAAGCCCGGCCGCCGACGAGTGACGGCCGGACCAGAAAGGAGTATGCCACATGGAATCCATTCGCTGCGTGACGGAAAACCGGCGCGCCTATCTTCCGCTGCTTCTGGAGGCGGACCCGGACGAGGCCATGATCGGCCGGTATCTGGACAGCGGCCGCATGTACGTACTGGAGATCGACGGCGCCGCCGCGGCGGTGGCCGTGGTCGTGACGCTGCCGGACGGCAGCTGTGAGCTGAAGAACATCGCCGTGGATCCGACCCGGCAGCGTCAGGGCCTGGGCCGCCGGCTGCTGCAGGCCGTCATGGACCGGGAGGCCGCCGATTACGCGCTCATGTACGTGGGCACCACGGCGCCGACGGAGGGCTTCTACCAAAGCCTCGGCTTCGTCTACTCCCACACGGTGGAGGGCTTTTTCGTGGACAACTACCCGGAGCCCATCTTTGAGGACGGCGTGCAATGCGTCGACATGCGGTATTGGAAACGGAGGATCCAGCCATGAAATACGTCATCGGAATTGACGTGGGCACCACCTGCACCAAGGCGCTGCTGGTGGACGAGGCCGGCGCTGTTGCCGGACAGGGCAGCGAGGGCTACGCGCTCATCAGCAGCGGCAGCTGCATCGAGCAGCAGGCCCAGGAGTGGACGCGGGCCGTGGCCGCCGCCGTGCGGCAGGCCGTGCAGGGCATCGACGGCGCCCAGGTGGCTGCCATCTCCTTCTCCACCCAGGGCGGCAGCACGGTGGCCGTGGACGCAGACGGCCGCTTCCTCGGCAACGCCTGGACGTGGATGGACGGGCGCAGCACCCGCGAGGCGGACGAAATTGAGCGGCAGGTGGGCGGCGACTACATCTACCGTACCACCGGCTGGCGCATCAATCCCGCCCTGGACGCCGCGAAGCTCCGCCGGATGAAGACCCTGCCGGAGTATGCCGGCGCCGTTCAGTACTGGACCACCCTGGAGGTGGTCAACGGCTACCTGACCGGCCGCCCGGTGCTGGACCCCACCAACGCGGCCATGCGGCAGCTATACAGCGTGGAGGCCAACGACTGGGATCCGACGATGCTCCGCGCCGCCGGCGTCCGGCGGGAGGAGCTGCCGGAGGTGCTTCCCACCGGGGCACTGGTGGGCACGCTGCTGCCGGAGGCCGCGGCGGAGCTGGGCCTGCCGGCGGGTATCCCGGTCTACAACGGCGCCCACGACCAGTACTGCGCCTCCATCGGCGCCGGCGCCGTCCACGACGGGGACATGCTGCTGTCGGCCGGCACCACCTGGGTCGTCATGGGCATCGGCCGCAAGCCCCTGTTCACCGACAGCTACATCGCCCCGGGGAAGCACCCGGTGGAGGGCCTCTACGGTGCCATCGCGTCGCTGGTCTGCTCCGGCGCGTCCCTGCAGTGGTTCAAGAACAACTTCCTGCCGGAGGAGTTTGACGAGATGAACCGCGTCGTGGCCCAGCGCCGCGGCACCACCGGCGAGCTCTGCTTCTATCCGTATCTGGCCGGCGCGGCCTATCCGCTCTGGGTCCCCAACGCCCGCGGCGCCTTCGTCGGCATCAATCTGGAGCACGACCGGTTCGACTTCGCCCGGGCCATCATGGAGGGCGTCGCCTTCGGCGTCCGCCGCGCCCTGGACGACTTCCGGCGCAGCGGCAGCGACATCCGCTCCATCACCATGATGGGCGGCGCATCCCGCAGCCCGGTCTGGATCCAGATGATCGCCTCGGCGGCCCAGGTGCCGATTCTGCGGCTGAACCAGTCGGACGTCTGCGCCCTGGGTGCGGCGTCCATCGCCGCGTGCGGCGCCGGGATCTACGAGAGCTACTCCGCCGCCGCGGCCGCCATGGTCCACACGGAGGCGGTCTACGAGCCGATCCCCGAGGAGGTCGCCTACTACGGCGAGAAGTTCCGCCGCTACGACGCCATGTGGCAGCACATGCGCGCCTACTACGAAAGCGCTCCGGCTGCGGAAGCCTGAGCTGCCCCACCGACGCACGCGCCGGCGGACCCGGGAACGGGTCCGCCGGCGTTTTTCGTTTCACACGGATTGGAGGTCCCGGGCCGGAGCAGCCGCGCAGTCCGCACCGCGGGGCCCGGGGCGCAGCGCTCCGTCCGCTACGTGCCGGCAATCAGTGCCGCCAGCCCCTCGCCGAGATCCCGCGCGGCGGCCAGGGCCTCCCGCAGGGTGTTGCCCGAGGAGCCCACCTCCACCAGCAGGGAACCGGGGGTCATGTGCTGGTTGAAGCGCTCCGTCCGCAGGTCCAGGTTCCGGCAGAGGCCAGGGTACATCCGCTCCAGCACCGCCTGGAGCTTCAGCGCCCAGCTGAGGTTGTCCCGCCAGTTGGGATGGCTGAGGCCGCCCTGATCCGTGCCCACCACCAGCATCAGCTGGGCCGTCTCCTCGCCGTCCAGCGTCACCGCATGGCGCACCGGCGTGCCGTCGGTGTCGGCCGCGGCGTCCCGGTGGAGGTCGATGACCATCTGAATGGACGGGTACTGCTCCACCCACTGCTGGATTTTTCCGAGCGTGCGGTCGTAGGCGCCGCTGTACGACGGGTAATCGTTGAAGCTCTCGTCGTGCAGCACCGAGATGCCGTGGGACTCCAGCGTCTCCGCCAGCTCCCGGCCCACCCGGACCACGGAGAAGTCCGTGTCCTGCGTCCGGGCCATTTCGTTCTCCGGATACTCCCAGCCGGCCTCCTGGGTGTACGCCTCTGAGGTGTGGGTGTGGACGATCAGAACCGTCGGGCCCTCCTGGTCAAAGTCCAGAACGCTCTCCTGCTGCAGCAGCGCCAGCTTGTCCACCGAATACGTACACGCCCCGCCGACGGTGATGGCCTCTGCGTCAGCCTCGGTGAACTGCAGCCGCTCCGCCTCCGGCTCGGCCGCATCCTGCCGCGGCAGCGGCGCCGCCGGTGCTGCGGTGGACGCCTCCGGCGTCTCCGCCGGTCCCGCTTCGGCTTGCAGCGTCTCCTCCGCGGCCGGCAGCTCCGGCAGCGGCAGGGCCTGTCCCGTCTCCAGATAAAAAAGAAAGCCGGCAAAGTCCGGGCTCCGCAGCGCCGCGCCCACCTGCGCAGCCACCCGTCGGTCCAGCCCCGCCGCCGTCACCAGGCGGATCGCCAGAGCCAGCACCACCAGCGCCGCCGACACGCGCCGGGCCGCCCTCCTGGAATCCATCATGCAATCCCTCCCGACTGTATTCTATGCACGGCCGGCCTCAGAAAGAACTGCCGGGACTTGCAATCGGCGGCGGACCGCGGTATAATGGGGGCGCTTGCAGATCAGAGAGAGTGGGTCCCGGCCGCGCACTTCGGCAGTGCGCGGGCAGGATTCCGGACGTGTCCGCGCCGAAAGCGCGACGGTGGAAAGGTTCCGATGCCGTTCCGCCGTTTTTTTCGGCCTGCGGACGGAGAGGAGAGTCAAATGCGCAAGAAAATTCCGGAAAGCGGCCTCTACGATGCCCGCCCGCTGGGCGTGCCGCGGATGCTGGTGCTTGGCGTCCAGCACATGTTCGCCATGTTCGGCGCCACGGTGCTGGTGCCGGCTCTGACCGGCCTGAGCGTCTCGGCGACGCTGCTGTTTGCCGGCCTGGGCACGCTGCTGTTCCACCTGCTGGCCAAGGGGAAGGTCCCGGCCTTCCTGGGTTCCAGCTTCGCCTTCATCGGCGGCTACCAGGCCATCGCGCCGATGCTGCCCGACGCCGCCGGCGAGATGACCGTGCCCAACGCGGAGATGCTGCCGTACGCCTGCTTCGGCGTGGCGTGCGCCGGCCTGCTGTACGTGGTGCTGGCAGCGCTGTTCAAGGCCTTCGGCACGAAGAAGGTCATGCGGTTCTTCCCGCCGATCGTCACCGGTCCGGTCATCATCTGCATCGGCCTGAGCCTCAGCTCCTCGGCCATCAACAACTGCCAGGCCAACTGGTGGATCGCCCTGGTGGCCATCGCTGTGGTCATCCTGGCCAACATCTTCGGCCGCGGCATGATCAAAATCATCCCCATCCTGCTGGGCGTCGTGGCGTCGTACGCGGTGGCCGCCTTCACCGGCAACGTGGACTTCACTGCCGTCCGGGAGGCCTCCTGGATTGGGCTGCCCTTCACCTGGGACAGCACCGTCTTTGGCCTGTTCCAGCGGCCGGATCTCAACCCGTCGCTGCTGATTACCGCGGCCGTGACCATCATGCCGCTGGCCCTGGCCACCATGGTCGAGCACATCGGCGACATGTGCGCCATCTCCTCCACCTGCAGCCGGAGCTATCTGTCCGACCCGGGCCTCCACCGGACGCTGCTGGGCGATGGCCTCGCCACCTCCATGGCCGCCCTGTTCGGCGCGCCGGCCAACACCACTTACGGCGAGAACACCGGCGTGCTGGCCCTGAGCCGCGTCTTTGATCCGCGGGTCATCCGCATTGCGGCGTACCTGGCCATCCTGTTCTCCTTCAGCCCCAAGTTCGAGGCGCTGGTGGCCGCCATGCCGGCAGCCACCATGGGCGGCGTCAGCATGGTGCTCTACGGCATGATCTCGGCCGTGGGCGTCCGGAACGTGGTGGAGAACAAGGTGGACTTCACCAAGAGCCGCAACGTGCTCATCGCGGCGCTGATCCTCGTGCTGTCCATCGGCATCAGCTACTCCGACATCGGCGCCGTCCGCTTCGCCGTCGGCGGTGTCACCATCAGCCTGTCCGGCCTGGCGGTGGGCGCGCTGGTGGGCATCGTCCTCAACGCAATCCTGCCCGGCAAGGACTACGAGTTCGGCTCCGACGACCAGGGCGACCAGTCCGTGAATTTCATCATCCAGTAAACGCCTCCGGGGCGCCCTGCAGGGCGCCCCGGTTTTTCGTACCCATTCCCCTGGAAATTGCGGCGGCCCGCGGAGCAGGCCGCGCAAAAGGGAAGGCGGGGAGCTGCGCTCCCCGCCTTCTGCGGTTTCGTAGGTTTCGTATTATTCCAGCACGTCTGACCCGTTGCCGGTCTCGCCCGTGCCGGGATCCGTCGTACCGGGGTCCGTCGTGCCCGGATCCGTCGTCCCGGGATCGGTGGTGCCGGGATCCGTCGTCCCGGGATCCGTCGTCCCCGGATCCGTCGTGCCGGGGTCTGTCGTACCCGGGTCGGTCGTTCCGGGGTCGGTGGTGCCGGGATCCGTCGTGCCCGGATCGGTGGGATCGGTGGTGGTCGGATCCTCCGGATCCGGCTGCTTGCCGATGGTCGTCACCCGGTCGCGCTTCTGGTAATAGCTGTTGGGGAACTGGACGTTCTCCCACTCGGAGATCGGGTTTCCGTTGGCATCCAGATACCGCTTGATGGTCGTGGTCCGGTAGCCGGTGTACGGGCTGACCGTGACCTCCTCGTAGTCGGCCGGCAGGGACTCGTCCTCCTCCACCACGTCCTCCCAATTGTAAACGGCGTTGACTACGTGATCCAGCTCCACGGTGGTGTCGGTGGTCTTGGTACCCACCAGCGTGATGTGGACGTAGCCGTCGGACACTGAGGCGTCAATCCGCAGAGGGTACTCGGTGGAGTTGGAGAACTTAAAGTCGAGGTTGGAGCCCCAGTAGATGGTGGCATCCATGCCCATGGGCACGTAGGAGACCGTGAACATGTGCTCCGTGCGCTCCACGATGTTCAGGTCGGCCAGCAGCGCCGCATAGTAGATGGCCGACGCCACCTGGCAGACGCCGCCGCCCAGCTCCGGGGTGGACGTGCCGGAGACGAACACGGTGGCCGCCTGATAGCCCTTGGCCGCAGTCCGCTCGCCGACGGTGTCGTTGAACGAAAAGACATCGCCGGGGTTGAGGATCGTGCCGTCGATGGCCTGGCAGGCCAGCTCCAGATTGGTGGTGCGGCCGGGGTTCCAGGTATGGGGGCTGTCCACATCAGCCAGCTCGTCGGCGAACAGCGTCGCCTCCAGCTCCGCCAGCGTGACCTCCGGCTCCACCATAGCCAGGGTGATGGTCAGGGTGCTGCCCTCCTCGGCCATGGCCTGCTGCTGCTCGGCAGCCGCCAGGTCGAAGCCGTAGCCCACGACCTCCTCGACGATGACCTTGTTCTCGCTGTCGTAGTAGGCGTCGGCCATGTCGGTGCACATCTCATCGTAGATGGCGGACAGGTCTACCGGCTGATAGGCCTCCTCGTCGTAGTCAAACTGGATGACGGAAAAGTCGTTGTTCATGAACGCGGCGATGACTGCGTCGTACAGCGCATCGGCGTCCAAACTCCGCTGGCTGGTGCCCACGTGGATCACCAGCTGCGTCGGGACGGTTTCCGCCGGCGTATCCTCCGTGGCGGCGACCTCCGTCTCCACCACGTCGTACGTGGAATCCATCCGCTCCGACTGGACGTCCGCGGCGGCGCCGTCGATCACCGAGCGGACGTACTCCTCGTTGATGCTCAGAGAGTCCTGGATGTTGACGAAGTGCTCGCCGGTGCTGCCGGAGATCGTGGCCACCAGCGTCTGGAACACGCCGTCCTGCCGGCCGTAGTTCCACGCCTCCTCCACGGCCTGCTCCACGTCCAGGGAGACCTGCGTCTCCGCCGGGGCGAAGGACAGCGTCCGGTCCGGCAGCTGCACGGTCAGGGTTGAGGTGCCGTACGTCTGATCCACAGCCGCCTGCACGGCTTCGGTGGCCTCCTCCCGGGACATGCCGCCGATGTTGACGCCGGCCACATAGACGTTGGGGAAGATGTCTCCGGAGCTGTGGAGCACGTAGGCGTAGATGGCCACGCCGAACACCGCCAGACAGACGACGGCCGCTGCCACCAGCGCGGCAACCTTTCCGTTGCCGGACTTTTTCTTGGCCGGCGACCCTCCAGCGGCTGCCTTTTTCTGGGCGGCCGAGGGCTTGGCGGCAGGAGTTTTTTGGGTTTTCTTTCTTGGCTGTTCAAATTTTCCCATGGTCTTCTCCTATAATCAAAACGCGGGGACGCGCGAGGATACATTGCGGGCTTCCGCCCGGATACTTCATTATATCGTATGTTTTACCCAATGCGCAAGGACATTTCTGTTACGATTCCATTACATTTATTTCCCATCGGGCAACAAAAATTTACAGCTGCGCCGCGCCGCGGCTGGCGGCGTACCGCCCCACGAAGGTCTGCGCCGCCTTCAGCGGGTCCTCCCCCTTGGCCAGCTTCCAGGTGAGCTTCGGCACGGAGCCGGCCGAGAAGAACACCTTGTTGTGGAAGGAGGGCTCGGCGCAGACGGCCGAAACTGCCGCAAAGTCCAGCGTCTCCAGTGTGAAGGCCACCTGGCCGCCCTTCTGGGCAATCTCCAGGATGCCGGCCGCGGCAGCCCGGGCCCGCAGCAGCGCAACGGCCACCAGGTTCATGACGCCCTTGGGCGGGTCGCCGTACCGGTCGACGATCTCGTCCAGCAGGTCGTCGGCGTCCTCCTGGGTGCGGATGGCGGCCATGCGGCGGTAGAGGTCCATGCGCTGCTCGCCGGAGGCCACGTAGTCCTTGCTGATGTTGGCGGAAATGCTCAGGTCGCAGGTGCACTCGGCCTCCCGCGGCTTCTCCTCGCCCCGCTCCTCCAGCACGGCCTCCTCCAGCAGCTTCAGGTACATGTCGTAGCCGACGCTCATCATGTGGCCCGACTGTTCGGCGCCCAGCAGGTCGCCGGCGCCGCGGATCTCCAGGTCGCGCATGGCGATCTTGAAGCCGGAGCCGAACTCGGCGAAGTCCCGGATGGCCGAAAGCCGCTTCTCGGCCACCTCCGTGAGCACCTTGCCGCGGCGGAACGTCAGGTAGCAGAAGGCATGGCGGTTGGAGCGGCCCACGCGGCCGCGCAGCTGGTGCAGCTGCGCCAGGCCGAAGCGGTCGGCGTCCTCGATGATGAGGGTGTTGACGTTGGGGATGTCGATGCCGGTCTCGATGATCGTCGTGCAGACCAGCAGGTCGATCTCCCCGTCGTCCATCCGCTGCATCACGTCGCCCAGCTGCTCCTCGTTCATCTTGCCGTGGGCCACGGCCACCTCCGCCTCGGGGAAAACGGCCTTGAGCCGCGCGGCGCAGCGCTCAATGGTCTCCACGCGGTTGTGCAGGTAGTAGACCTGGCCGCCGCGCTCCAGCTCCCGGCGGATGGCGTCGTTGACGACGGCGTCGCTGTGCTCCAACACGAAGGTCTGGACCGGGTAGCGGTCGTGGGGCGGTTCCTCGATGGTGGACATGTCGCGGATGCCGGACAGGGCCATGTTCAGCGTCCGTGGAATGGGGGTGGCAGATAATGTTAAGACGTCCACACCCACGGAAAGTTCCTTCAGCCGCTCCTTGTGGCTGACGCCGAAGCGCTGCTCCTCGTCGACGATCAGCAGCCCCAGGTCCTTGAAGGTCACGTCCTTCTGCAGCAGCTTGTGGGTGCCGATGATCATGTCCAGCTGGCCGGCCGCCAGCTTCCGGAGGGTCTCCTTCTGCTGCTGGGCCGTCCGGAAGCGGGAGAGAACGTCGATGTTCACCGGGAAGCCGGCGAAGCGCTTCACCGCCGTCACGTAGTGCTGCTGGGCCAGCACCGTCGTGGGCACCAGCACCGCCACCTGCTTCCCGTCCAGCATGCACTTCATAGCCGCCCGCAGGGCCACCTCCGTCTTTCCGAAGCCCACATCACCGCAGAGCAGCCGGTCCATGGGCTGGGGCGCCTCCATGTCGGTCTTGATCTCCGCGGTGCAGCGGAGCTGATCGTCGGTCTCGGCGTAGGGGAAGGCCTCCTCAAACTCCGTCTGCCACGGCGTGTCGGCAGAGAAGGCGTAGCCCATGGTGCGCTGCCGCTGGGCGTAGAGCTTGATCAGGTCGGCGGCCAGATCCTTGGCCGCCCGGCGGGCCTTGGCCTTGGCCTTCTGCCACTGGTCGCCGCCCAGCTTGTTGAGCCGCACGGGCGCGTCCTCGCCGCCGCCGATGTACTTGCTGACCAGGTCCAGCTGCGTAGCCGGGACGAACAGGGCGTCGCTGCCCTGGTAGGCGATCTTGACGTAATCCTTGATGACGCCGTCCACCTTCATCTGCTCCATGCCCACGTACCGGCCGATGCCGTGGTACTCGTGGACGACCAGGTCGCCGGGGCTCAGGTCGGTGAAGGAGCTGAGTTTCTGGCGGTTGGTGGCCTTTTTCCTGCCGTCCCCGCCGGCTGCCGCCGCAGCGCGGCGGCGCGGCGGCTTCTTCGCCGCCAGCTGGCCCTCCGTCAGGATGGCCAGCCGCAGCTCCGGATACTCCACGCCGGCCGGCAGCGCGCCCTCGGTCAGCAGGATCTGGTTCTCCCGGGGCAGATGCTCACACGGGTACGCCAGGAAGGACGAGACGTTCCCCTCCCGCAGCAGGCCCTGGAGGATCTCTCCGCGGCGCCGGTTGCCGGTCAGCACCAGGACGCCGAAGCCGGCCTTCTGGTAATACTCCAGATCCTGCACCGCCGTCTCCAGGCTGGCGCCGTAGGGCGGCAGCTGCTTGGCCGTGACATTCAGCAGCTCCCGGGGCTGGCAGTTCTTCGGATACGCCGAGGCCAGGAAGTTGTCCAGGAACAGCACCGGCTGTCCGCGAAGCCCGTCGAACACGTCCTCGTACTCCACGCTGAAGTCGCACAGCTCCCCGGCCACGGAGCCAGACTGCAGCAGGCCGTCCAGCTCCATCCCCAGCTGGGTCTGCCGCTGGCGGGCCGCCCGCTGCAGATTGCCGTGGTCGCAGAAGATCACCAGGGCGTCCCGGGAAATGTAGTCGGCGGCACAGGCGGCCTGGGGATAGATCAGGTTCAGATACCGGTCCGCCGCCGTCAGGCTGACGCCGCTGGCCAGCAGCTCCCGGTCGCGGCGCAGCGTCGTCAGCAGGGCCTCGTTGGGGGTCTTTCGCCGCTGCTGGCGGGCGATGAGGCCGTCCAGGTCCCGCAGCAGCCCCTCCAGGCCGCCGGGATGCAGCCGCGGCTGCGTCTCTGCCGACGGCAGCAGCAGCGCCTCGGACACGTTCTCCGTCCGCCGCTGGGTCAGCGGGTCGAAGAAGCCCATGGTGTCCACCTCGTCGCCGAAGAACTCCGCGCGGACCGGGCGGTCGTAGGCAGGGGAGAACACGTCCAGGATGCCGCCCCGCAGGGCAAACTGGCCCGGCCCCTCCACCAGGGAGGTCCGGGCATAGCCGGCCGCCTCCAGCCGGGCCGTCAGGTCCTTCAGGTCCCAGGCCGCGCCGGGGCGCAGGGTCACTGCCGCAGAGAACAGGACCTCCCGCGGCATCGTCCGCAGGCTCAGGGCCTCCAGGGACGTCAGCTGCAGGCGGGTGGCGCCGGAGGCCAGGTCATACAGCTGCCGCAGCCGCTTCTGCTCCCAGCCGCGGGAGGCCACCGCCGCGTCGTACAGCGTCAGCTCCCGGGTGGGCAGCACCGGCGGCTCCGTGCCGAGGAAGGCCCGCAGCTCCGCCTGAAGCCGTCCGGCCGCCGTGTCGTCCTGGCAGACGACCACCAACGGCCGCGGGCAGTCCCGGGCCAGCGAGGCGATCAGATGGCTGCGGGCGATCTGCCCCGCGCCGGAAAGGGCCGCCGGGCACCCCCGCTCCGCCGCGTCCAGCAGCTGGCGGTAGGCCGGCAGGCCCTCCAGTACCGATAACAGGATTTGCATGCAATTCCTCCGCAAAGATCATGGAAAAATATGGAAATCAAGCGCCCAAAGGGGACAAAGAAAGCACCTGGCCCGGGCCGTCAAACCGTCTCCTGCGAGACGTTCAACCGTCCCGGCCCTGCCCTTTCCTTGCCCCGGAGGACCGCTATTTTCCGTTGTACCGGGAGGCGGCCTTTTCCAGCCCCTCCGTGAGAATCACCGGCACCGCCTCCGCCGCCCGGACGATGGCGGGCTCCAGCAGCTTCTGCTCCGGAAGCGTGAAGCGGCTGAGCACCCAGTCGGCCAGGTCGTAGTCCGGGTGCGGCTTGGCGCCGACGCCGATCTTCACCCGCGGAAACTCCTGGCTGCCCAGGCAGGCGATGATGGACTTGATGCCGTTGTGCCCGCCGGCGGAGCCGCTGCGCCGGACGCGCAGCCGGCCCACGTCCAGGTCGATGTCGTCAAACAGCACCAGGACCCGCTCCGGCGGCAGCTTGTAGAACGCCGCGGCCTCCCGGACGGCGACGCCGCTTTCGTTCATATACGTCTGCGGCTGCATCAGCAGTACCGGCTGGCCGGCCACGGTGGCCCTGGCCGTCAGCGCGTGGAACTTGGCCCGGTCGATCCGGACGCCGGCGTCGGACGCCAGCCGGGCCACGGCCCGAAAGCCGACGTTGTGGCGGGTGGCTTCATACCGCGGGCCCGGGTTGCCCAGGCCCACGATCAGCCACTGACACGGGGATGCGCGAAACAGCATGGCTCAGAACAGGGACGAGATGGAGACCTCGTCGTACGTACGGCGGATGGCCTCGGCGAACAGGGGCGTCACGTCCAGCTGGCGGATCTTCGTGCCTCTGGCCTCCTCGGGCAGCGGAATGGTATTGAGGAACATCAGCTCCTCGATGGGGCTCTCCTGGATGCGCTCCACCGCCGGGCTGGAGAGGACGCCGTGGGTGGCGCAGGCCAGCACGCGCTTGGCGCCGCCCACCTCGATGACGGCTCTGGCGGCGTTGCACAGAGAGCCGGCCGTGTCGACCATGTCGTCGAAGAGGATGCACGTCTTGCCCTCCACCTCGCCGATGATGTTCATGACCTCGCACTGGTTGGCGCGCTGGCGGCGCTTGTCCACGATGGCCATGTTCATGTGCAGCTTGGCGGCGAATGCCCGGGCCCGGGCGACGCTGCCCACGTCGGGGGAGACGACCATCACGTCGCTGGTGTCCTCGAACATGTTGCGGTAGTACTGAACGAACACGGGATTGCCCAGCAGGTTGTCCACCGGGATGTCGAAAAAGCCCTGGATCTGCGCGGCGTGCAGGTCCATGGTCAGCACCCGGTGCGCGCCGGCGCACGTGATCATGTTGGCCACGAGCTTCGCCGAAATGGGGTCGCGGCCCTTGGCCTTGCGGTCCTGGCGGGCGTAGCCGAAGTACGGCATGACGGCGGTGATCCGGCCGGCGGAGGCCCGGCGGCAGGCGTCGATCATGACGAGCAGCTCCATCAGGTGGTTGTTGACCGGCTTGCAGGTAGGCTGGATGATGAACACATCGGAGCCGCGGACCGTCTCGTTCATCGTGACGGACACTTCGCCGTCGGCAAAGGTGGTGACGGTGCAGTCGCCCAGCGGGATGCCCAGGGCGCGGCAGACTCCCTCGGCGAAGGGGCGGTTGGCATTGGCTGCGAACACCTTGACATTTTTACCGTGCGTGATCATTTGTTCTGTACCTCTCTACTTTTCTTTTATAGTTTTCAGGGGACCGCCGCCCGCCTCTGCGGGCAGCCAAGCCGCCGGCCGCACGCTGCGGTGCGGCCGGCGGCCGGAACTCACTTGTTTTTCAGCTTGTGCCGCGCGGCCCAGTCGCGCTTGTTCGTCTGCCGGGCGCGGGCCACGGCCAGAGCCATGGAGGGCACGTTGTCCGTAATCGTGGAGCCGGCACCGGTGTAGGCGCCGCGGCCGACGGTCACGGGCGCCACCAGATTGGTGTTGCAGCCGATGAAGGCGTCGTCCTCAATGGTGGTGCGGAACTTCTTGACCCGGTCGTAGTTGACCGTGACGGTGCCGCAGCCGAAGTTGACGTTGCGGCCCACGTCGCTGTCGCCCACGTACGTCAGGTGGGCCACCTTCGTCCCGTCGCCGATCTTCGAATTCTTGATCTCCACAAAGTCACCGACCTTGACGCCGTCGCCGATGGTGGTGCCGGGGCGGACGTACGCAAAGGGCCCCACGTGCACGTCGCTGCCCACCTGGGCGTCGTACAGCTGGGAGGCGTTGATGGACGTCCGGTCGCCGACGGTGACGTTCTCCAGCAGGCTGTTGGGGCCGACGACGCATTCCTCCCCCAGGACGGTGCTGCCGCGCAGGATCGTCCCCGGCATCAGCACGCTGCCGCGGCCGACGCGGACCGTCGGATCCACGTAGCAGTTCTGATAGTCCCAGATCTCCACGCCGCCGCGGACCAGGTCATGCAGATGCTGCAGATTCAGCACCGGCTGCCAGGCAGCCAGCTCCTCGCCGGAGCGGATGGAATAGACGCCGTCCCGGTCGGCGTACGCCTTGCCCCGCTGGCGGAGGAAGTCCAGGAAGCTGAATTTCTCGTCCAGGGCCTCCATCAGCGCCTCCCGGGCCACGTGGTAGACGCAGCTGGGGGCGGGAATGACGTCGGCCTGGGACGCCAGGCTCGTGGACACGAACACCGCCGGGCCGGTGACGACGATGGTCTCCGCGTCATCGTCCTCCGCGGTGGAGAGAAAGACGTGGAGCAGGTCGGCCGCGTCGACGCTGCCGGCCACCGTCAGCTCCACAGAGGACGGGAAGCAGGCCCGGGCCTCGCCGGCCCACTGCTCATGGCAGACCAGGAAAAACCGCCCGCAGCCCCGTGCTGCCAGCGCGGACACCAGCCATGAGAGCAGCGGACTGCCCATGACGCGGGAAAGCATCAGCGGACGGACGAAGCCGGTTTTGGACGTGTCGTCCGGGACAAAGATCACCACGGAGCTGCCAGCCATACAGTTTCCTGCCTTTCCACAGAAATCGGCGCGCCGGGGCGCGCAGAGGGATTCTCCTTTATTATAGCAGGCCGGCGGCGGTTTGTATAGGAATTTCCCCACAAATTCCCGCTGCTGCCGCGGCAATTTTTTTGCGTGCCGCCCGCGGCGCGTCTTTTCCGGATTCTGCGGCAGATCGGTTTTCTTTTGGCGCAATGTGTGGTAAGATGAAGAAAAGGATACAGCCGGCCGTGCGGGAGCCCCGTACGGCCGGCCCGGGAGAAAAGGAGTCGCCGTGAAAAACTATACAAAGCTGCTGTTCCAGCGGGTGGTGGTGGTTTCCCTCTGCATTCTGGTCCAGGTGGCCGCCCTGGCGCTGGGCGTGGGCGTCCTGTCGGAGTATTACCGCTGGCTGCGCATCGTTCTGAGTGTGTTCGCCTGGCTGGCGGTAATCGTCATCGTCTCCAACCGCACCGACCCGGGCTACAAGATCGCGTGGATCATTCCGATCCTGGCCTTCCCGGTGTTCGGCATCTCGTTCTATCTGCTGTTCGGAGGCAACCGGCTCTCCCGGCGGCTGAAGCGGCGGATGCACGCCGTCCGCCAGATCCACCAGGACAACCTGAGCCAGAATCTCGACGTGCTCCGCCGGGAGGCCGCCATCAGCGTCGACGCGGCCCTCCAGTCCAACTACCTGGCCAGCTGCGCCTGCTGCCCCGTCTATGAAAACACGGAGACCACCTACTACGGCTGCGGCGAAGCGGCCTTCGGCGACATGCTCGCCGCCATCGCGCGGGCAGAGAAATACATTTTCCTCGAGTACTTCATCATCCACACCGGCAAAATGTGGGATCAGATGCTGGCGCTCCTGCGGAAGAAGGCTGCCGCCGGCGTGGACGTCCGGGTGATCTACGACGACTTCGGCTGCATCACCACGCTCCCCGGCCGGTACTATAAGAAGCTCGAGGCCATCGGCATCAAGGCCTGCGTCTTCAACCCGTACATTCCGATCCTCTCCTCCCGGCTCAACAACCGTGACCACCGGAAGTTCCTGATCATTGACGGGGAGGTGGGCTTCACCGGCGGCGTCAACCTGGCCGATGAGTACATCAATGTGGAGCGCCGCTTCGGCTACTGGAAGGACTGCGTCATCCGCCTGCGCGGTGAGGCCGTCTGGTCCATGACCGTCATGTTTTTGTCCATGTGGGCCCACATCCGCGGCTGGAACGAGACCGTCTCCTTCTACAAGCCGCCGCGGCCGCCGCGGGTCAGCAACATGCCCCACGGCTACGTGCAGCCCTTCTCCGACAGCCCACTGGACGGCGAGCCGGTGGGGGACACGGTGTTTTTCAACCTGATCACGAAGGCCCGGCAGTCGCTCTACATCATGACGCCGTATCTCGTCATCAGCGACAAGATGATCTCCGCACTGAGCGTCGCCGCAAAAAACGGCGTCGACATCCGGATCATTACGCCCGGGATTCCGGACAAGAAGTACGTCTACGCCGTCACCCGGGCCCACTACGCCGACCTGCTGGCCCAGGGGGTGCAGATCTACGAGTTTACGCCGGGCTTCATCCACTCGAAGGTGTTCTGCGTGGACGGGGAGTACGCCGTGGTGGGCACGGTGAACTTCGATTTCCGCAGCCTGTACCTCCACTTTGAGGACGGCGTCTGGCTCTTCCGGGCCGACTGCATCGACCAGGTGGCCCAGGACTTTGAGAAGACGTTCCCGGTCTGCCACCGGATGACGCTGGCCGAGTGCCGCTCCTGGTCTCTGCCGCGGCGGCTGATGGGCTCGATTCTGCGGCTGTTCTCGCCGCTCATGTGAGGAGGGACGGCTGTGGCGGTGAAGCTGGAGCTCTACCGGGTCTTCCGGACCGTGGCCGAGACCGGCAGCATCTCCCGGGCGGCGCGGCGGCTCTACATCTCCCAGTCGGCCGTCAGCCAGTCCGTCAAGCAGCTGGAACAGCAGCTGCAGACGAAGCTCTTCGCCCGGACGGCCCGCGGCGTCGCGCTGACGGACGACGGCCGCCTGCTCTACGACTACGTCTCCAAGGCCATGGATCTCGTGGCCGCCGGGGAGGCGAAGCTGACGAAGGCCCGCTCCCTGGAGCTGGGCCACCTGGCCATCGGCGCCAGCGACACCCTGACCCGCCGGTATCTGCTGCCGTATCTGAAGGCTTTCCACGAGGACTACCCGGCCGTGGAGCTGGAGATCCGCAACGGCACCAGCCAGGGGGTCCTGGAGCTGCTCCGGTCGGGGCAGGTAGACGTGGCGTTCGCCTCCCAGGCGCCGGACCCGGCGGTGTTCGACGCCCGGCGCTGCTTCGAAACCCATCTGGTGTTCGTGGCCGCGCCCGACTATCCCTGTGACTTTTCCCACCGTTACACGCTGGCCGAGCTGGCCCGGCTTCCGCTGATCCTGCTGGACCACAACGCCAGCTCCCGGCGCTATCTGGAGCGGATCTTCCTGGAGCAGGGCGTGCAGCTGCGGCCGGCCTTCGAGCTGGGCACCCACGATCTGCAGATCGCCCTGGCCCGCATCGGCCTGGGCGTCGCCATCGTCACCGAGGAGCTCTCCAGCTCCACGCTGGCACGGGGCGTCATCCGCAAGCTGCGGACGGCCGAGCCCATCCCGCCGAGAAGCGTGGAGCTGTGCACCCTCCGGGGCGTCGCGCCTACGGCGGCCGCCCGGATGTTCATGTCGCTGCTCCGCCCGTCGGCCGATCCGGAGTGAGGCATCTGCCGGTCAGGCATTCTCCAATCCGGCCAACCCGAACCGATCCCATGGCGGCGCTGCCGGCGGCAGTGCCGCCACCGTTTTTCTGCCGCCGCCCGGCAGCGGGAAGGACAGCTCCGCCGACCAGAGGCCCAGCGGGCCGCGACCGCCGCCGTAGGGACCGTCCCCCAGCAGCGGCGTCCCACGGGCGGCGAACTGGGCGCGGATCTGGTGGCTCCGGCCGGTCAGCAGCCGGACGCGCACCAGCGCATCGTCCCCGGCCACGGCCACGGTCTCGTACTCCAGCGCCGCCTCCCGGACGCCGCGGCGCTTCCGATCCACCACGAAGGTCTTGTTCCGCCGGGGATCGTGGTACAGCAGATCCTCCAGCCTGCCGCCGGGCTGCGCCGGCCGGCCCCGCAGGGCGGCCAGGTACGTTTTCTCCAGCCGGCCCTCCCGGATGGCCTCGCTGAAAAAGGCCGCGGCCTCCCGGGTGCGCGCGAAGAGCATGACGCCGGCGGCCGGCCGGTCCAGCCGGTGCACCACCCAGATCTCGCCGCCCAGGGCCTCCCGAAGCCGGCCCGGCATGCCGCCCGGCTCGTCCTGGGACGGGCAGCCCGCCGGCTTCAGGCACACGACGGCGGCCGCGTCCTTCCAGAGAATTTCCACCGCTCCGCTCCTTTCCGCGAAAATGCCCCGGGCCGCAGCCCGGGGCATTCGTTTACTTTTCCGTGCTCTTGTAGCGGCTGTACGCCACGACGATCCGGCGGTTGGGCTCCGTGCCCGTGGAGTACGTCGTCACGTCCGGCGTGTCCTGCAGGGCCGCGTGGATCACATGGCGCTCATAGGCGTTCATGGGCTCCAGCGTGATGTTCCGGCGGTAGCGCACCACCTTGCCGGCCACCTTCTGCGCCAGACGCTGGAGGGACTCCTCCCGCTTGAGCCGGTAGCTCTCGGCGTCCACGTTGACGCGGATGCGCTTGCTGGCGTTGCGGTTGATGACGTAGTTGGCCAGGTGCTGAATGGCGTCCAGCGTCTCGCCCCGGTGGCCGATCAGCAGACCCAGGCTGGGGCCCACGAGATCGACGGCATAGGCGTCCTCACCGTTCTTGACGGCGTGGGGCACCGCATCGGAGCCCATCTGCTCCAGCAGGCCCTTGAGGAACTGCTCGATCCGCTCCTCCACGGAGCCGGGCTGCGCCACAGGATACTCCTTGGGCTCCGGCGCCGGCCGGGACTCCTTGGGGGCCGCCTTGGGCGCCTCATCCCTGGGCGCCTTCGGAGCCTTGGGTGCCTCCTGGCGGGCCTTGGCCGGCTCCGCCGCTTCCACCTTGGGCGGCTCCTGTCTGGCCGGCTCGGGGCGCGGCTTCGCCGCCTCCTTCGGGGCCTCGGTCCGCTGGCTCTTGGGGACGTACGGCTTCGGCTTGCTCCGGGAGGCCGACGACAGCGCCGCTGCCGGCACCGCCACCTCCTCATCGGCTTCGTACGTCACCTTGACCTTGGCCGGCTGCGCGCCAAAGCCCAGGAAGCCCGACTTCGGCTGCTCGAGAACTTCCACGGAAACGCTGGTTCGGTCCATCTTCAGCTCCTCCAGAGCGGCCGCGATGGCCAGGTCCAGCGTCTTGCCGGTGGTGATGATAAACTTTTCCATATGAACGCTCCTTGCCTCAATCGGTACCCGATGCGGCGCTGTCCGCGCCGTCGTCGGCGGCAGCGGCGGACTCCGCTGCGTCGCCGGCAGGCGCCTCAGCGGCCGTCAGAAGCTCGTCTTCCAGCTCGTCATCGGGCAGAGCCGCGGCGTCCGCCGCAGCACGGACTTCATCACTCAAATCGTAGCCGCCGGGGCCGCTGGTGTCGCGTCCGTAACGCACCGGCTTATACGCCCGGCCGCGGCAGAAGGGCCGGTCCTCAATGCCGGAGAAATGGCGATCCTCGTCGCTCTTCTCCCGGGCGGCCCGCAGGGCCTCCCGCTCCTCCGGCTTCAGCTTGCCCTCCACGGCGGGACCGCGCTCGGCCTTCTCCTTGGCGGCCAGCTTCTTCTTGGAGGTGTTCGGGTCGGCCACGTCGCCCATCTTGGCGCGGCGCTCGGCGCGGATGCGCTCCCGCTCGGCCTCGCGGGCCTCCTCCTCGGCCGCCTCCCGGCGGCGGATCTCATCCTCGGCATCGTAGACCTTCCGGTAGTGCTTCGTCAGGAAGAAGTCCTGAACGACGCCGAACAGCGCCTGCGCAATCCAGTAGATGGAGATGCCGGCCGGCATGCTGAAGCCGATCCAGAGGGTCATCAGCGGCATGATGATGTTCATGGACTTCATGGACTGATTGACGGCCGAGGCCGCGTCCTTGTCCTGCTCACCCTTGTTGTTGGTGGCCACGGTGGCGTTGAACTTCTGCGTGGCCCACATGGACAGCCAGTTGAACGCCGCTGACAGCACCGGGATCAGGAACAGGCCGATCTCCGCCCAGCCGGTCATGGCCCAGAAGCGCCACGACGGCACCAGGCCCAGATTGATGCCCAGGAAGTCGAAGTTGATGGGGTTCAGCGTGGCGTTGGCCAGCGCCGGGATGGCCTCCCGGATCTCCGGCAGGTAGTCGCCCAGGTACGTGCAGGCGGCCAGCTGGCGGTAGTATTCGGTGGCGCCCAGCTCCACATGCCCGCTGATGACCTCCACGATCTGCGCCGCCTGCTCGGCCGTCAGGTGCATCATGTAGACCATGGGCTCCCGGATGACCTGATACAGCGGGATCAGGATCAGCAGCGGCACGAACGACCACAGGCAGCCGCCGGTGGTGGAGACGCCCTCCTTCTTGTAGAGCTTCATGACCTCGGTCTGATACCGGGCCTTGTCGTCGCCGTATTTGGCCTCCAGGTTCTTGAGCCGCGGGGCCAGGCGGGACATCTTCATCATGCTCTTCTTGCTCTTGGCGCTGACGGGCAGCAGGATCAGCTTGATGGCCACGGCGAAGAGGATCAGCGCCAGGCCGTAGTTGTCCGTCAGCAGGTAGAGCCACTCCAGCACGTAGCCAAACGGTACGCGGATGATGTCGGCAACAGAATTCAAAGTATTCTTCCTTTCGTCATGGACCGCCGAGGCCGCGCCTCAGGGGACCGGGTCGAAATAGTCTCCCTTGTAAAAGGGCTGGCACCGCAGAAGCCGCCGGAACGCCAGCCAGCCGCCCTTCCAGGCGCCGTACTTCCCGATGGCCTCCAGCGCGTACTGGGAACACGTGGGCGAGAAGCGGCAGCGGGGCGGGAACGCCGGCGATATCTGCTTCTGATAGAATCGGATTATGGCGAGCAGCACCCGTTTCATGGCTCTGCCTCCTGCAAAAGCCCCAGCTTGCCGGCCAGGGCCAGATACGCCTGCTCCAGCTGCCGGTATTCCGCGTCCACAGCACGGCCTCTGGCCACGACCACGATGTCGTAGCCGCGGCAGAAGGCCCCCTCATGGAGCCGGTAGATCTCCCGCAGGCGGCGGCGCAGGCGGTTGCGGACCACGGCATGTCCCAGCTTGGCCGAGACGGTCAGGCCCACACGGTTGCCGCCGCTGCCGTTCCTGCGGCAGTAGAGGACGAGATATCGGTTCGCGGCGCTGGCGCCGCGGCGGTAGAGCCGCCGGAACAGATGGTTCTGCTTCAGCGACTGGGAAAACTCCATGGGCTGTGCCTCCCCAGAGCGGCAGGGCATAAACGGAGGGGGCGAACAGAATTGCCTTCCATTCACCCCTCAAAACTCGCTGTTCGAGCTGGATTCTGCGGTCCGGGCTCAGTGGCTCAGCTTGGCTCTGCCCTTGGCGCGGCGGCGGGCCAGGACCTTGCGGCCGTTGGCGGTGGACATTCTCTTGCGGAAGCCGCAGACCTTGGAGCGATAGCGCTTCTTGGGCTGGTAGGTACGAACGGTAGCCATGTGGGTACACCTCCTGTACAGAATCATGCTCGACAGCCGCCCAGTGCGGCCGCAGCGAACCATTGCAAAAAGCCCCCTCCGGGGCGGATACGAAAGATATTATATCGTATGGATTGTCCGGCTGTCAACCGGATTTTGCAACTTTTTCGCGTTCTACGGCAAACTTGTGCCCCGCCCCTGTCCGCAGCACAACATCTGGCCCTCAGTGCTTGCGGGTCAGGGGCTGCGACCGCTCCTGGAGTTCCAGCAGCACGCCGATGATCTGATTGGACAGCAGCAGGCCCCGGGGCGTCAGGCGCCAGCGGCCCTCCTCCCGGACGGCCAGGCCCTTGGAGGCGTACAGCTCCAGCGCCTTCTCCAGCGGCTCGAAGGGCAGCAGGAAGCGGCCGGTGTACTCCTCGGCGGCGATGCCCTGGGCAATCCGCAGCCGGAGCATCAGGTACTCCCCGGCCCGCTCCCGGGGCGCAATCGTCTCGCACTCCGAGAGGATGACGCCGCCTTCCAGGACGCCCTGGATGTACGTCTCCAGGTCGGCCCTGGCCGTGTACCGCTTGCCGGCGAAGTCCGAGGCGGCCGACGGGCCGAAGCCCAGATACTCGCCGCCGGTCCAGTACTTGAGGTTATGGCGGCAGGCCATGCCCTCCCGGGCGAAGTTGGAGATCTCGTACTGGCCGTAGCCGAAGTTCTCCAGGGTCTCCACGGCGTAGAGGTACATGTCGGCCTGGGCGTCGTCGTCGGGGAGGTTGGCGCCGTCGCGGTACGTGTAGAGCGGCGTACCCGGCTCCACCTTCAGGCCGTAGCAGGAGATGTGGTCCGGCTTCAGGTCCAGCACGTGGCGCAGGGTGTTCATCCACCGCTCCCGGGTCTGGTTGGGCAGGCCGAACATCAGGTCCACCGAGATGTTCTCGAAGCCGGCGCTCCGGGCGTTCTCCAGGGCCTGGACGGCCTGCTCGTACGTGTGGGGCCGGCCCAGGGCCTTGAGGACCTCGTCGGTGTCGTTCTGGACGCCCAGGCTCATGCGGTTGAAGCCGGCGGCGCGCAGCTTGCGCAGGGTGATGCCGTTGACTGAGTCGGGGTTGGCCTCGAACGTCACCTCGCAGTCCTTGCTCAGGCTGAAGCGCCGGTCCAGCTCCGCCAGGATGCGCTTGAGGCCGTCGGCCCCGAAGAAGGACGGCGTGCCGCCGCCGAAGTACACGGAGTCCACCGTGTAGTCCGGCGCCAGGGCGCCGGCCTCGCGGATGTGGGTGACGAGCGCATGGAGATAGCGGTCCATGAGCTCCTTGCTGCGGCCGCCGCCCAGGGAGTAGAAGTCGCAGTACTCGCACTTGCTGCGGCAGAAGGGGATGTGGACGTAGACGCCC